>NZ_JANXRJ010000292.1 GCF_025353065.1 Lapillicoccus sp.
GGGATTCAGCAAGGGCATTCCCACGACCCGGCTGCCGGCTGCCATCCGCTCATCGGCATGAGCCCGCGGGCCAAGGTGACTGCGTCAGACACCGCCGCCAGGGCGGTGGTCTCCCCTGGCCGCGGACCGGTCTATCCGTACCGCGGGCGCCGGCCTCCGACCGCCGCTACCGGATGACGATCGGCGAGCCCTGTGCCCATCAAGACCACGAAGACCCGGTCCTGTCCGTCATCCCCTGGGCCGTCAGGGGTGACTGTGCCCATCTGATTCTCGGGGGCAGGAAGCGCGGCAGGGAACTTCCAGACACGAGTAAGGCCCCGACCGCATCTCCGCAGGTCAGGGCCCCAGTCGTCTGTCTCAACACAGCGTGCGCCCGGAGGGATTCGAACCCCCAACCTTCTGATCCGTAATCAGATGCTCTATCCGTTGAGCTACGGGCGCCAGATCGTCGTGCCCGTGGCGAGACGAGCACGACGACGGGTAAGACTACCGCGTCGGTCGGGCCGCACGAAATCGGTTCGGACCCCCGGGACCCACCCCGGGCCACGGCCGCGGCATACGGCGCTCGAGCCCTGATGGGTCCCGCACCGGGTCAGCACCCGTATGACGAATCCTCAATCTTCTCAGGGGGTTTCGCGGTCTTGCAGCAAGAAGTTGCAAGAACCCGACAGGGGGCGGACATGCTGGGACTTTGTGACTGGTTTCACCAGAGCACCTCACCACATCCGGCTCACCTGAGCGCTTCGCCGGGCGTACCTTAACCAGATCAGGCGCTCAGCATGTGGACAACGGCTGTCCGGAGCCACCACCAAACGCGACAGAGCCGGGTTCTGCGGGGATCGACGGGACCGGGGCGAAAGGGATTGGGCATCACCATGGCGGAGACCAAGCGCGAGACACCGACGACAGACCCGGCATACGCGCCGGATGTGCCCGTGGGAGGGACCACCCACAAGCGGCTGCAGGCCTGGGTCGACGAGGTCGCCGCCATGACGACGCCCGACCAGGTGGTCTG
This sequence comes from Lapillicoccus sp., assembly GCF_025353065.1. Lineage (GTDB taxonomy): Bacteria > Actinomycetota > Actinomycetes > Actinomycetales > Dermatophilaceae > Lapillicoccus. The sequence continues at coordinate 1,016 of NZ_JANXRJ010000292.1, forward strand.
GGTCACCGGCTCGCAGCAGGAGTGGACGCGGCTGACCGACAAGCTCATCGCCGCCGGCACCTTCGTGCGCCTCAACGAGGAGAAGAAGCCCAACTCCTTCTATGCCGCCTCAGACCCGACCGACGTCGCCCGCGTCGAGGACCGCACCTACATCTGCTCCGTGGACGAGAAGGACAGCGGCCCCACCAACAACTGGATGGACCCGGGCGAGATGAAGGACCTCATGCGCGGGCTCTATGCCGGGTGCATGAAGGGCCGCACGATGTATGTCGTGCCCTTCGTCATGGGTCACCTCAACGGCGAGCCCCCGATGTTCGGCGTCGAGATCACCGACAGTGAGTACGTCGTCGTCTCGATGCGCGTCATGGCCCGCACCGGCGTCAACGTCCTGCGCCGGATGGAGGAGCTCGACGCCGACTACGTGCCCGCGCTCCACTCCCTCGGGGCCCCGCTCGAGGCCGGTCAGCAGGACGTCAAGTGGCCGTGCAACTCCACGAAGTACATCGTCCAGTTCCCCGAGGAGCGGATGATCTGGTCCTACGGCTCGGGCTACGGCGGCAACGCCCTGCTCGGCAAGAAGTGCTACAGCCTGCGGATCGCCTCCGTCATCGCCCGCGACGAGGGCTGGCTCGCCGAGCACATGCTCATCCTCAAGCTCACCTCGCCCGAGCAGCAGGTCTACTTCATCGCCGCTGCCTTCCCCAGCGCCTGCGGCAAGACCAACCTCGCGATGCTCGCCCCGACCGTCCCCGGTTGGAAGGTCGAGACCCTCGGTGACGACATCGCCTGGATGCGTTTCGGCAAGGACGGTCGTCTGTATGCCGTGAACCCCGAGTTCGGCTTCTTCGGCGTCGCGCCCGGCACCAACGAGCTGACCAACCCCAACGCGATGCGCACCATGGAGAAGGGCAACTCGGTCTTCACCAACGTCGCCCTGACCGACGACGGCGACGTCTGGTGGGAGGGGCTGGAGAACGAGCCGGCCCACGCCACGTCGTGGAAGGGCGAGGACTGGACGCCCGGCTCGGGTGAGCTCAGCTCGCACGCCAACAGCCGCTACTGCACGCCGATCGAGCAGTGCCCCATCCTCGCCGACGAGTACAACGACCCCCAGGGCGTCCCGATCTCGGCCATCTTCTTCGGCGGGCGACGCAAGACCACCGTCCCCCTCGTCACCGAGTCGCGCGACTGGATCCACGGCACGTTCATGGGCGCCACGCTCTCCTCGGAGACGACGGCCGCCGCGACCGGCGCCGTCGGTGTCGTCCGGCGCGACCCGATGGCCATGCTCCCCTTCATCGGCTACAACGCCGGCGACTACCTCCAGCACTGGATCAACGTCGGCAAGGACGCCGACGCCACCAAGCTGCCGAAGATCTTCTACGTCAACTGGTTCCGTCGAGACGAGGACGGCGGCTTCCTGTGGCCCGGCTTCGGCGAGAACTCCCGCGTGCTGAAGTGGGCCATCGAGCGCATGGAGGGCAAGGCCGCCGCGGTCGAGACCGCCATCGGCTACGTCCCCACGCCGGAGTCGCTCGACACCGATGGCCTCGACCTCACGCCGGAGGCGATCGCCGGGGCGCTGGCCGTCGACGAGGAGGAGTGGAAGGCCGAGATCCCCAAGATCGAGGAGTGGTTCGCCAAGTTCGGCGATGAGCTGCCGACCCAGCTCCAGCTCGAGCTCGACACCCTCAAGGTGCGTCTCGGTCTGGCCTGACCGACCCATCCCGTATGCCGGTCCCGCCGGCACGTCGAAACGCCTGCCCCTCAAAGAGGCGGGCGTTTCGTGCGTGTGGGTGGGGTGGCTCCACGTTTGTGAGAGCGGTGCTCTTGTTTCTCGCGGTCCGGTTCGCTAGGTTCACGAGCGAGAGCAGTGCTCTCGCCCTGTGTTGTCACCTCTAGGAGCCGCTCATGTCCCCCAGACGCATCTCTCTCAGGCGCATTGCGTATGCCGCCCTCTCGATGGGCCTCGTGATCGGCCTCCTCCTCGAGGTGTCCAAGCACGGCGGGTGGACGTGGGTCGCCCTCGTCGTCGGGGTCGTCGGTCCCGACCTCGCCCTCGTGGTGGGAGCCAGCTCCGCTCATGAGCGAGGCCACCTGCCGCCTGCTGCCGTGCGTCCATACAACCTGCTGCACCGGATCTGGGGACCGCTCGTCGTCCTCGTGGCCGCGGCGGTCTCGTCCGAGGTATAGGCGCCGGTGCTCTACGTCGTTGCGCTGGCCTGGCTGCTCCACGTCACGGCCGATCGGGCGGCGGGCTACCGGTTGCGTGCTCGGGACGGGTCGATCAGACCCGAGTCGGACACGACGACGCCCCCCGGCCGAAGCCGGGGGGCGTCGCTGCTGACGCGATGGTCAGAAGTCCGTCAGGACCAGGGGATCAGATCGCCTGAACCTTCTCGGCCTGCGGGCCCTTGGGGCCCTGCGTGACCTCGAACTCGACGCGCTGAGCCTCGTCGAGCGAACGGTAGCCGTTGCTCTCGATGGCGGAGTAGTGGACGAACACGTCCGGGCCGCCGCCATCCTGGGCGATGAAGCCGAAGCCCTTCTCAGCGTTGAACCACTTCACGGTGCCTTGTGCCATGTGGGGTAACTCTTTCTTGGTGTGAGCGATGGGGCGACGCACTTCGCGAATCCCCAGCTGCAACTCTGTCCCACAGGCATCCGGTCAGACCGGGGAGCCCTTGTTCAAAAAAAAGACCCGCGCGATGGCGGGCCTGTCTTCGACGTGCGAGGAATGAACTGCAACCAAGACAAACGTAGCAGACCACGGCGGCTGAGTGCGCGTTGAGAATCGACGGTTTCTGCCTCAGGTCCGGGTGCAGGTCCCGGGCGGCGAGCGCGTTGGCCCACCGCCCGCGACCTCCGCCTCAGGAGAAGGTGCGGGCTAGCAGTCCCTGGAGCGTGGTGAAGTGGCGCTCTGCCGCGGCCTCGTCATACATCGAGGTGTCAGCCATCGAGTAGCCGTGCGGGGCCCCGGCATACACCTCGTTGGTCGCCGTGAGCCCGGCGGCGGCGAGCGCCCCACCGATCGCGGCGACCGCCTCGGGTGGCATCGAGCTGTCGTTGTCGGCGTGCCCGAAGACGAACTCGGCCTGGGCAGAGGGGATTCCGAGGTGCGGGCTGTCCGGCTCAGGGGTGACGAGACCGCCACCGTGGAAGCCGGCTGCGGCCACGACGGTCTCGGGATGGCCGGTCGCCGCCCGGACCGAGAGGCGGGCTCCCATGCAGTAACCCGTCACGCCGACCGTTTCGCCGGTCACGCCGTCGAGGCCGTGGAGCGCGTCGAGGTATGCCGCGATGTCCGGCACCACCTGGTCGCTCGTCAGTCCGTGGACCCGGGGCATGGCCTGGGCGAAGAAGGCCTCGCGTTCGCCGGGCTGGGTGAGGTCGGTGCGGGGACCGACCTCCTCGACGGAACCGTTGCGGTAGAACAGGTTTGGCGCGAGGACGACATAGCCCCAGCTCGCGATGCGGTCGCACATCGCCGCGATCTGGGGGCGGATGCCGATGGCGTCCATGAAGAACAGGACTCCTGGGCCGGAGCCGGAGTCTGGGCGCGCGACGTAGGCCTCCGCCGTGCGACGGGAGCCGTCGGTGCCGTCGGGGACGGCGATCTCGATGAGGTTCATGAGCGCACGATAATCGCGCTCGCTGGGCGTGAAGCTGCCGGGGTCGGCCCGATCAAGGAGTCTGTTACCTGCCCTGGCGTGTGCCTGGTGGCAGGCCCGGACGAGCACCCGGCACACCACCGGGGCCGCCGAAATGCTGGCCACCGAACTGCGGACCGCCGAAGCCCCCACGTCCCGCCCCCGGGCCGAAGCCGGTGCCGGTCTGCGTCGGGGCTGCGATGCCGTTCGGGCTGGCCGCAGCGGCGGTGAGACCGCCGATCGTGGTGAGGGCGACGACGAGCGCGCCGATCGCGGCGGTGCGTCGGCCCGACCACCTCAGGGGCGCGAGCGACGTTGCTACGACTGCGTCCTGGACGACCACGGCGTCCTGCGGGTAACGCTGGGGAGGGAGCAGAGGATGCGGCTGCTGGGTCACGACGAGGCCTTTCGATGGTCGAAGAACGAGGCGCACGAGGCCGGACGCGCCGGACAGGGCGCCGGCCGACCACGCTCCCGCGCTCCCCTGTGCTGGACCTGTGGCCGGATTATCGGGATGCTGGAGGCCGCGGCGACGTCCACAGGAAGGCCACAGGAACGCCACACCACACACCAAGACGACGCAGGGAATGTTGACATCATGAACAAGGCATCCACCAAGGCCCAGAAGCTCCAGCGCCCCGACGGGTCGGCGCCCCGGGTCCTCGTCGTCGACGACGAGCACAACCTCACCGAGCTCCTCAGCATGGCGCTGCGCTACGAGGGCTGGGAGGTCAGGTCGGCCGAGTCCGGGATGGCCGCCGTCCGCGCCGCCCGCGAGTTCGAGCCCGACGCCGTCGCCCTCGACATGATGCTGCCCGACATGGACGGCCTCGAGGTCCTGCGCCGGATGCGTGAGCACAACGACCGGATCCCCGTCCTCTTCCTCACCGCGAAGGACGCCGTCGAGGACCGCATCGCCGGCCTCACCGCCGGAGGGGACGACTACGTCACCAAGCCGTTCAGCCTCGAGGAGGTCGTCGCCCGACTGCGCGGCCTGATGCGCCGCACCGCGGTCGTCGCCGCGGACGACGACGAGTCGCTGCTCGTCGTCGGCGACCTCACCCTCGACGAGGACAGCCACGAGGTCACCCGCTCGGGGGTCAACGTCACCCTCACCGCGACCGAGTTCGAGCTGCTGCGCTACCTCATGCGCAACCCCAAGCGGGTGCTGTCCAAGGCGCAGATCCTCGACCGCGTGTGGAACTACGACTTCGGTGGCCAGGCCAACGTCGTCGAGCTCTACATCTCCTACCTCCGCAAGAAGATCGACGCGGGGCGTGAGCCGATGATCCACACGATGCGAGGCGTGGGCTATGTCCTCAAGCCGGCCGCCTGAGCCGAGCACTCTCGACCCCGGGGCGGGACACCCGAGCGAGCCCGCGGCATACGGGCTGCCGGAGCCGGTCACCGAGGCACCCGGAGTACCTCAGGTCCACTGGGCGGGAGACGCCGGTATGCCGCGTCCGGCCGAGGTCTCGTCCGGCCCCGCAGGTGAGCCTGTACGTGGTCCGAAGGCCCTCGGGAACCCGCTGGTTCCCTCAGCCGATTCTCCTCGGCCACGACGCTCCTCGCGTCTCGTGCGGATCGGGCAGACCCTGCGGGATCCCTCCTCCTGGACCCTGCGATCCAAGCTGGTCGCCTCGACCCTCGCCCTCTTTCTGATCATCACCGTGATCACCAGCGCAGCGACGGTGCTCACGCTCCGCAGCCAGCTCGTCGGCCAGGTCGACCAGCAGCTCGACGGCTACTTCCTCCGACCGGGCGGTAGCGGGGACGATCCAGCAGCCCCGTCGCCCAACAACCACAGTCGCGGCCCCGGCAATGACGGCCTGCGGCTCATCGTGGCGGACTCGAACAACACCGTCCTCGACAACTTCGCCACCACTTCCGACGGCACGCGGGTCACTCTCACCTCAGCCCAGATCAGCCTGCTCGGCAACGGCCTCGGCCGCGCGGCTCAGACCGTCGACCTCGGCTCCCCCCTCGGCGACTACCGCCTCGTGGCCGGCCGCGACCAGACCAACTCCGCCACCGTCATCATCGGCCTGCCGCTGGGGCCGCAGGAGCGCACCGTCTCCCAGATGGCGATCGTGGCCGGCCTGACGACCATCATCGGCCTGCTCCTCGTGGGCATCGGTGGGCTGTGGGTCGTCCGGCGTGCGCTGCGACCCCTCGACCGGGTCGCCGCGACGGCGACGCGCGTGGCCCAGCTGCCGCTCGACCGGGGCCAGGTCGCCCTCGCCGAGCGCGTGCCCGAGGAGGACACCGACGTCCGCACGGAGGTCGGCCAGGTCGGCGCCGCCCTCAACGAGATGCTCGACCACGTCGACGAGGCCCTGCAGGCGCGGCAGGAGAGCGAGCAGCGGGTCCGGCAGTTCGTCGCCGACGCGAGCCACGAGCTGCGGACGCCGCTGGCCTCGATCCGGGGGTATGCGGAGCTGACCAAGAGGGAGCGCGAGCCCGTCCCGGCGACGGTGAGCCATGCCCTCGGTCGGGTCGAGTCGGAGGCCATCCGGATGACCTCCCTCGTCGAGGACCTGCTGCTGCTCGCCCGCCTCGACGCCGGGCGGCCGCTCGACGCCCAGCCCGTCGACCTCACCGAGATGGTCGTCAACGCCGTGAGCGACGCCCACGCGGCCTCCCCCGCGCACTCCTGGCAGCTCGACCTGCCGGACGAGCCGGTCGAGGTCCGGGGCGACGGCGCGCGGCTGCACCAGATCGTGGCCAACCTGCTGGCCAACGCCCGCACCCACACCGCGCCCGGGACCGTCGTGCGGACGAGTCTTGCCCAGGAGGGTGACCGGGCGCGAATCACGGTGCACGACAACGGTCCTGGCGTCCCGATCGAGCTCCAACCGCACGTCTTCGAACGCTTCGCCCGCGGTGACACCTCACGCAACCGGGCGGGCGGCAGCACCGGGCTCGGGCTCTCCATCGTCTCGGCCGTCGTCCAGGCCCACGGGGGCACGGTGCGACTCGACAGCCGCCCCGGCGACACGACGTTCTCGGTGCTGCTGCCGGCCTGAGCCCGCTTGCGTCCGCGCTGACGGGACACCGGTGTCGCGTTCGCGCGGACGTTGCGCGCGGCATACCCACTGCGTCCGCGCCGACGGGACACCGGTGTCGCGTTCACGCGGACGTTGCCGGTCAGGTATGCCGCGACCGGTGGGCCGCGGCCTTGACCCGGCTCTGGCAGCGGGCCCCGCAGAACCGGCGCGTCCCGTTCTTCGACCCGTCGACGAAGATGCGGTCGCAGGGCGTGGCGGCGCAGACGCCGAGCCGGCCGGCATACTCGCTGCCGACGCAGAGCGCGAGCGCCGACGCGAACCCCGCTGACCACCCGACGACGACCCCGTCGTCCGGGCCGTGGAAGTGCAGGCTCCAGCCGTCGTCGAAACGGTCCAGCCGCGGCCGGGCCCGGGTGGACTCGAGCAGCTCGTTGACCAGGCCGGCGGTGCGGTCCAGGTCACCCCGGTCGGCAGCGGCAAACACCTCTCGCAGCTGGCCGGCCACCACGCCGAGCCGGGTGGCGTCCGCGGCCGTGACCCGGCTGCGGCGACCCTGGGAGAGCAGGACGTCACCCACTGCGGCCGTCCGCCGAGAGCCGGTCGGGACGTCCACGACCGACGTGCCGTCGTGGCCGGGGGTCAGAAGGTTGACCAGACCGACCGCGGCGGTGAGCAGCGCCTCCACATGACTGTCGAACTTCACTTGACCAGTCACACCCCATCGCCTAGCGTCATCCGGGTGATGACTGACAAAACCTATGATGACAGTTACGGCGGGGTCGGGTCCACCACGTCCACCAGGGCAGCGCGTCCGAGCGACCTCCCGCCCGCCGTCTGGGCCCTCGTCGTTGCCCGAGCCGTCAACCGCGTCGGCGCCTTCACCCTGCCGTTCCTCGCCGTCGTCCTCGGGCAGGAGTTCGGCCTGTCCGTCACGGCGGCCGGGTCGCTGCTCGCGCTCTTCGGGGTCGCCACCATCCCCTCGCGGCTCGCCGGCGGCGTGCTCGCCGATCGCCTCGGCCGCGTCCCGACCATCTGCCTCGGGCTGGTCGGGTGCGCGGCAGCCCAGCTCCTCATCGCGGCGAGCCCCACCCTCGCCGGGGCGGTCGTCGGCGTCGTCCTGCTGGGGCTGGCCTTCGAGCTCTACGAACCCCCGAGCCAGGCCCTCGTCGCCGACCTGACCGACGACGCCTCGCGCCCCGCCGCCTTCGGGCTCCTCGCGGCCGCCCTCGCCGGGGCCGGCGCTGCGGCCGGGTTGTTGGCGGCCTGGCTGGCCGGGGTGGGCCTGCGCTGGCTCCTCGTCGCGGACGCCGCCTCGTGCCTCGTCTGCGCCGTGGTGGTGGTCACCGTGGTCCGGCCCCACCTCACGACCCTTGCGTCCGCGGAAGTGGTCCCTCTCACCAGCGAAGCCGCGGCCGCAACAGCGGATGACCGCAGCCCGTGGCGCGACCGACGCCTCCTCGCGATGCTCGCTGCCGGCACCCTCTTCGCCCTGCTCTACATGGCGCTCGTGACGACCCTCCCCCTCACCGTCGTCGCCCGCGGCCTCCCCGTCGGCGACGCCGGCCTCCTCCTCACCGTCTCGGCCGTCACCGTCGTCGCGGGCCAGCCGCTCCTGCGCTGGGGACCGTTCTCCACCAGCCCATTTAGCACCATGGCGATCGGGTATGCCGTCCTCGCCGCCGGGCTCGCCGCCACCGGCCTCGCGACGGGTCTCCCCGGCTTCACCGCCGCCACCGTCCTCTGGAGCGTCGGCGACCTGGTCCTCCTGGGACACGCGTGGAGCATCGTCTCGGGGCTGGCGCCGGAGGGGGCGCGGGGACGCTACCTCGCGGCATACGGACTGTCGTGGGGATTCGCGACGGTCCTCGCCCCGCTGCTCGGCACCCGGCTGCTCGTCGCGGGTGGCCCACCCCTGCTCTGGGGGCTGCTCGCGCTGGTGGCCCTCGGTCTCGCCGCGGCCCAGCCCCTCCTGTCGCGTGTCTGCAGGACGCCCCCCGGACCCTCATCGCCTCGTCCTTGACGCGTCACAGGGACCCCACAGTCCCCGGCCCGACCTTGGGACTCATGGCATCCATCATCCTGAACCGCAACGCGTCCGAGGCCGAGCCCGGGCCCACCCGTGAGGTCACGCCGGGCGCGCCCCGGCGGACCGCCGACCTCGGCACGCGCCTGTGGCGCGGGCCCGACACCGACCCCGCCTGGGCCCGCCCGGCCCTCTGGGGCCTCCTCGTGCTCACCGCCGGGTTCTACCTCTGGAACCTGACCTCGAGCGGCTACGCGAACTCCTTCTACTCCGCGGCCGTCCAGGCCGGGTCGACGAGCTGGGAGGCCTTCTTCTTCGGCTCCTCCGACGCCGGCAACTCGATCACCGTCGACAAGGCCCCGGCGTCCCTCTGGGCGATGGCCCTGTCGGTGCGGCTCTTCGGCCTCAGCTCGTTCGCGATCCTGCTACCCCAGGTGCTCATGGGCGTTGCGAGCGTCGGTGTCCTCTATGCCACGGTGCGCAAGCACTTCGGCGCCGCCGGAGGCCTGATCGCCGGGGCCACCCTCGCGCTGACGCCGGTCGCGGTGCTGATGTTCCGCTTCAACAACCCCGACGCGATGCTCACCTTCCTGATGGTGCTGGCCGCCTGGGCGACGATGACGTCGATCGAGAAGTCCTCGCCCACGTGGTTCATCGTGGTCGGCGTCTTCATCGGTCTCGCGTTCCTCACCAAGACGCTGCAGGCCTTCCTCGTCGTCCCCGGCCTCGCCCTCGCCTACCTCGTCGCGGCGAAGGGCTCGCTGGGCCGGCGGATCCGGCACACGGTCCTCGGCGCGATCGCCATCGTCGTCTCGGCCGGGTGGTGGGTCGCGATCGTGCAGCTCGTCCCCGCGAGCATGCGCCCCTACATCGGCGGCTCGCAGACCAACTCGTTCCTCGAGGTCACCTTCGGCTACAACGGCCTCGGTCGCCTGAACGGCGCCGAGACCGGCTCCGTCGGGGGTGGCGGCGCCGGCGGTGGCGGCAACTGGGGGGCGACCGGCCTGACCCGGCTGTTCGACTCCGAGATCGGCGGCCAGATCTCGTGGCTGATCCCCGCGGCCCTCGTGCTCCTCGCCGTCGGCCTGTTCCTGCGCGGCCGCCGGCCCCGCACCGACGCCCGCCGCGCGGCATACATCGTCTGGGGCGCCTGGCTGCTCGTCACCCTCCTGACGTTCTCGTTCATGGCCGGCATCTTCCACGCCTACTACACCGTCGCCCTCGCACCCGCCATCGCCGCTCTCGTCGGCATGGGTGCCGTGGAGGCCAGGGAGCACCGCGGGTCCGTCATCGGTTGGCTCACCCTGGCCGGCGTCACCGCGGTCACGAGCGTCTGGTCCTTCCTGCTGCTGTCCCGCAGCAGCGACTGGAACTCCTGGCTGCGCGTCGTCGTCCTCGCCCTCGGGATCGCTGCGGCCGTCGGCTTCGTCCTCCTCTCCCGGGTCCACCGCCGTGCGGTGCCCGTCGTCGTCGTCACGGCCCTGCTCGCGGGACTGCTCGGCCCCGCCGCCTACGCCGCGCAGACCGTCTCCGTCGGTCACTCCGGCTCGATCGTCGACGCGGGCCCCAGCATCGCCGGCGCGGGCGGCGGGCCGGGAGGCGGCGGCGGTTTCCGCGGTATGCCGCGTGGCATCGCCGGCGGCACCGGCACCCAGCAGCCCCCGCCGGGTGGCTTCGGCGGTGGCGCTCCCGGCACCACGGGCGCTCCCGGCACGACCGGCGCTCCCGGCACGACCGGCGTTCCCGGCATCACCGGCACCCGCGGCGGCGGGATGGGTGGCCTGCTGGATGCCGCAACCCCCAACACCACCGTCGTCGCGGCCCTGTCGCAGGACTCGGCGAAATACACCTGGGTCGCCGCCGCGATCGGCTCGCAGAACGCCGCGGGCCTCCAGCTCGGCGCGCAGCTGCCGGTGATGGCCATCGGTGGGTTCAACGGGAGCGACCCGTCGCCGACGCTGGCGGAGTTCCAGCAGGACGTCACGGGGGGCAAGATCCACTACTTCCTCGCCGGCGGCGGCTTCGGCGGCCAGGGCGCGGGCGGCAGCAACGCCGCCTCGCAGATCTCGACCTGGGTGCAGGCGAACTACACCTCCGTCTCCATCGGCGGCACGACGTTCTACGACCTGACCCAGCCGGTCTCCGGGGCCGCCGCGACGGCCACGTCGACCGCTACCGCGACCTGATGATGACCTCGGCCATCGACAGGACCGAGAGCACCGGGGGCTTCGAGGGCACCCGGCCCAGCCCGGCGGAGGCGGCGCCCGGCCGCCCCCGCCTGGGGGGGCAGCTGGCCCGCTTCGCCACGATCGGGGTGGCGAGCACGGTGGTCAACCTCGGCCTCTTCGCCCTGTTGCACGCGCCGCTCGGCACGCAGCCGGCCAACGTCGCCGCACTCCTCGTCGCAACGGTCCTCAACACGGCAGCCAACCGCCGGTGGACCTTCGGGGTGAGGGGGGCCGACGGGATCGCCCGCCACCACCTGCAGTCGCTGACCATCTTCGCGGTCACGTGGGCCTTCAGCAGCGGGGCCCTGGCCCTGCTCGCCGTGTGGACGCCGCACGCGTCGACCACGCTCGCCGTGCTGACCGTCGCGGCCGCCAACGTCGTCTCCACGGCGGTGCGCTTCGTCGCGATGCGGACCTGGATCTTCCGCTCCTGACCAGCCGACGGTCGCCCTCGGCGCGTCCCCCCCCGGGGGGGTTGACGCTGCGTCATCGGGGTTGTCGCCCCTGTTAACGGGCGTCAACCCCC
>NZ_JANXRJ010000315.1 GCF_025353065.1 Lapillicoccus sp.
GGGCGGCAGCTGGACGACTTCCGACGGTAAGGCGAACCTGAACACCCCGGAGGCGCAGAAGGCGGTCAAGCTGTATGCCGACATCTACAAGAACGGGTGGACCTCCCCGGACAGCTCGCAGGCCGAGTTCCCCGAGACCCAGGCGGCCCTGAAGTCGGGCAATGCCGCGTTCGCGATCCAGTGGTCGGCTGGCTTCGCCGAGCTCAACGACAAGACCAAGTCGCCGGACGTGGCCGGCAAGATGGCCATTGCCCCGGTCCCCGGTCAAAAGACCCACGTCCACGCCTTGGCGGTCGCCCTCAACAAGTACGCCACGAACAAGGGCGCCGCGACCAAGTTCCTTAACTACCTCGCCAGGCCCGAGGCGATGGCCACGTACGCGCAGGCCGGAGGGATCCCGGCGATGCCGAAGGTCCTGGCCGATAAGGCGTCGATCAACCCGGCGTTCCCCATGATCGCCGAGTCCATCGACAAGTACGGATACGCCGAACCGGTCTTCCCGAAGACCTTTCAGGCGTACAGCAAGCTGGCCGAAGCCCTCAGTGGTGCATGGGTGGGCACCGTTGACCCCGCCAGCGCGCTCAAGACCGCCGACGACAACCTTCAGACCCTCCTGAAGTAAGGGGCCACGGGTGCGTCATGCACGCCGATCATCGTGCATGACGCGCCCGGTCCAGAGAGGCTGAGATGTCCGTCCACGGTCAAGCCGGCAGCCGCAGCGCTAAGTGGGTCCTCGGCGCCCCCATCATCTTGTTCACCGCCATCTTCGTTGTCTTCCCGGTCTTCCAAGGCATCCAGACCAGCTTCTACGACCTGACGTTGCAGCAGCCTGTCGCGCCGTTCGCGGGCCTGAAGAACTATCAGGACCTGTTCTCCTCACCCGGCTTCCTGGACGCGGCAAAGTTCACCGTCGGGTTCGCCCTGGCCGTCACGGCGGCCGAGACGGTGCTCGGGTTCTGCTTGGCCCTGCTGGTGAACCGGGCGTTCCCTGCGAAGAAGGTGTTCTTTACGATGCTACTCGTGCCGATCATGATCGCGCCCGCGCTGCTCGGGGTGATGTTCCGGCTGCTGCTGAACGGCGACATCGGGCTTATCCCCGCCCTGTTGGACAAGATCGGGCTGCAGGTATCTCTCTTCGCGCCAGGGTCGGTCGTGCCGTTGCTGGTGGTGCTCGACGTCCTGCAGTGGACCCCCTTCACGTTCCTAATCATCTACGCCGGACTGCAGTCGTTCCCCACGGACCTGCTCGAAGCTGCGCAGATCGACGGAGCCGGCCGGTTGCGCACCCTCGTCTCGGTGCTGATCCCGATCATGAAACCTGTCCTCTTCGCCGCCGTGTTCCTGCGCCTCATCGACGCCATACGAACCTTCGACGTCATCTATGTGCTGACCGCGGGGGGCCCGGGGACCAAGACCACCACCTTGAGCATCTTCATCTACAAGACCGCTTTCGAGTCCGGTGGCTTCGGCCTGGCCGCAGCAGCCTCGACGGTGATCATGATCGTGCTCCTGCCGCTGGTCCCGCTGCTGGTCAAGCGGATCGCCGGTCAGGGGAACCCGGCGTGAGCACCACGTCACGCAAGCCCGCGATGACGACGAAACCGGCTGCGCCCAGGTCACGCAAACGCAGGGCGTGGGGTACCACAGCCGCGGTCGGCACCATGGCGCTCGTGGTCAACATCCCCTGGTTGAATGCCCTGCTGGTCAGCTTCCGGACCGAGGGCGACATCGGCCGCGGTGCCCTGTCGACCCACCTCGCTCCCACCCTCGAGCACTACCAGAACGCCCTCGGCGCAGCGGGATACGACTTCCCGCGCTTCTTCCTCAACTCCACCCTCATCGCCCTCGGCGCGGTAGCCCTGGTCCTGGTCATCGCCATCCCCGGCACGTATGCCGCGGTGCGGCTCGGGTTCGGTGGGCGCCTGGTCATGAACGCCTCGAGCGGGCTGCGGCTGCTGCCGGCCATCTTCTTCGCGGTTCCCTACTTCCTGCTGATGTCGAACCTGCACCTCCTCGACACCGTCCCCTCGCTGGTGTTGGCGAACACGTTCCTCAACCTGCCCCTGGGGATCATCCTGCTCAGTGCCGGGTTCCGGGATGTCCCCATCGAGGTCGAGGAGGCCGCCTGGGTGGACGGGGCAAGCACCTACCGGACCTTGTACTCCGTGGTCCTGCCCATGCTCGCGCCCACCCTGGTCGCCGTCGCCGTGCTGGTGTTCATCTTCACCTGGAACGACTACCTGTTCGCGCTGATCCTGTCCACCTCCAACGCCACCCCCGTCACCCTCGGCGCCGCCAACTTCGTCACCAGCACGGGGATCCGGTGGGGCGACATCTCCGCAGCGACCGTCCTGTCCACCCTGCCGCCGGTGCTGTTCGCCGTCTTCGCGCAGCGCTACCTCGTCAGCGGCCTGTCGTCCGGGGCAGTGAAAGGCTGATGGTGACCGTGACCCCATCGGTGAGCGACCGTCGACCGCCGAAGTACGAGGTCCTCGCCGCCGCCCTGGAGGAACGGGTCGGCGCCATGGACGCGCACGACGCGCTACCCACGGAACGGGAGCTGCTCGAGGAGTTCCAGGTCAGCCGCACCACCGTGCGTCAGGCCATCCAACGCCTCATCCGTCAGGGGCTGGTCTACAACGTGCAAGGGTCTGGTACCTACGTCGCGAACCCGGCGGTCGTCTCCAAAACGCTGCGCCTGACGAGCTTCACCGAGGACATGCGCCAACGCGGCCTCGAGCCGTCCAGCACCATCCTCGAGCAGCAGACCGTCGCTGCCACGCCCCAGCTCGCGGCCCAACTCCACCTCACTGCTGGTGAC
>NZ_JANXRJ010000016.1 GCF_025353065.1 Lapillicoccus sp.
TCATAGGAGCCGGCGCCGGCTCCGACGTTGACGACGGTGCGAGCGTCCCCCAGGGCTGCCTGCACGGCCTGGTCGAAGCGGGGGTCAGGGACGCGCAGGCCGGCGTACCCCACGCCGATCCGGTCATAGACTGCACTCACTCGGCTCACCCGCCCCAGCGGCGGCGTGGGTCAGACGTTGAAGCCAAGTGCCCGCAACTGCTCGCGGCCGTCGTCGGTGATCTTGTCCGGGCCCCACGGCGGCATCCAGACCCAGTTGATCCGGACATCGTTGACGAGTGGCTCGAGGGCCGCACGGGTCTGGTCCTCGATCACGTCGGTCAGGGGGCAGGCCGCGGAGGTGAGCGTCATGTCGAGGGTGACGGTGATGTCGTCGTGGATCTGCGCGCCGTAGACCAGACCGAGGTCGACGACGTTGATCCCCAGCTCGGGGTCGACGACGTCACGCAGCGCCTCCTCGACGTCGGCGACGTTGGCCGGCGGGGCCGAGCTGGTGCTGGTGGTGTCGGTCAGGTCGGTCATTGGTGTCAGCCCTTCGGTGTGGCGTGGGTCGAGAATCTGCTCGTGCTCGGTGAGGTCTCGCTGATGTCGATGCCGCTGCGGGCCAGGGCGTCGGTGAAGGCGCTCCAGCCGAGCAGGGCGCACTTGACCCGGGCGGGATACTTCGCCACCCCGGCGAAAGCGACCCCGTCGCCGATCGCGTCCTCGTCGCCCGGGTCCTGCCCCTTCGAGGTCAGCATCGCGTGCATCGCGGCGTAGGTGTCGAGGGCCTCCCTGACGCTGTGGCCGGTGACCTCCGCGGCCAGCACGGACGCCGAGGCGACCGAGATGGAGCAGCCGAGGGCGTCGTAGGACAGGTCGCGGATGGTGGCGTGCTCACCCTCCCCCGTCGAGGCGTCGAGGTCGAGGCGCAGCGTCACCTCGTCGCCGCAGGTGGGGTTGACGTGGTGCACCTCGGCCGCGAACGGCTCACGCAGGCCGACGCGGTGCGGCCGCTTCGAGTGCTCGAGGATGAGCTCCCGGTAAAGATCCATCAGACGGTCACCTGCTCCCGGTCCCGTTGCTGCTGACGGTCGCTCGCTGCACGAGGAACACTGTCGAGGTCGAGCCCGAAGATCGCCGGGACGAGATCGAGGGCACCGAGCAAGGCGTCGACCTCACCCACGGTGTTGTATGCCGCGAAGCTGGCCCGCGTCGTCGCCGCGACGCCGAGGGCGCGGTGCAGAGGCCACGCGCAGTGGTGCCCGACCCGGACCGCGACGCCCTGGTCGTCGAGCACCTGCCCGACGTCGTGGGCGTGGACGCCGTCGACGACGAAGGCCACCGTCGCGCCCCGCTCGGCCGCCGTCGGCGGACCGACGACGCGCACCCATGGACGCGCCGCGAGTCCGTCGAGCAGCGCTGCGGTGAGGAACTGCTCGTGCGCGAGGACGCGGTCCATGCCGAGCTCGGTGAGATAGTCCACCGCCGCCGCGAAGCCGATCGCCTGGGCGGCCATCGGGACGCCGGCCTCGAACTTCTGCGGCACGGGAGCGTAGGTCGAACCCTCCATCGTCACCGTCTCGATCATCGAGCCACCGGTGAGGAAGGTCGGCATCGCGTCGAGCAGCTCGGGCCGGCCCCAGAGGACGCCGATGCCGAGGGGGCCGAAGAGCTTGTGACCGCTGAAGGCGAGGAAGTCCACCCCGAGCTCGGTCACGTCGACGCTGAGGTGGGGCACCGACTGGCACGCATCGAGGACGACGAGCGCCCCTGCGGCGTGGGCCTTCTCGGTGATCTCGCGGACGGGGTTGATCGTGCCGAGGACGTTGGAGACGTGAGTGAAGGCGACGACCTTGGTGCGGTCGGTGAGGAGATCGTCCAGGTCGGTGAGGTCGAGCCGACCATCGGGTGTCAGGGGGATCCAGCGCAGGGTCGCCCCGGTCCGGCGGCACAGCTCCTGCCACGGCACGAGGTTGGCGTGGTGCTCCATCTCGGTGACCAGCACCTCGTCACCCGGCGCGAGGACGAACCGCGCGGCCATCTCGTCGTCGGGCTGTGGCATCCGACCCCGGGCGCCGCCTCCACCGTGGCTGGCGTTGGAGAAGGCGTAGGCGACGAGGTTGAGGCCTTCGGTGGCGTTCTTGGTGAAGACGACCTCGTCGGCGGTGGCACCGATGAAGGCCGCGATGGTCGCCCGCGCCGACTCGTAGAGCTCGGTGCCCTCCTCGGAGAGCTGGTGGGCTCCCCGGTGGACGGCGGAGTTGTGCTTCTCGTAGAACTCGCGCTCGGCCTCGAGGACCACCCACGGCTTGTGCGAGGTGGCTCCGGAGTCGAGGTAGACCAACGGTTTTCCGTCGCGGACGGTGCGCCCGAGGATCGGGAAGTCGGCGCGGATCGCGGTCGACTCCGATCCGCTGAAGGGCTCCGCTCCCGCCACGACGGCAACCACGATCAGGCCTTGGCTGCCGTGAGGTAGCGGTCGTAGCCCTCGTCCTCGAGCCGGTCCGCGAGCTCGCGCCCACCCTCCTCGACGACCTTGCCGTCCACGAACACGTGCACGAAGTCGGGCTCGATGTAGCGCAGGATGCGGGTGTAGTGCGTGATCAGCAGGACGCCGACGTCGGTGCTCGCCTTGGCGCGGTTGACGCCCTCGGAGACGACCTTGAGCGCGTCGACGTCGAGGCCGGAGTCGGTCTCGTCGAGGATCGCGATCTTCGGGCGCAGCAGCTCCATCTGGAGGATCTCGTGGCGCTTCTTCTCGCCACCGGAGAAGCCCTCGTTGACGTTGCGCTCGGCGAAGGCGGGGTCCATCCGCAGCTCGTCCATGGCCGACCGGACGTCCTTGACCCAGGTACGCAGCTTGGGGGCCTCGCCGTCGATGGCGGTCTTGGCGGTGCGCAGGAAGTTGGAGACGGTGACGCCGGGGACCTCGACGGGGTACTGCATCGCGAGGAAGAGCCCGGCGCGGGCCCGCTCGTCGACGGCCATGGCCAGGACGTTCTCCCCGTCGAGCGTCACGGTGCCGCCGGTGACGGTGTACTTCGGGTGGCCGGCGATGGAGTAGGCGAGGGTCGACTTGCCGGAGCCGTTGGGCCCCATGATCGCGTGCGTCTCGCCGGACTTCACGGTGAGGTCGACGCCGCGGAGGATCTCCTTGGTGCCGCCCTCGATGTCGACGCTGACGTGCAGGTCGTGGATCTCGAGTGTCGTCATGGGTTGGTGTGTCCTTCTCAGCGGTTCGGGGTGACCGCGACCAGGACCTGGTCGCCGTCGATCTTCACGGGGTAGTCGGCGATCGGCGTGATCGCCGGGAGGCCGGAGGGTTTGCCGGTGACGAGATCGAAGCGCGAGCCGTGGAGCCAGCACTCGAGCGTGCACCCGTCGACCTCGCCCTCGGAGAGGGAGACGTCCGCATGGCTGCAGCGGTCGTCGACGGCGTGGTAGGCCCCGTCGGCGTCGCGGACGAGCGCGATGATGACGCCGTCCACCTCGGCCTGGGACACCGTCCCGGGGGCGAGGTCGTCGACCTGGCACACGACGGTGAAGTCACCGGCGTCTCCCTGTGGCTCAGCACTCATGGGCTCTGCGTTCATGGGCTGCGCGTTCATGGGCTCAGCACTCATACGTCCGCGCCCACCTCGGCGGCCGCGGTCAGCTCGGCCTCGATGTCGTCCTGCAGGCGGGTCCGGAGCGCCTCGTCGGGGATCTGGTTGATGATGTCGACGAGGAAACCGCGCACGACGAGCCGCCGGGCCTGGGCCTCGGGGATGCCGCGCGCCTGGAGGTAGAAGAGCTGCTCGTCGTCGAATCGCCCGGTGGCAGAGGCGTGCCCGGCGCCGACGATCTCGCCCGTCTCGATCTCGAGGTTGGGCACCGAGTCGGCGCGGGCGCCGTCGGTGAGGACGAGGTTGCGGTTCAGCTCGTAGGTCTCGGTGCCCTCGGCGACGGCGCGGATGAGCACGTCACCGACCCAGACCGTGTGGGCCCCCTGTCCCTGCAGCGCGCCCTTGTAGGTCACGGTGCTCTTGCAGTTGGGCGCGTCGTGATCGACGAAGCTGCGGTGCTCGAGGTGCTGCCCGGCGTCGGCGAAGTAGACGCCGAGGAGGGTGGCGTGGCCACCGGGGCCGGCGTAGCGCACGTTGGTGTTGATCCGCACGATGTCGCCGCCGATGCTCACCACGATGTGCGTGTATGCCGCGTCGCGGCCGACCACGGCGTCGTGCTGGCCGAGGTGGATGGCACCGTCGTCCCAGTGCTGGACGCTGACGACGGTCAGCTGGGCGCTGTCGCCGACGAGGACCTCGAGGTTGCCGGTGTGCTCGCCGCCACCCTCGTGGTCGAGGATGACGACCGCCTTGCTGTGGTGCTTCGCCTCGATCACGTGGTGCGCGGTGCTGCGTCGCCCGGCGGTGCCGGTGAGGACGACCCGGACCGGCTCGGTCGGCTCGGCCTCGGCCCTGATGACGACGTGCAGCCCCTCGAGGGTGTTGGCGCTGGCGACGACCGCGGCGCGGTCGGCGGGCACGAGCGCGGTGCCCCGCGGCGCCTGCCCCGGGGCGAGCGTGCCGGTGGTGACACCCTCGGGGGCCGACACGGCATACGTCATCGCGTCGGCGTCGCCGGGCGTGTCGCCGAAGAGGGCGCGCAGCCGGTCGACCGGGGTGAAGCGCCACTCCTCCTCGCGACCGGACGGCATACGAAAGTCGGCGACGTCGAACGAGGTCGGGCGCTCGGCGCGGGACTGGTCGGGGACGAAGGCCTCCGCGCTGTCGGTATGGGCTGCGGCGACGACGCCACCGGGGGCGCCCTGGGTCTTTTCCAACAGCGGCATCAGCCGACTGCTCCTTCCATCTGCAGCTCGATGAGCCGGTTGAGCTCGAGGGCGTACTCCATCGGCAGCTCGCGGGCGATGGGCTCGACGAAACCGCGCACGATCATCGCCATGGCCTCCTCCTCGGTCATCCCGCGGCTCTGGAGGTAGAACAGCTGGTCGGCGGACACCTTGGATACCGTGGCCTCGTGGCCCATCTGCACGTCGTCCTCGCGGACGTCGACATAGGGGTAGGTGTCGGACCGGCTGATGGTGTCGACGAGCAGCGCGTCGCAGCGCACCGTCGACTTGCTGTTGGTGGCGCCCTCCATGATCTGGACGAGCCCGCGGTAGGACGTGCGGCCACCTCCACGGGCGACCGACTTCGAGACGATCGTCGAGGAGGTGTTGGGCGCCTGGTGGACCATCTTGGCCCCGGCGTCCTGGTGCTGGCCCTCGCCGGCGAAGGCGATGGACAGGGTCTCGCCCTTGGAGTGCTCGCCGAGGAGGTAGACGGCGGGGTACTTCATCGTCACCTTGGAGCCGATGTTGCCGTCGATCCACTCCATCGTCGCGCCCTCGGCGCAGGTCGCGCGCTTGGTGACGAGGTTGTAGACGTTGTTGGACCAGTTCTGGATCGTCGTGTAGCGGACCCGCGCGTTCTTCTTGACGATGATCTCGACGACCGCGGAGTGCAGCGAGTCGGACTTGTAGATCGGCGCGGTGCAGCCCTCGACGTAGTGCACGTCGGAGCCCTCGTCGGCGATGATCAGGGTGCGCTCGAACTGGCCCATGTTCTCGGTGTTGATCCGGAAGTACGCCTGCAGCGGGATGTCGACCTTGACGTTCGGCG
>NZ_JANXRJ010000039.1 GCF_025353065.1 Lapillicoccus sp.
CGTAGGTGTTGTGGACCTCGACGACGACGCACTCGAGCGTCTCGTCGCGGCGGTGGCACCAGTAGAGGCTGATCGGGTTGAAGACGGTGCCGAGCACCCGCGGCATCGCGAGCATGAGGACCCGTCCCCCGTCGAGGTCGACGCCCTGGGTGGCCAGGAAGGTGTCGACGTTGGCGCGCAGGGTGCGTCCGGGGTCACCGAGGTGGTCTCGGGCCTCGAAGCTCGCGAGCCGGCCCAGCAGCCCCGACGCGGGGAGCCTGTCGAGGTCGACCAGCCACTGATAGCTGTGGTTGGTGAAGTCGTGGTGAACCGGCTCCCGGCGGATGTGCCGCACCGTCGTGGGGTAGATCCGGGGCGTGCTGACGCGGGGGGTCGCCCGCGCCGCGAACCCGGCCTCGAGACCGAGAGCGGGCCGCAGGTCGCTCGCGTCCACGGCGTGCCGCAGGTCGCTCATGTTGCTGCCATCTCTCGATCGTCCTCCACCGCGACCAGGGGGCGCTCGGAGAGGTCGGTACGCCGCGGGGCATCCCACGAGGCGCCGAGGTGCTCGGCGGCACGAAGGCCGGAGAGGGCGCCGTCCTCGTGGAAGCCCCACCCGTGGTAGGCCCCGGCGAAGGCGAGGCGCTCGGTCCGGATCTCCGGCAGACGGCGTTGTGCCGCAACGGATTCCGGTGAGTAGAGCGGGTGCTCGTAGTGCATGGTCTCGATGACCAGGCTGGGGTCGATGAGGTCCTCGCCGCCGAGGGTGACGATGAAACGGCGGTCGGTGACGAGCGGGCCTGTCGTGTCGAGCCGCTGCAGCCGGGTCATGTCGTAGGACATCAGGACGGTGCCGCTCTCGGTGCCGGCCGGCCGTCGTAGGTAGTTCCACGAGGCGCGCGCACCGGCGCTGCGGGGCAGCACGGACTCGTCGGTGTGCAGCTGGGCGACGTTGGCGCTGTAGGGCATTGCGCCGAGGATCTCGCTCTGGACCGCCGTCGGCTCGGCGAGCATCCGCAGCGCCGTGGCCGGGTGCGTGGCGATGACCACGGCGTCGAAGGTGTCGGTCCCGCTGGCGGACTCGACGACGACGCCGTCAATCGTCTCCCGGACCGAAGTGACCGGCGACGAGGTGCGGATCTCCTGGATGCCGACCGACACCTTCTCGACGTAGCGGGCCGACCCGCCGACGACGGTGCGCCACGTCGGCGAGCCGAAGACGGTGAGCATCCCGTGGTGGTCGAGGAAGGTGAAGAGGTAGCGCGCGGGGTACTGCAGCGCCACGGCCGGGTCGCAGGACCACACGGCGGCGACGACGGGGCCGAGGAAATAGGTCGCGAAGTAGTCGCTGAAGCCGACCCGCTCGACGAACTGCGCGAGCGTCTCGTCGGCGACCGAGGCGTCCTCGGGCGTCTCGAGCACGCCTCGGGCGGCGCGGTGGAAGCGCTTCACCTCGAGGAGCATCCGCAGGTATGCCGGGTTGGCCAGGTTGCGTGCCCGCGGGAAGAGTCCCCGGGCACCCTTGGCCCCGGCATACTCCAGGCCGGTCTCGTCGTCGCGGACCGACATGCTCATGTCGGAGTCCTGGGTCTCGACGCCGAGCTCGCCGAAGAGGCGCAGGAGGGTGGGGTAGGTGCGGTCGTTGTGGACGATGAACCCGGTGTCCACGTTGATCTTCCGGTCCGTCCGGTCACCGAGCGAGACCTCGTGGGTGTCGGCGTGGCCACCCAGCCGGTCGTCGGCCTCGAGGAGCGTGACGTGCGACTCCCGGGCCAGGACGTGCGCGGCCACGAGGCCGGCCACACCGCTGCCGATGACGGCGACGCGACGGGCGCTTCGGGGGCTGCCACCGGTGCTACCGGTGCGGGCGCTGCTCTGGGGCGACATGCGAGGAGTCCTGGTGTTCGGGTCGGGTTGGGACGACAGGGATTCGTGGCCGCCGCCTCGCGGGATTGGCTCTTCCGGGTCACAGCACCCCACCACCTCCGGTCGGGCGAAGTCGCCGCTGACACAGTCGAACCCGGGCAAAGAGGAACCCGGACCGCGCCTCGGCGGAGGCGCGGCCCGGGTGGCTGCGGTGGAGCGGTTTCGTTGCGGTGGAACGGTGGTGCCGGCCGCTCGGGTGCGGTCAGGCGATGGTGATGAGGGCGAGCGGCGCCGACGTCGGCGATGACGAGCCGCCCTCGGGCTCGACGGTGATACCGACGGCGCTGGCCGTGGAGGCGTCTCCGTCGAGGAGCAGGGTCTGGTCGGCGCGGGACGACATGATGCCGGCAGAGGTGAACGACTCACCGTGCTGGAACCACGCCTGGTAGACCTTCCCCGCCGGTGCGTTCGCAATACCGTGGGTGACCAGGACGGCCTTGCCGAGCGACTTGGAGGCCACGACCTCGGCGGAGGCGCCACCGGGGAAGGCCTGGGTCTTGCGGCTGGCGTTGGGGTCGGCGAGGACGCTCTCCGCGACGGTCTGGGTCTGCACCTGGTTGTTGTGCTGGACCGCGACGGCGGTGGCACCGCTCCCGATGACGATGACGGCGGCCGCGGCGGCGAGCCAGGTCGGGAAGCGTCTCGGACGCCGGCCGGTCTCGCGCAGCGACTGACGGGTGATCTCGATCCGGGCCGAGGCCTCCGCGGTGGCCTGCGGCGGCAGCGGACGGACCTTGGCGATGTCGCGCAGGACCTGCTCGCGCAGCCGGGCCGGCGGGGTCACCTCGGCCAGGTAGCCCAGCTGGCCGGCGGCAGCCCGGAGGCTGTCGACCTCGGCCACGCACTCGCTGCAGGCGGAGAGGTGCTTCTCGAAGCGGACGCGCTCGAGGTCGTCGACAGCGTCGACGGCATAGGCGCCGGAGAGGGTGTGGATGTCGTCATTCATGACTGGAGTCCCAAGGTGTCGCGAAGGCGGATGAGTCCATCGCGGATGCGAGTTTTGGCGGTGCCGAGCGGGAGGCCGAGCATGGAGGCCACCTCAGTGTGCGTGTAGCCACCGAAGTAGGCCAGTTCGAGGGCGCCGCGCTGGGCGTCCGTCAGGGTCGCGAGCGCCCTGCGGACGCGTTCGGCGTCGAGTGAGGCCTGAGCGGCCTCGGCGGTGCTGTCGTAGTCCACGTCCTGCGTGCTCTCGTGATAGGTCGTGTCCCGGCGGCTGGAGGCTTCGGCGGACCGGACCCGGTCGACGGCCTTGCGATGAGCGATGGTCATCATCCACCCCAGAGCACTGCCCCGATCCTGGTCGAACCGCGATGCGGTCTTCCAGATCTCGAGGAGAGCCTCCTGGGTCACCTCCTCCGACTGAGCTGGGTCACGGATGACGCGGACCACCAGGCCGTAGAGCCTGGAGGAGACCGCGTCGTACAGCTGGGCGAACGCGCCCTCGTCGCCGAGCGAGGCCTGCCGCAGGAGTGCGGCATACCGCTCGGCCGGAGCGGCCCCCTCCAGCGAGTCATCGCTGGAGGGAACCGCTCGAAGGTCAGCCATGGCTAGCATTCTGCTCTCTGCCTCTGCTGAGGGGTGGGAAGGACCTGCTGATCGAGATGGGTCAGGCGGCCGGGGGCATCAGGACGGAGTCGAGGATGTAGACCGTGGCGTTGGCCGTCTGCACGTTGCCGCAGATGACGTTGGCCTTGCCCGCACCGACCGTGAACGCCTCGCCGGAGCCGGCGACCGTGACGGTGCCACCCTCGAGGGTCTTGTGGTCGCCAGCGAGCTGGTCGGGGCTGAGGCGTCCCGCGATCACGTGGTAGGTGAGGATCTTGGTCAGCGTGGCCTTGTCGGCGAGAACGGCCTTGAGCGTGGCCGGCGGGAGCTTGGCGAACGCACCGTTGTAGGGCGCGAAGACCGTGATGTCCTTGGCCGAGTTCAGCGTGTCGCCCAGTCCGGCGACACCGACGGCGGTGACGAGGGTGGAGAGGACCGGGTTGTGGCTCGCGGCGGTGGCGACCGGGTCGGTCGACATGCCCTCGAAGGAACCCGTGCCGGTGGCCGGGACGGCGGCGCAGCCCGCACCGAAGGGCTTGGACATGGCCGCGGGGGCCGAGGTGCTGCTGCTGGTCATGGTGTCCGAGGACGAGGTCGCTGCCGGGGTGGTGGCGGCGGAGGACGAGGAGGCGGTGGAGCCCGCAGTGGTGCTGGAGCCGCAGGCCGCGAGGCCGAGCGGAAGAGCAGCGAGGAGGGCCAGGGTGGCGGTGGTGCGACGGATCTTCATGGTGTACGGCTCCTTAGCCGGTTGGGTTCACTGTCAGGAGTGATTCGCTCCGTGACCCCTGGTGGATTGCTCGGATGCACGGTTTTTCGCCCAATGTGGTCACGGTTGGGTCACGCGGGCCCGGTCAACCGGCGGGCGGCCGGCAGCCGCCAGGCAGGCAGTCGGCGGGCACGCAGAACGCGCCCGGACGTCAGCTGGTGACGTCCGGACGCGCTGCGTGCTGGCCTGCCGTCCTGCCCTAGGAGACGAGCACGACGATCTGCTGAATGCCGCTGGAGCCGTTGGGGAACGGCTTGGCCCGGACGTCCGTCTGCACCTGGCCCTTGAGGTCGGTGGCCCGCACCGCGATGGTGTGGCTGCCGGAGGTCGCGTTCCAGGGGAGGTACCACTGGCGCCAGTAGTCGACCCCGGCGTCGGGGCCGAGCATGACCTTCTGCCACGCGCCGCCGTCGATCTGGATCTCGACGAGGCCCACGCCGCGGTGCTGGGCCCAGGCCACGCCGCCGATCGCGGTCATCCCGGGCTTGATGGTCGACAGCGGTGCCGGCGTATCGACCCGGGCCGAGGTCTTGATCGGGGCGTCCGTGGCCCACTGACGCCGGGTCCAGTACGCCTGGTCCTTGGCGTAGGTGGTCAACGTGAGCTTGGTCAGCCACTTGGTGGCGCCGACGTATCCGTAGAGGCCGGGGGTGATCAGACGGGCCGGGAAGCCGTGGACGGCCGGCAGGGCCTGTCCGTTCATCCCGATGGCGATCATCGCGTCCCGGCCGTCGCGGACGGCGGCGAGCGGCGTGCTGATCGTGAACCCGTCCACCGCGGTGCTGAGCAGCTGGTCGGCCGAGGTGCCGACTCCCGCACGGTCGAGGAGGTCGGTCACCTTGACACCGAGCCAGGTGGCGGATCCCATGTAGCCGCCACCGACCTCGTTGGAGACGCAGGTCTGGGTGATGCTGCGCTCGATGAGCGGCATCTTGATGAGCTCGTCGAAGGTCAGGCTGAAGGGGTTCTTGACGTCACCGTCGATCTGCAGCTTCCACGAACCCTTGGCGACCTGCGGGACCGTGAGGTTGGTGTCGACCCGGTAGAAGTCGGCCGTCGCGGTGGTGAAGCTCGAGATGCCGGGGACCTTGGTGTCGAGGCCGGCCGGGAGCGCGGTGCCCGGGTCGGTCGCCTTCGGCAGGGCGACCGTCGAGGGGTCGCTCGACGCGGTGCCGAGCTTCTGTCCGATGGCCCCGAGGACGACGGCGCCGGCCGTGACCCCGACCGCTCCGTAGAGGAAGCTGCGTCGGCTGCCTCCCGTGGTGCTCCCCTCGCGCCGTCGCTGCCCCAGCGAGCGACGGAGCCAGAGGAGCACCGCGATGCCGACGACGCCGGTGCTGAGCGCGGGCAGGAGGTCGGTCACGGTGGCCAGCGGCCGGGTCATCGCGGCGGCGCCGGCGAGGGCGACGAGCAGCACGATGAGGCCGATGCCGATGGCGGGCCGCTTGCGCGACAGGGCCCCGGCGACGGCGGCCAGCAGGACGGTCACGACACCGACCGAGAGCAGCAGGACCAGCTTGTCGTTGGTCCCGAAGTGCTCGATCGCGAAATCCTTGAGGGTGACCGGGGTGGCGTCGATGACGGTCGAGCCGACGGCGAGGACGGGCGAGCTGGCCGGGTTGAACACGCCGGCGACGAGGTGACCGACCGCCATCCCCGAGAGGGCAGCGAGCACACCCGTAACGGCATACTGGAGTGACTCGGCAAACGTGCGGCGACGGGTTAACATGTGAGGCTTTCGTCACCGGAGTCGTGTCTGGATTGTCGGGGTGCCCGTGACCCACGCGACAGAGCGTCGGATATGTCCGGTTGCCTCCCGGGGGGAGAACCTTTGGGAGGATGCGGCATGACCTCTCCAGCCACCCGTTCTGCCTGGCTGAGGTGGACCGCGCTGCTGCCGGTCCTCGCGCTCGTCGCCCTCGCGCTGACCCTCGGACGTGACCTCGGGACGGTGCCCGTCATCGTCGTCGCGCTCCTGCTGGCCGGGGCGGTGCTCGCCGCCGTGCACCACGCCGAGGTCATCGCCCATCGGGTCGGCGAGCCCTACGGGTCGCTCATCCTCGCGGTCGCCGTCACGGTGATCGAGGTCGGACTGATCGTCACGCTGATGATCTCGGGCGGCGAGGGCACGGCGAGCCTCGCCCGCGACACCGTCTTCGCGGCGACGATGATCACCTGCAACGGGATCCTCGGGCTGTCGATCCTCGTCGGCTCCCTCCATCACGGTCTCGTCGTCTTCAACAGGGAGGGCACGGGCAGCGCGCTCGCCACGGTCACCGCGGTCGCGACCCTGTGCCTCGTGCTGCCGACCTTCACGACGGCGCAGCCCGGGCCGGTGTTCAGCCCCTCCCAGCTGGCCTTCGCGGCGTCGGCCTCCCTCGTGCTCTACGGGCTGTTCGTGGTGACGCAGACCGGCCGTCACCGGGACTTCTTCCTGCCGATCGGCTCCGACGGCGCGCCCATCGAGTCTGCCGACGACGACCACGACGGCCCGGCGGGCAGCACGACCGCCCGCAGCCTCGTGCTGCTCGTCGTGGCGCTGGTCGCCGTGGTCGGGCTGGCCAAGGTCGAGTCACCGGCGATCGAGTCGGCCGTCGCCTCGGCGGGTCTGCCCCCGTCCTTCGTCGGCGTGGTCATCGCCCTGCTCGTGCTCGCCCCGGAGACCCTTGCGGCCGTCAACGCGGCCCGGCGCGACCGCGTCCAGATCAGTCTCAACCTCGCGCTCGGGTCCGCGATGGCGAGCATCGGGCTGACGATCCCGGCCATCGCCGTGGTCTCGATCTGGCTCGACGGGCCGCTCGAGCTCGGGCTCGGACCGACCCAGATGGTGCTGCTCGCCCTGACTGTCGTCGTCGGGATGCTCACGGTCGTGCCCGGTCGGGCGACGCGGCTCCAGGGCGGGGTCCACCTCGTCCTGCTCGCAGGCTTCGTCTTCCTCGCCGCGAACCCCTAGCCGTCTCGCTGGCCCGGTCCGCTCCCGGCCGCCCGCCGGCACCACCGTCCGGCCCGACCTGTACCCCAAGGCCCGCACAAACACTGGCCGTTCGGCCGCATTGATGCACCCGAACGGATAGTTCATCTCCCGGATGGTCAGGCGGAGTCCATGAATGACCCAAACTTAGGACATGAAGTCACCCCTCCGCACCCTGTCCATCTCCGTCCTCGGCCTTGCGGTCGCCGGTCTCATCGGCGTCAGCGCGGCCGGCTCAGCCTCGGCTCACGAGTCGCTGGCCTCATCCGTCTCCGCGTCCGGCTCCACCTCCGTCAACGTCACGACCGTCGTCAGCAAGGTCAATCTCGCCATCCCCAGCTCCTGGTCCTGGGGCGGTGTGCGTCCCGGCACCACGTGACCTGAGACCAACCGCTCGATCCTGAGCCGAACTCTGGGCCGACCTGCCGGCCCGACCGCGACCCCGACGTCCCCGAGATGTCGGGGTCCGCGGTTTTTCGCTGCTACCAGCGGGCGCTCACTGGAACCCGACCAGCGCCAGCGGGTGGAACAGCTCGCGTCCCTCGTAGGACAGGTGCGACAGCAGGGCGTCGGTCAGCAGGTCGATGACCTCCTGCAGCGGCGCGACGTCACTCGGCCCCGCGCTCGTGCTCGCCGGAGCGACGAGGGCGACGAGCGCCCGGTCGACGTGCTCGAGGAGGTCGGCGATGACCTCGTGCTCCTCCGTCAGCCGGTCGATCACCGGGCTCGCGCCGGCCACCCCGCGCAGGTGCGGGAAGACGCCGCGGTCCTCGAGGGTGTGGTGCCCGGTCACCACCCGGCAGTACTGCTCGCAGTAGGCGCCGAGGGTCCAGTTGTTCTGCCGCAACGTCATTCGGTTGATCACGGACCGCGCCGGCCCCACCTCGAGCTGACCAGCGGCGACCTGCGCGATGACGTCACGCAGCTGGGTCAGCTCCGCACGCAGGGCGTCGTGCACGTCGATGAGGTGCTGCGGCGCCGCCTGCTGCTGCAGCGTGGAGGTCGCCCCCACCACCGCGGGGAACCTCGGGCGGGTCGACTCGTCCCACGCGGCCTGGTCGCTCAGCCGCGTGCCGTCGTCGGGCGTCGTCCGGATGACGACCGGGCCCGACGCGTATGCCGTGGCCGTCGCCACCTCCGGTGCCTCGGCGCTGTCCCCGGCCGCGTGCTGGGAGGCGGGCCCCGTTGTCGCACCTGCCCGCTCGGCGTCCACCAGGTCGCGAACCAGGGGTGCGACCTCCTCCCCGAACCGGCGCACCGCCCTGATGTCGTCCGTGCCGAGGATGAAGGTGCTCATGCCCTCCTCCAGAGCGAGCCGGGCCAGCTGCTCCGCCCAGTCACGCGGCATACCGGCTAGGCGGGAGCTCGAGACGGGGCCGCCGAAGCGGCCCATCACGTTGTAGAGCCGCCGGACCGAGGCCGGGTCGGGCCCGGCCGCCCGAGCCGCCTCGTCGATGACGGCGTTCATGCCGGCGAGGGCGTCGGGATCGGCGTAGCCCATGGTCGGCAGCCAGCCGTCCGCGACCCGCCCGGTGAGGCGCAGCATCCGGGGTTTGTAGGCGCCGAGCCAGATCTCGACGGCATGGGCCGGCGGCGGTCCGGGGTGGAGGCCGACGACGTGGTGGTGGTGGCCGGCGACGCGCACCGCTGCCGACCCCTCGGGGTGCCAGACGCCCCGGATCACCTCGATGCCCTCCTCGAGGGCGACGACGCTCTCGCCGGCCGTGAGCCGGGTGCCGCCCGCGGCCGCGATGGCGTCCCAGAACGCCCCGGCTCCGAGACCGAACTCGACACGTCCCCCCGAGAGGAGGTCGAGGGTCGCGACGGCCTTGGCCAGGACGACCGGCGGACGCAGGGGCAGGTTCGCGACGTTGAGCGCCACCCGCAGCGTCGTCGTGCGGGCCGCGACGACGGACAGCAGGGTCCACGCGTCGAGGTGCGCGGCCTGGTAGGGATGGTCCTGCACCGTGAGCAGGTCGAGGCCACTGACCTCCGCGACCTCCGCCAGCTCGAGGACGGCGCGCGGGTGGGCGGCGTCGGGCGAGGGGAAGACCCCGAACGCGAGGGCCTGGAGGTAGTCGGTCACGGGGCCATCCTCCTCCGCCGGCCGGGCCGCTGGGTTGCGTCAGCCGGCGTGGGCCGCGGCGGCGAGGGTGCGGCCCCCGATGGGGGACACTCGTGAATGTGGATGACGTGCGGGTCGGAGCCGTGACCGCCATCGTCGCCCTCGCTCGGAGCGAGGTCTGGACCGATCGCCGCGATGCAGCGGTGGCGCTCGCGTCGTTCCTCGACTCGGACGATGCGCAGGCGGCGCTCTACGACCTCATCCTCGACGGCAGCGACACCGCCGTCACGAAGGCGGCGACGGCGGCTGTCGCCCGCCAGGCCGATGCGCGGGGCTGGGCCGTCATCACGCTGGCGCTCGCCGGCGCCGACGACGACCAGGGCGAGTCGATCGGGACGGGCGTCGGCGAGGGAGTCGGGTGGTACGAGCCGGGAGACCGCGACATCGCCGTCACGACCGCCGCACGCCTGCTCGAGCACCCGGAGCCCCACATCCGGCTCGGCGCGCAGCGCCTGATGGCGATGCTCACCGGGACCTGAGGCAGATCTCGTCCCCGGCCTGCTCATGGTCCGTGAGCTTCGGGACGGTGGCGGTGATGAAGGAGTCGGTCGGGACCGTGCTGCCCGCGGCGAGGTCCTGGGAGAGCACCACCCAGTTGGAATCGATGACGGGGAGCCGTTGGGCGCCGGTGGCGGCCACCGCGGGCGCGACGTGGAGTCCGGCCCTCCGCCAGAGGTCCTGGGCCTTCTGGTAGTCCAGCCCGACGCCGTCAGGCACCGTGAGCATCGACGGCGGAACCGGCGTGGTGGGCGGCGTCGCCCTCACACCGGCCCCGAGGTTCTCTGCCGGGACGACCGGTGGCGGGCTGGTCCCGATCGCGCTGTCGCCGAAGGACCTCGCCGTGACGATCGACGTCCCTCCCTCAGGACCAGCGGCCGAGCCGCAGGCGGCGAGGACGACCAGAGCGGAGCAGCCGACCACCAGAAGCACACCACCGCGCCGTATGCCGCCGCGACGTCTCCTCATGCGCTCTCGGGCGGTTCTGCTCATGGTTTCCCCACGGTTGCCGTCGCGCTGTCCTCGTGAAGTGAGCAGCAGCGTCTCGATCCGGACCTCGCTCTCGCTCACAGCACCCAGCCTCGCCATCCTGCGTGGCGTCGTGCCCTCCTGGGTAGGACACTGGTCGTTGGCCGCGGCGCAAGGGGTCCCCCGAGACCTGAAACCTCCCGGGGGACGATGAGAGAGAGAAGGCACGGATGGAACTCAGCAGGCGACGTTTCCTCGGGGCGGCGGGCGCCGTGGCGGCACCGTTGGTGCTGGGCGCCTGCGGCGGCTTCTCCACCTCGACCTCCAAGGCGGACGCGGCCACCGGCCCGCTGGCCTTCACCACGTGGGGCACCGACGCCGAGCTCGCGGGCTTCCGTCAGGTCATCGCCCGGTTCGAGGCGGCCAACACGGGCGCGAAGATCGCCCTCAACGCGGTCCCCTACAACCAGATGTTCACCAACATCCGACGCCCAGCTGCAGGCGGGCAACCCACCGGACGTCTTCCGGGTCCCCTACTACACGTTCGGCAGCTATGCCGGGCGCGGCCAGCTGCTCGACCTGACGTCGCACGTGGCGACCGGCTTCTCCGACCGGTTCACGCCCGCCGCATGGGCCGCGGTGCAGAACGCGAAGAAGCCTTACGGGGTGCCGCATCACACCGACACCTCGGTGATCGTCTACAACAAGGCTGCCTTCGCGGCGGCCGGCATCACCTCCGTCCCCACCACCTTGGACACGGCGTGGACGTGGGACGAGTTCGACCAGGTGGCCAAGAAGCTGCGGGCGGCGCTCCCGGCGGAGAAGTACCCGCTCGCCGTGAACTGGCAGGGCAACGGCGTCACCCGGTGGCTGAGCTGGCTCTTCGAGGCCGACGGTCGCTTCCTGGCGGAGGACCTCAAGACCCCCGCGATCGACTCCGCGGCCGGCCGCGCCGCCGTCGACTTCACGAAGAGCTTCTTCACCAGCAAGTATGTGCCGCAGAACAACTCGGTCAAGTCAACGACCCTGGCGAGCGACACCTGGTATTCGCAGACCGCGGCGATGACCTTCGCCGGGGCGTTCTTCGTCCCCGATGCGACCAAGACCCTGAGCTTCGAGTGGG
Organism: Lapillicoccus sp.; assembly: GCF_025353065.1. GTDB lineage: Bacteria > Actinomycetota > Actinomycetes > Actinomycetales > Dermatophilaceae > Lapillicoccus. The sequence continues at coordinate 11,402 of NZ_JANXRJ010000039.1, forward strand.
GTGCGACGTTCTCTCCACGGAAGGTGCGTTCCGCCGGGGACTTCGGGGGCAACGCGCTGGTGGCCACGGCCGGGACGAAGAACCCCGACCTGGCGGCCAAGTTCCTCGACTTCATGACGCAGGCCGACTCGATGCGCGACTTCTGCGCCGGAGCCTCGCTGCTGCCCACCCGCCGGGACCTCGTGGCGTCGGGCATCAACTTCAAGGTGCGTCCTGAGCTGTCCCCGGTCTTCATCGGCCAGGCGTCCAGCGTCCAACCGCGCGACTCGGGGCAGGTCGCGTCCCCGTCCATGTCCAAGATCATCACCGTGCTGAAGGACCAGCTCGAGTCGGCCTTCGTCGGCGGCCAGAGCACCGACGCCACGATCAAGAGCATCTCGGCGGGTATCGCCGCTGCGGTGGCATGACTGGCATGAGCTCTGCCTCCACGGCGCTGCGCAAGCGCGCGGCATACGGGACAGCGACCGCGGACGGCGGGAAACCCTCCCGGCGACCGACCCGTCGCTACCGCGAGTCGCTCGTGGGGTACGCGTTCCTCACCCCGACTCTGATCCTGCTCGGGGTGTTCGTCCTCCTGCCGCTGGTGGGGGCGGTGGTCATCAGCCTCCAGAAGACCAACGGCTTCGGCGCCGGCACGTTCACCGGTCTGGAGAACTACGCGCGGCTGGTCCGCGACCCGGTGTTCTGGCGGTCCACCCTCAACACCGCCCTGTTCACCGCCATCGTCACGCCGGTCTCGATGCTGCTCGGCCTCGGCGTCGCGGTGCTGCTGAACTCGGTGCTCCCGGCCCGCGGACTGTTCCGCTCGATCCTCATCGTGCCGATGGCGATCTCCGGGGTGGCGACCGCACTGATCGGCACGCTGGTCTTCGACCAGAACAACGGCGTGCTCGACAAGATGCTGCGCTCGCTCGGCCTGCCGGCGATCCAGTGGCAGTCCGGCAGCACGGCCGCCTTCGTCTCGGTCGTCCTCGTCACCCTGTGGTGGCGCGTGGGCTTCAACATGCTCATCTACCTCGCCGGGCTGCAGGGCATCAACCCCTATCTCTACGAGGCGGCCCGGCTCGACGGAGCCAACGGCTGGCAGCAGTTCCGCTACCTCACGGTGCCGATGGTCGGGCCCTCGTCGTTCTTCCTGCTGATCATGAACGTCATCTACTCGTTCCAGGTCTTCGACATCGTCTTCGTGATGACCGGCGGCGGCCCGCAGAACGCGACCTCCGTGCTCGTCACCTACGCCTACGACAACGGCTTCGTCACGCGCGACCAGGGGTATGCCGCGGCGATCGGCGTGGTGCTGCTGCTCGCCACCATGACCTTCACCGCCGTGCGCTGGCGCAGCAGCCGGAACCGGGACCCGGTCGAATGAGCAGCCTACGAGTGGACGGGAACCCTGTGGACGGGAACCGCAGCCGGCAGGAGGCGGGGTATGCCGCGGCCCGCCGGCGTCGCCACCGGAGCGGGCTGGCCCTGCGGATCGCCCTCGCCATCGTCGCCTGCGCCGTCGTGCTCTTCCCGCTCTACTGGATGGTGGTCGTCGCCTTCTCCACCCGCAGCGACCTGTTCAGCTCGGGCCTACGCCTCTGGCCCCAGTCGTTCACCCTCGAGAACTTCCAGCGGGTGTTCTCCTCGTTCCCCATCTCGGCGTGGTTCGGCAACTCGCTGGCGATCGCGCTCGTGACCTCGGCGATCACGGTCTCGACGAGCCTCCTGGCGGGGTACGCGTTCGCGCAGCTGAAGTTCCGCGGGTCGTCGTTCCTCTTCCTCGTGGCCCTGTCGACCCTGATGATCCCCGTGCAGGTGATCATGGTGCCGCTGTTCAAGATCGTCACCCAGCTCGGGCTCTACGGCAGCTACTGGGCGGTGATCCTCCCGACCGCGGCGTCGGCCTTCGGGGTGTTCCTGTCCCGGCAGTTCATCCTCGCCATCCCGCGCGACCTCTTCGAGGCCGCTCGCATCGACGGCGCCGGGCAGCTGCGGATCTTCCTGCAGATCGTCCTGCCGCTCTGTAAACCGCTGCTGGCCGTGCTGTTCTTCATGAGCCTCCTGCAGACGTGGAACGACTTCGCCTGGCCGCTCATCGCCCTGAAGGACAATGCGCTGTTCACCCTGCCGATCGGGCTGCTCTACCTCCAGGGCCAGTTCGGCTCGGACTACGGCGGCACGATGGCGTTCGCGCTGCTGACCGTGGCCCCGATGGTGGTGCTGTTCCTCGTCTTCCAGCGCTTCTTCGTGCAGGGTTTCGCCCGGAGCGGGATCCAGTAGGCCGCTCGGCCCCTGGCGTCCGGAAGCACCGGCCGGCGCGGTCGCCCGGCCAACAGGCACAAGCTCGCCGCGGCGGAAGGCTCGAGCCTCAGCCTGGCGGGTCGGCGGGCCTGCGCCTGTTGGTGGGGCGGCACCGAGGCCGACCCCTCACACCCACGCCGTCAGCGAACGGGCGAGGACGGCAACCTGCTGTGCCGGGACGTCGTCCGGCCGCCAGTCCTCCGGCAGCACCTCGAGCGGGGCGCTCCACTCGCCCGAGACGTACTGGCGCATGGACGCCTCGCCTGCGCCAGTAAGCCGGGTCGCCAGCGGCTGACCCAGTAGCTCGATCGTTGCCGGCCACTCCGTCAGAGGTCGCCTCGGGGCATGAGTCACGGTAGCGCCCGAAGCAGACCACTGCGTCCGGCAGGCCTGTAGCCCTGGCTACCGACCGCCGGACACACGGGGTTCGGGTCAGCGGCGCGAGCCCATCAGCAGGTCGAGCAGCCGCACGTCGACGCGGAAGCCGTCGCGCTCCTCGAAGACCGCCCCCGGGCGGCGGTGGCCGACGACGCCGAAGTCGCCCTCGAACTCCCAGAGCGCATAGCCCCACCCGAACTCCGCGAAGACCGAGAAGAGGTCGGTGAACCACGCCTGGGCGATGTCGTCGGGCGTCTCGACGTAGCAACCGAACTCGCCGACGTGCACGGGCACGCCGGAGGCCTCGAGGTCGCGCCACGGCCGGTAGAACTCCACGAGCGCGTCGCGGTCCCACCACTGCCCGTCGTAGGAGCACGGGTATGCCGGCGGCTCGAGCAGAGCTGCCGGCGGCCACCAGGGGGCGCCGGAGTGGGACACCCGCATCGGCTGGTAGCCCCGCACGCTCTGCGTCGTGCCGAGGTCGGCCAGCTCGGGCATCGCGAGGTTCCCCCCGTCGAGGCCGTCGAGGACGAGGGGTCGGCCCGGGGAGATCGCCCGGATCGCCGCGACCGTGCGGCGCACCACCGCCTCGTGGGCGTCCCGGGTGAAGCCGCGCAGGCCGAGCTCCGGCGGCTCGTTGACGAGGTCGAAGCTCAGCACCTCGCGTGACTCCACGGCATACCGGGTCGCGAAGCGCTCCCACGTCAGCACGAAGTCGTCCTGAGCGCGGACGTCCGACCACAGGTCGTAGGGCTCGCTCTCCCAGCCGGTGATGCAGTATCCCGGCGTGCGGTGGAGGGCCAGGCACAGGTGCAGCCCCCGCGTCCGGCACGCCTCGAGCGCGGCGTCGATCCGGCCCAGGACCTGCTCGTCCGCGCGTCGGGGGTCACCGTCCACCGCCCACGTGCGGTAGTCCATCGGGAGCCGGACGAAGTCGAAGCCCCATGCCGCGATGGCGTCGAGGACCTTCACGTCGGGGTCGCTCACCCCCCGGTCGCGCTGGAAGAGCCACTGGAGGTTGAAGCCGTAGCGAGGCATTGCGGTTACCCTTCTCTCGTGTGTACTGAAGCGCTTAAGTTCTGCCGGCCCCGATGACCCGACCCGTCGTGCCCCCGGCACGACCCCCGGCCGGAATGGCCCGCATCGAGCGCGACCACCCCGTCCGCAGCGCGCTGCGCCTGTATGCCGGCCAGCGCCGCCGGATCGCACTGGCCGCCCTGGCGTTCACCGCCAAGCACTCCCCCGTCTGGGTCATGCCGCTGCTGACGGCCAATGTCATCGACGCCGTCGTGCAGCGTTCTCCCACACGGGTGCTCGTGGTCAACGCCGTGGCGATGGTGGCCCTCGTGGTGCTCAACCTGCCGATGACCTGGGCCTATGCGCGCTGGTTCAGCCTCGCCGTCCGCAGCGTCGAGGCCGACTGCCGGATGGGACTCTGCCAGCGGCTGCAGGAGCTGTCGATCGGCTACCACCGCCGCACCAGCGCCGGGGTGCTGCAGGCCAAGGTGATCCGCGACGTCGAGAACATCGTCGAGACCTCGCGGCAGGTCTTCGACAGCGGGATGGCGGCCGTGACCACGCTGCTCGGCGCCCTCGTGCTGACCGCCATCCGGGTGCCCCAGTTCCTGCCCGTCTTCCTCCTCGTGGTCCCGGCGGCCGCACTCGTGGTCCGTGCCATGCGCCGCCGGATGACCCACCGCAACCAGCTCTTCCGACGGGAGATCGAGCAGCTCTCGGCGCGGGTCAGCGAGATGACCCACCTCATCCCCGTGACGCGGGCCCACGCGACCGAGTCCGACGAGCTCGCCCGGATCGACAGCTCGCTCGGGCGCGTCCGCACCCAGGGCACCCAGCTCGACGTGCTCAACGGCGGCTTCAACGCCCTGGCCTGGATGCTGTTCCAGCTGCTCAGCGTCGGCTGCCTCGTCACCGCGGCGGCGATGGCGAGAGCGGGGACGTTCGACCTCACGGTCGGTGACGTGGTCCTGCTCTCGACCTACTTCCTCACCCTCACCGGCGCCGTCAGCATGCTCCTCAACGTCGCACCGGTCGCGACCCGCGGCCTGGAATCGGTCCGCTCGATGGCCGAGGTCCTCGCCGAGCCCGATCTCGAGCTCAACGCGGGCAAGCGCCGCGTCACCCGAGTCGAAGGCGCCTTCCGGTTCGAGCACGTCACCCTCACCTATCCCGACGCGCCGACCCCCGCTCTCAGCGACATCGACCTCGTCGTCGAGCCGGGCGAGACCCTCGCGCTGGTCGGGCCGTCGGGCTCGGGCAAGTCGAGCCTGCTCAACCTGGCCATCGGCTTCCTCCACCCCACGCATGGCCGGCTGCTGCTCGACGGCGAGGACCTGCAGGACCTCGACCTGCGGGACTACCGCCGCCGCCTGGCCGTCGTGCCGCAGGAGTCGCTGCTCTTCGAGGGCTCGGTCCGCGACAACGTCACCTACGGCCAGCCCCACCTCGACGACCGGGCCCTGCAGAGTGCCCTCGAGGACGCCAACGCCTGGGACTTCGTGCAGGAGCTCGGCGGGGTCGACGCCCCGGTCGGCGAGCGCGGCGGTCGGCTCTCCGGCGGCCAGAAGCAGCGGCTGGCGATCGCCCGCGCCCTCATCCGCGACCCGCGGGTGCTCGTCCTCGACGAACCGACCGCGGCCCTCGACCCACGGTCCGAGGCGATGGTCCAGGAGGCGCTGGCCCGGCTGGTCCGCGGCCGGACGACCTTCGTCGTCGCCCACCGCCTGTCGACGATCCGCGGAGCCGACCGGATCGCGGTCCTCCAGAACGGTCACCTGGTCGAGGTCGGCAGCCACGACGAGCTGATGGCGCGCGGCGGCGCCTACGTCGAGCTCAGCACGCTGGCCGCCGGCTGAGGCGTCGACCCGGAGGAGGGGGAACACCCGGTCACGACCCCAGGTGCTCGGCGAGGAAGTCGCCAATCACCCTGTCGTGGAACGCTTGTCCTCCCTCGTGGTCGTTGAAGGGATACTCCCGGATCTGCTTCGGCCCGGCATACGCGTTGTATGCCGCGTAGACGGTCGATGGCGGACAGACCTGGTCCATGAGGGCCACGGAGAACAGCGCCGGAGCGGTTGCCCGGGTGGCGAGGACCGCCGCGTCGATGTAGGAGAGCGTGCGGAACGTCTGCTCCGCGTGGTCGCGGTGCACCGCGAGGTATGCCGCGACCTCCGAGTAGGGCGCGCTCGACGAGATCTCGCTGCCGCGCCGGATGTCGCAGAGGAACGGGACGTCGGCGCAGACCGCGCGCAGCGGCGCGGTCGCTGCCGGGGACAGGCCCAGCAGCGCCGCGGTCGCGAGCGCGATGCCCCCGCCCTGGCTTCCTCCGGTCACCGCCACCCGGGTCGCGTCGGCGCCGGGGAGCTCGGCCACGGACTCGACCGCTCGGACGGTGTCGGCATAGACCCGGCGGTAGTAGTGGTCGCCCGGGTCGAGGAGACCGCGGGTGAGGAAGCCGGGGTGGGACGGCCCCGACCCCACCGGGTCCGGGGTGTCGCCGACCGCATAGCTCGAGCCCTGACCGCGGGTGTCGACCTCGAGGCAGGCCCACCCGGCGAGGACGAACCACGGCACCTGGTGCGGCAGGCCGCGGCCGCCGCCATAGCCCTGGGCGTGCACGACGACCGGCACGGGGCCGGGCACCCCCGCCGGCACGTGCCACCACGCCCGCACCGGGTGGCCGCCGAAGCCGGACAGCTCGACGTCCCAGGTGTGCACCAGTGGGAGCCCGGTGTCGACGGGCTCGACGTGGACCGGACGTGCGTGGCTGCGGGCGGCCTCCAGCGTCCCCACCCAGAAGGCCTTGAAATCTTCGGGCTCGGGCGTGGTGCACCGGTGCCGGCGCAGGGCCTCACCGCTGAGGTCCCACAACGGCATCGGGGCTCACCTGCCTCCGTCGGGCTGAACTCGCCTATCACCGAGGTGCGGGTCGCGTGACTGCTGGACCCGGAAGAGGACGTCGACGACCTCGGCCCCGAAGTCGGCGCCGCACCGGTGGCCGGGCGAGCCCGCCCGGATGTCGGCGACCAGCTCGTCCAGAGCGTGGGCGTAGGCGACATCGGCCCCGACGCCCGCACCGGGGCGTTCCGACCAACCCCCCTCGTGCCAGAAGGCGAGGTCGAAGTGCGTCGCCGCCGGCGGCATCGTCAGGCTGAGCGACATCGTGCTGACCGCACCGGACTCGTGGGTCAGCAGGGCCTCGGTGATATCCCCCCGACCCGCGGTTGCCGTCACCTCGGCGACCGGTCCCAGGACCGGCAGCAGCACCGACAGGGCGTGAGGGCCCACGTCCCACAACGCTCCTCGGTCATCCCGCCAGGGCGACCCGGCGAACGGGTTGCCGGGGTCGAGCAGGGAGGCAAGCCATGTCGCGCGCCCGCCGCCGCAGTCGCGGGTGGCCAGGTCCTGCAGCCAGGCCTCGCGGTCGGGAACGAAGCGCTCGGTGAAGAACACGACGCTGCTCGTGCCCGCCTTCCGCACCGCGTCGGCGACCGCCCGGGCCTGCGCCGGTTCGAGCGCCACGGGTTTCTCGAGGAGCAGGTGGCAGCCGCCTGCCGCCGCGCGCACGGCGAGCCCGGCCTGCACGTCGGGCGGGACGGCGAAGAGGACCACGTCGACCGCGTCGAGGAACGCCTCGACGTCGGTGCCCGACGCCGCACCGTAGGGCGCTGCGAGCTCAGCGGCCCGGACCTCGTCGCGCCCCCAGACCGCGACGAGGTCGAGCTCGGTATGCCGCGCCGCTCCCGGTGCGTGGATCTCCCTGGCCCAGTAGCCCGTCCCCGCGACCCCGACCCTCAGCCGGGTCACCCGACCACCGACCCGGCCATGGCTGCGGCCGGGTGGAAGAGGTCGTTGCTCGAGCGGAGCACGAGCGGGTCGAGGAAGCTGCCGGGGGAGACCCCCACGGTCCCGGTGACCCTGAAGGTCACGCGCTCCCCCGGCAGCAGGGTCACGAGCATCTCGTCGACGCTCGCGGAGGGGTCGAGCCGGTCGACGAGGAGGGTGAGGTCTCGCACCAGGGTGCGGGCCATCACCTCGACACGGTGGCCGCCCGGCTCGGGAACGACCTGGACGTCGAGCTGTGGCGCGGGCAGGTTGGCCTCGACGTCCTCGACGAAGTGCCACCAAGCAGCCCCCACACCGGCGCCCACCCGCAGGACCTCGGACGTCGGGTCGTCCGGACGGGTCAGTCGCCCGGGGAGGGGAACAGTGAGCACCGATCGCGGGGCGACCTCGAGGATCACCGACTCGCCGGCCATCAGCCGGCCGTCGACGTGCCGGCGTTCGGCGGGCACCGTCTCGAGCCACGGCTTGTCGGAGTCGTTGACCGCGAGGAGGGCCAGCCCGTCGCCGCGCGGCTGGAGCGTGAGGAGGCGGTCGGCGTAGGCGTGGCGCATCGCGTACCAGAGCGGCTTGCGACGCCCGGCTCCGTCCAGGGCCGCCCAGGAGGTCACCGGCCAGCAGTCGTTGAGCTGCCACAGCACCGTCCCGGCGCACCGGGGCCACCACGACCGGAAGTGCTCGATGCCGAAGCGGACCGCCCGCGCCTGGTTGAGGCTCGTGGCCCAGTGCCAGTCCTCCATCCGGTCCGGGATGGGCAGGTGCCCGGAGAGTCCGCGGTCCAGCTTGAGGTTGCCGTCCTCCGCCTTCTGGTGCACCAGCATCCCTGCCGAGTCGGGGCGCAGGGGCTCGTCGTGCACGGCACCGACGAGGGTGGTCCACGTCGGGGGCCCCTGGAATCCGAACTCCGCGACGAACCGCGGTGTGTAGTCCCGGTATACGGAGTAGTCCCGCTCGTTCCACACGTCCCAGATGTGCATGGTCCCGTGGTCGGGGTCGTTGGGGTGCGTGCCCTCGGCGAAGGAGAACGGGCTCCCCGGGCTGTAGGGCCGGGTCGGGTCGAGCTCGGCGACGATGGCGGGCAGGATCTGCGTGTAGTAGCCCCAGCCCCAGGTGCGATCCCCGATGGCGTCCTGCCAGTCCCAGTCGGCATGGCCCCAGATGTTCTCGTTGCAGCCGTTCCAGAGCACCAGGCTGGCGTGGGCCGAGAGGCGGGTCACTGCCTCCCGGGCCTCGGCGACGACCTCGGAGCGCAGCGGCTCCTCCTCGGAGTAGGCCGCGCAGGCGAAGAGGAAGTCCTGCCAGACGAGCATCCCGGTCTCGTCGCAGTGCCGGTAGAGGTCCTCGCTCTCGTAGATGCCGCCGCCCCAGATCCGCACGAGGTTGCACCCGGCGGCCGCGGCCTCGTCGAGGCGCGCGGCATACCGCTCGGCGGTGATCCGGGAGGGGAAGCAGTCGTCCGGGATCCAGTTGACCCCCCGCACGAAGAGCGGGGTGTCGTTGACGAGCAGGCGGAAGGGCGTCCCGTCGGCGTCGGGGGTGGTGTCCAGCGCGACGGTCCGGAAACCGACGCGGCCACGCCACTCGTCGCAGATCTCGCCCCGCGCCTCGAGGGTGACCAGCACGTCGTAGAGCGGCTGCTCGCCGTAGCCCCGCGGCCACCAGCGGTCGACCGACGGCACCGTGACCTGCGCAACGACTCCCGTCGCTCCGGGTTCTGCGTCGACCCGCACCGTCTGCCCCGCTACCGTCACGGTGACCGCGAGGGCCGTGTCGGCAGAGCGGAGTTCCCCGCTGAGGTCGACGTGGGCCCACAGTATGCCGTCGTCGCCGACCACGTCGACGAGCGGACGCACCGACGCGATCCGTACGTCGGACCACGACTCGATGCGGATCAGGCGCCAGATGCCGGCGGTGACGAGGTCCGGACCCCAGTCCCACCCGTAGTTGCTGGCCATCTTGCGGGCGGCGTTGAAGGGGTGGGTGTTGATGTGGGGCAGCGGCCCGAGCTCCTCGCTGGCGCGGCGCGTCGCCGGCACGCCGGCCGCGAAGGTCACGGCCAGCGCGTTGTCGCCCTCGACGAGCAGCCCTGCGAGGTCGAAGCGGTGGGTGCGGTGCATGTTGGCGGTAGTGCCGAGGACGTGGCCGTTGAGCTCTACGGTGGCGAAGGTGTCGAGGCCTTCGGCGACCAGCTCGGTCTGCTCGCCCGGGTGGGAAGAGGGGTCCCAGTGGAAGGTCGTCTCGTAGCGCCAGTCGACGAACCCGATCCAGGCCTGCTCGCGCTCCTGGTCGTCGAGGTAGGGGTCGGGGACGACGCCGGCGGCCAGCAGGTCGAGGTGGATGCAGCCCGGCACGTCGGCCGGGAAGGTCGCGCCCGCGACGGACGCCGGCACCTCACCTGCGGCCGCCCGGACGGTCCAGCGCTGGTCGAGGTCGAGCGGCATGGGTCTGGTCTCCTGGGTTGTGCGTCGGGGTGTGGGGCAGCGTATCGGTTCGGGCCGCCGGGTCAGAACCCCTGTGCGGCATGGGTGCTGGTTATTTGGTCGAGCCCGAGGTCATGCCGTTGTAGATGAGCCTCTGCAGGGCGAGGAAGACCGCGAGCGTCGGGAGGATGACGAGGATGGCACCCGCGGAGATGGCCTCCCACTGGGCGCCGAAGGGCCCCTTGAAGCGGAAGAGCGAGGTGGAGACCACCCCGAGGTCGGACGACGGCATGTAGAGGAAGGGCACGTAGAAGTCGTTGTAGACGAAGATCCCCTTGATGATGACGACCGTGGCGATGGCCGGCCGCAGCAGCGGCAGGATGATCCGGCGGTAGATGGTGAAGGAGCTGGCCCCGTCGAGGCGCGCGGACTCGTCGAGGGACACCGGGATCCCGCGGATGAACTGCAGGAAGATGTAGATCGAGAGGATGTCGGTGCCCATGTAGAGGGCGATCGCCGACCACCGCGTGTTGAAGAGGCCGAGGGTGTCGATGACCTGGAAGGTCGCCACCTGCGTCGTGACGCTCGGCACCAGGGTGGCCAGCAGGAAGAGCACGAGCACGAGCTTCTTGAACCGGAACTCGAACCGGTCGATGGCGTAGGCGGCCATGGACCCGACGATGATGTTGCCGACCACCGAGATCACCAGGATGAACGTCGTGTTGAGGAACGCCGGCAGCATCCTCCCGTCGGTGAACGCCACGGCGTAGTTGTGCAGATTGAACCAGTCGTGGGGCGGGCTGAGGGGGTTGCTGACCGCTGCCTCCTCGTGGGTCTTCAACGAGGTGAAGACCACGACGACGAGCGGGACGACCATGGCGAGGGAGACGGCGACCAGAGAGAGGTACTTCCCGGTGGTGACGGACCATCGGACCCACCGGGGGGTCGGGCGGCGCGGCGACTCCGGCCGCGCGGCATACGTGACCCGGGGTGGGGTCGGCCTCGCGCTGGAGCTCGGGGTGGGCGTCGACGACACGGTGGTCACGTGAGATCAACCCTCTCGTCGGGCACGATGCGGCGCTGGATCCAGGTGATGAGCAGGACGAGCGCAAGCAGGACCACGGAGGCGGCCGACGCGAGCCCGACCTTGTTGAAGACGAAGGCCTGCTTGACCGTCTGGATGACGAAGGTCGTTGTCCCACCGGCGCCCCCGGTCATGATGAACGGGATCTCGAAGACGGCCAGCGATCCGGAGATCGCGAGGATGACGCTGAGCCCGAGGATCGGCTTGATGCTGGGCGCGATGAGGTAGCGGAACTGCTGCCACCGGGTGGCGCCGTCGAGCTCCGCCGCCTCGTAGAGGCTGCCCGGGACCGACTGGATGGCACCGAGGAACAGGATGAAGTTGAGGCCGAGGTAGCGCCAGACGGAGACCGCGGCCAGCGAGGGGTTGGCCAGCGCCGGGTCGCCGAGCCAGAGTCTGTCGTGCGAGATCCCGACGAGGGCGAGGAGCGAGTCGAGCGTGCCCCCGGGCTTGAAGAAGAAGAGGAAGACGAAGGCGATCGCCACTCCGTTGATGAGGTAGGGAAAGAAGATGATGCCCTTGAAGAGGTTGCGGAAGCGGGTCTTGAAGCTCAGCACCGTCGCCAGGTAGAGCGCCAGGACGAGCTGGACCACCGAGGCGGCGAGGTAGTAGCCGCTGACGAGGAACACCCGGAACAGCTCGGGCCGGGTCACCAGCTCGCGGTAGTTGGCCAGGCCCACGAGGGACCGGTCCGGGCTCACCCCGTCCCAGTCGGTCACGCTGTAGAAGAAGAGGTTGGCTACCGGGACCCAGGTGAAGACGGCCAGCAGCAGGAGGGGGGCGAGGAGGAACAGCCAGGGGGTCCAGCGCGAGGCCAACCGGCCCGGGCTGGAGACCACCATCTCCCCCGCTACCCCCCTGGCGACGGCGGAAGCCGTTGTCGGAGAGCTCATCCCGGCCTCAGCTCGCGCTCTGCTGCGCCGTGGCCCACTTCTTGTTCAGGTCGTCGAACTGCGCCTGGAGGGTGCCGCCCGTGCCTCGGGCGGCGTCGACGATCTTCTGGCGGTAGTCCGGCGCCGTGAGCCCGATCTCCGACCCCTTGTCGATGGTGTTCACGAGCGTGGCCTTCGCCTGGTCCAGCTCCACGAGCTTGACGCCCTGCTTCTGGAACTCAGCCAGGGTCGGCGGCAGCGGTGCGTCCTTGGCCGTGGAGATCGCGCCCTGCGACGCGGCATACCCCGACTTGTCGGTGAACCAGTCGATCCAGGCTCGAGCGGTCGGCTGGTTCTTGGACTTGCTGCTGACGCCCTCGAGGTAGTCCGGGGCCGACACCGAGCAGAAGCTGCCGTTCGTCTGCGACGGGAAGGGCATGTAGCCGATGGTCGACGGGTCCTTGCCGGCCGTCGTCGCCGCCTTCTGCATCTGCGAGATCGCCCACGAGCCGAGGAGCATCGTGCCGACCTTGCCGGACGCGAGGAGCGTCTTCGAGTTCTCCCAGTTCGTGGTCGTGGGGTCGGTCTCGACGAGCCCCTGCTTGACCGTGTCGTAGAGCAGGGTGTCGATGGTGTTGAGCTCCTTGCCGGCCGCCCACGGAGCGGTCGACTGGGCCAGCGCGTTGTTGGCCTGCGGGTCGCAGGAGACCCCGCCGAACGCGCCCTGCCACTGGGTCAGCGGCCAGCCGTCGTGGTAGTTCGTGTAATAGGGGGTGGCCGAGGTCTTGTCCTTGATGAGCTTGAGGTCCGCGAGGAACTCGGCGGTCGTCTTGGGCCACGAGGTGATCCCGGCCTGCTTCCAGACCGCCGTGTTGTAGACGAAGCCGTTGGCGTTGCCGAAGGTCGCGACGCCGTAGACCTTGCCGTTCACGGTGCTGTTGGGGACGAAGCGGTACTTCGACGAGAAGTCCGCCTCCGAGCCGAGGGAGGCGAAGAAGGAGGGGTAGTCCTTGCGCGCGATGTTGTTCGGAATGAGCAGCACGTCGCCGTACTGCGAGGTGTTGAGCCGGATCTTCACCTCGCCCTCGTAGTCGGTGATGGCCTCGAACTTCACGGACGCCTTCGGGTAGACCTTGGTGAAGGCCGCGGCGTACTTCGCCAGGGTGCCGTCCTGCTCGAGGTCCGTCCGGTTCGTCAGGACCGTGATCTGACCGGTGACGAGCGACGGGTCGTTCGGCGCGGTCACGGGCGCCGCACTGGTGCCCCCTCCACTGCCGCTGCAGGCGGCGACGCTCAGCGTCGCCGCGACCACTATCGCCATCAGGGACTTCGTTGTCGCCATGGTGCTTCCTCTCGACCGTGAGACTGGACTGCATTAACCGCTTCAGTTCAGATGTGCCGTGACCATAAGCGACGGAAGCCTGTTCGGTCAACACACTAGCGGGTAACGAACTTATGCGCTTAAGTTGCAGGGTCTCAGCACCGAGTACGCGGCAGAGCTGCCGCGAGATGGAGGATCCGATGACCAGGTCTGCGCACCGTCCAGATGCCGCCGACACCCCGTCCGCAGCCGGCCTGAGTCGGCGGCGGGTGCTCGGCTCCGCGGCCCTCGCCACGGCTGCCGTGACCGGAGCGGCTCTCGTGGGCGAGGCGACCCCGGCCTCGGCCGCCACGACGTCGCCCTCGGTCTCCGGACCGCCGTCGCTCAACCGCAGCTTCGTCCAGGTCCGACGGGGCCGCTTCGAGGTGGACGGGAAGGCGTTCCGCTTCGGGGGCACCAACACCTACTACCTGCACCAGCAGTCGCACTACATGATCGACTCCGCCCTCGACGACGCCGCGGCGATGGGCCTCGCGGTCGTCCGGTGCTGGGCCTTCGCCGACGGCACCGGCCCGACCATCCCCCTCCAGCCGCGCCCCTTCGTCTACGACGAGGCGGCCTTCGACAGCCTCGACTACGCCGTCTGGAAGGCGGGTCAGCTCGGGCTGCGCCTCGTCCTCACCCTGGTCAACAACTGGCCCGACTACGGCGGGATGCAGCAGTACGTCCAGTGGTTCCTCGGCCTCCCCGACGACTCCTACGGCGCAGCGGTCAACCACGACCGGTTCTACACCGACCCGGTGATCCGCCGCTGCTACCGGGAGTGGACCAAGCACGTCGTCACGCGGCGCAACCGCTACACCGGTCAGCGCTACAACGCCGACCCGACGATCATGACCTTCGAGCTGGCCAACGAGCCCCGCAACCGCAGCGACAAGACCGGCGCGCCCGTCCTGGCCTGGGTCAAGGAGATGAGCACGTGGCTCCGGCAGTGGGCGCCCGCCCAGCTGATCGCGGTCGGCGACGAGGGCTTCTTCGGTCAGGCGACCAACGCCGACTACCCCTACTCGAACTACGAGGGGATGCACTGGGAGGCGCTCGTCAAGGTGCCCGACATCGACTACGGCACCGTGCACGTCTACCCGCAGGGCTGGGGCGAGATCTCCTCGAGCAAGCCCGGGACCACCCCCGTCGCGTGGGGGACCCAGTGGATCCGTGACCACCTCACCGCCGGCCACCGGTTGAACACGCCCGTCGTCGTGGAGGAGTACGGCCTCGCCATCGACGCGACCAAGGACGTCCCCGACGTCGCCACGCGCGACACCGGGTATGCCGCGTGGACCGCCGAGGTCGAGACGTCCGGCTGGGGTGACCAGTTCTGGCTGCTCACCTCTCGGGTCGACGACGGGTCCTTCTACCCGGACTACGACGGCTACCGGATCATGTGGCGGGCGGACGACACCAACCCGTCGCGGACGACCGCGACGCTGCTGTCCCAGCACGCAGCGCGGATGCGACAGCCCTGAACCGAGGGTTGGGGGGCCGCGTCGCGGGAGGATAGGTTGCGGGAGTCCGGGAGTCCGGGAGTGGTGAGTCGCGAGGAGGGGGCCCATGACGGCGAAGCGCCCGACGATCGCCGACATCGCCAGGAGGGCGGGCGTCTCGACCGGGGCCGTGTCCTATGCCCTCAACGGGCAGTCCGGGGTCTCTCCCCACACCCGCGACCGGATCCTCCACATCGCGGACGAGATCGGCTGGCGGCCGAGCATCGCGGCCCGGTCGCTCTCCGGGTCGCGGGCGCACGCCGTGGGTCTCGTCATCGCGCGGACGGTGCGCACCCTCGGCGTCGAGCCGTTCTTCATGCAGTTCATCGCCGGTGTGGAGTCGGTGCTGTCCGCGCAGCAGACGGCGCTGCTGCTCCAGGTGGTCCCCGACCACGCCGCCGCCAACGTCGCCGCTCGCCAGTGGTGGGCCGAACGCCGGGTCGACGGCATCATCGTGACCGACCTGTGGGCGGACGACGACCGGATCCCCACCCTCCTCCAGATCGGCGTACCCGCGGTCATCGTCGGTCGTCCGCACGAGGACGTGTCCCTCCCGGGGGTGTGGAGCGACGACGCGGCCGCCGTCGAGTCCGTCGTCGACTACCTCGTGGCGATGGGCCACCGACGGATCGCGCGGGTCGCGGGGCTCGAGACCCTCGAGCACACCCAGGTGCGCACCGCGGCGTTCCTCGCCGCGACCTCCCGCCACGGGGTGGAGTCGGCCGACATCCTCAGCACCGACTACACCCAGGAGCAGGGCGCCCGGGCGACCCGCCGGCTGCTGACGTCGGTGCGACCCCCGACGGCGATCACCTACGACAACGACGTCATGGCCCTGGCCGGCCTGGGGGTGGCCCGGGAGATGAACATCGCGGTGCCGGAACAGCTCTCGATCGTCGCCGGCGACGACTCGCAGCTCTGTGTCCTCGTGCACCCGTCCCTGACGTCGCTGTCGCGGGACATCACGGCATACGGGGCCAACGCGGCCCGGCTGCTGCTCCGGCACCTGGACGGCGAAGCGGTGACGTCCTTCCAGGACGCGACGGCGCACCTCATCCCCCGGGAGAGCACCGCGGCGGCACCCGACGTCGACGATCGGCTCCGCGTCGCCCAGCGTCCGGCGCGCAAGCGGGCTACCCCTGGGTGACGCGGTCCGCGTCCCGGTCCGCGGCCGGCTGCCGCTCCTGGCGCCAGAACCACCCGGCCGCGGCCCAGGCGGCGAAGACGCCGATGGCGACCCCGATGGTGTTGTTGAACCAGTCGTTCGTGTCGCAGGAGCGACCGATCGCGGGGATGGCCGCCTGCACCGCCTCGAGGGAGGCGGACACCAGGGACCCGACGACGAGGATGACGAACGGCCGGCGGCTGGCGAGCGTCGCGAACCACGCGACGGGGACGAAGAGCACGAGGTTGGCCAGGACGTCGCCCACTCGCAGCGACGTCGGCAGCTGGAACTGGACGACGCACACGGCATACAGCGTGCGGGTGACCGGCATGAGCGTGAGGCCGAAGATCGGCAGCAGCGCCAGGCCGGAGACCACCCACGCGCCCCTCTTGCCCGGCACGGGGTGACGCAGCACCCAGCCGCCCACGCCGAGACAGATGGCCGCGATGATCGCGAGCGCCGTCCAGACCCGGATTGGGTGCAGGAGAAGGAAGTCGGTGATCATGTCGTGGTCCGGCCTCTCTCCGTCAAGTCTCCCGATGGTCCGGACACCCCAACTTTAGTGAGGGTTCTTGTCAGGTCGGTAGGTGTCCCAGCGCCGCGAGCTGCAGGCGCAGGACGAGCCGCATCGTCGGGTCGTCGAGCGTGAGGGGGGCGACCTCGGCCATCCGACCCAGTCGATAGCGCAACGTGTTGGGGTGCACGTGGAGTGCCCCGGCGGCGCGGGTGGGTTCGGTCGGGTGGTCGAGGTGGGCCGCCAACGTCGCGAGGTATGCCGTGCCGTGGGCGGCGTCGTGTGCCGCCAGCTCGGGCAGGGGGCCACCGAGCAGTGGCTCGCTCCTGGGGGTGCCTCCGGAGTCGGGGGCGAGGCGGCCCCTGGCTCGGGAGGTGCCGCGGCGGGCTCCGACGGCCGCCGCCGCCCGGGCCAGGGTGACCTCCTGCCAGGCGTCGTCGAACCGCACGACGGGCCCGGCGATCCGGCCGGTGGCGTGGAGCTCGGCGAGCTCGGAGGCCTCCTCGCGCGACCGCCGGAGCCGCGACGGGACGGTGACCGCGCTGCCGGCGACGGCGTGGAGCGAGGGGTCGGCCGTCGCCTCGGAACCCACGACGTCGGCGAGCCAGTCCCACGTGCCCGGCCGACCCTGGTCGGTGGTCACGACCGCCCACGCGACCCCGTCGAGGTCGGTGATCAGCGGCTGCTGCCACTGGCGCCTCCGGAAGATCGACTCCCAGACGTCGAGGTCGTGGGACGCGTCGTCGGAGTCCTCCGGTCGCGATAGGGCGACGACCCGCCACGGGCCGGGGGACAGCCACTGCACTGCTTCAGAACCGTTGTCGGTCAACGCTGTTCGCAGGCGGTCGGCCGAGATGCGGCGGGTCATGTCGGCCTGGGCCCGCACCCGGAGGAGCTGCAGCGCGAGGACGGTGGCGATCTGGCGCAGCTCGCGCAGCACACCCTCGGGAGGGAGCTGCTCGGCGACGACCCAGATGGAGCCGAGCCACTCGCCGCCGGCCCGGACGGGGACGACGAGGCGCGGCAGGGTCTGGGTCGGGCCGGGCGGGACGAGGAAGGGCTCGTCCGAGCGGGCCAGCCGTCGGAAGAGGCCCCGCGCCCGGAAGTGGGCGACGAGCGCCTCGGGCACGCGGCGGCCGACGATGGTCGAGACGCGGGCGGTGTCGGTGACGTCCTGGCGGGAGGAGTAGGCGAGGACGCGTGACTGGCCGTCCTCGATGGTCACGGGCGCGTCGACGAGGGCGGCGACGGCGTCGGCGAGGGTGAACAGGTCGTTGTGCGCACCGGGGTCGGGCGCGTCGGGGCCGAGCATCGTCGAGCGGTCGAGGATGCTCCGGACGAGACCGAGCACGTGGGCGAGCGCCACGCCCGCGTCCAGCTCGACGAGGGCGAGCCGGTGGGACCGGGCGGCGGCGCGGACGGCACGCGACCGAGCCAGGTCACGGCGCAGGACGACGCCGGCCGACCCGACCTCGGCAAGCCGCCCGATGAGGTCGGTGGCGGCCGCGGCATCCGGGATCCCGACGCCGAAGACGAGGTCGCCGGGGGCACCGAACCAGCCCTCCCCCGGCTCGACCACCGTGACGTCGCCGACCGCCGGCCCGCCGGGTCGCGGGACGACGAGCCGGACCAGCCCCTGCCCGAGCGACGCGACGAGCGCCTCGAGAGCCATCACCATGCCGCTCCACCCTCCTCTGACCGACCGTCCTCCCCGGCGGCCCGTGGTCGGGTCGCCCGGCCCCACCCCCACCCCCCCGCTTGTTGCTTCGGGAGTACCCGAAT
>NZ_JANXRJ010000046.1 GCF_025353065.1 Lapillicoccus sp.
GGGGGGGGGGGGGGGGGGGGCCGCCCCCCCCCCCCCCCCCCCACCGCAGCCGTCACGGTCGACCCGGCCCTCGTGGCCAAGCTGCCCGCGAAGATCAAGACCGCCGGGACGATCGTCATCGGCACGGACGCCACCTACAAGCCGAACGAGTACCTCGCCGGTGACGGCAAGACCGTCGTCGGCCTGGACGTCGACCTGTTCGACGCCGTCATGGCCAAGTTCGGCATCAAGACCCAGTGGACGCCCTCCGCCTTCGACGCCATCATCCTCGGGGTGGACAGCGGGAAGTACGACATCGGCGTCTCGTCGTTCACGATCAACAAGGAACGCCTCGGCCAGGCCACGATGGTGAGCTATTTCGCGGCCGGCACCCAATGGGTCACCCAGAAGGGGAACCCGAAGAAGGTCGACCCGGCGAACGCCTGCGGCCTCAACATCGGGGCGCAGACGGGCACCGTCCAGATCCTGACCGACCTCCCGGCCCGCAGCAAGAAGTGCACCGACGCCGGCAAGGCCGCCATCAACCCCCTCGTCGACGCCGACCAGGGCAAGGTCACCACGAGCGTCCTGTCCGGCAAGGCCGACGCGATGCTCGTCGACCTCCCCCCGGCCCTGAGCGCGGTGGCGGACAGCCAGGGCGCTCTCGAGCTGCTCGGCGCCCAGTACGACAGTGCGCCCTACGGGTACGTGCTCCCGAAGGCCGGGACGGACTTCGGTCAGGCCATCACCGAGGCCCTCAAGGCCCTCAAGGCCGACGGGACCTACGACAAGATCCTCATGAAGTGGAAGGCGCAGGATGGGGCGATCACGAGCTTCGTGGTCAACCCAGCCGTCGCTTCGTGAGCACCGGTCCGACGGACCGGCCGGGGGCGATCGACGCCCGACCGCTCCGACACCCCTGGCGATGGGTGGCCGTCGCGCTCATCGCCGTCCTCGTGGCGATGCTCATCAGCTCGTTCGTCACCAACCCGCGCTGGGACTTCCCCTTCGCCTTCCAGATCATGCAGCAGCGGCCGGTCATCGAAGGCCTGTGGAAGGGGACGATCTTCGGCACCGTGTCCGCGATGCTGCTCGGGATCGTCGTGGGACTGGCCCTCTCCGTGATGCGGCTCTCGGACAACCCGGTCCTGCGCGGCGTGGCCTTCGTCTACACCTGGTTCTTCCGGGCCATCCCGCGATACGTGCTGCTCGCCCTGCTCGGGATCGGCGTCGGCTTCCTCTACAACGAGTTCCGGATCGGACTGCCGTTCGGCCAGCAGATCTCCCACCTGCTCGGTCTGAAGAGCGACCTCACCTTCTTCGGCCTCAACTGGAACGCCCTCTCGAGCACGATCTGGGTGGGCGTCATCGGGCTCGGCCTGTCCGAGGCCGCCTACATGGCCGAGATCGCGCGGGCCGGGATCCTCTCCGTGGATCCCGGACAGCGCGAGGCTGCTCAGGCCCTGGGGATGTCGTCCGGGAAGTCGATGCGTCGGATCGTCCTCCCCCAGGCGATGCGGGTCATCGTCCCCCCGACCGGCAACGAGACGATCGCCATGGTCAAGGACACCTCGCTCCTGATCGCCATCCCCGTCATCACCGAGCTGTACTACCAGGCGTACCAATTCGGGCAGCGCAGCTTCAAGATCATGCCCGGTTTCGTCGCGGCCACCCTGTGGTACCTCATCGTCTGCTCGATCCTGATGGTCGGGCAGTACTACCTCGAGCGGTACTACGGCCGCGGCTTCGGCCGGACGACCGCCAGGAAGAACAAGCGCTTCGCCCGACCCGGCGGGGCGGGAGGCGCGTGATGTCGAGCCTGCCCACCGGGGTGAGCACCCGGCATACGGGCGAGCCCCTTGTCCGAGCCCTCAACGTCATCAAGGCTTTTCACGGCGCCGAGGTCCTCAAGGGCATCGACTTCGACGTCCACCCGGGCGAGGTGGTCTGCCTGCTGGGTCCGTCCGGGTCGGGCAAGACGACCTTCCTGCGCTGCATCAACCAGCTCGAGAAGATCGACGGTGGCCGGATCTGGGTCGACGGAGACCTGATGGGCTACGACGACCGCGGCGGCACGCTCCACCAGCTGTCCGACAAGGCCATCGCCGCCCAGCGCTGCGAGATCGGCATGGTCTTCCAGCGGTTCAACCTCTTTCCCCACATGACCGCACTGGCCAACGTCATGGAGGCGCCCGTCCGGGTCAGGGGCGAGAAGAAGTCCGACGTCCGGGTGCGCGCCCTCGGTCTCCTGGAGCGGGTCGGCCTCTCCGACAAGGCCGACAGCTATCCCGCACAGCTCTCCGGCGGCGAGCAGCAGCGGGTCGCGATCTCGCGCGCGCTGGCGATGAGCCCCAAGCTCATGCTCTTCGACGAGCCCACCTCGGCGCTGGACCCCGAGCTCGTCGGCGACGTCCTCGCGGTGATGCGCGAGCTGGCCGCGCAGGGCATGACGATGATCGTCGTCACCCACGAGATGAGCTTCGCCCGCGAGGTCGCCGACCGGGTCGTGTTCATGGACGGCGGCGTCGTCGTCGAGTCCGGCCACCCGAAGGACGTCATCGACAACCCGCAGCACGAACGGACGAAGCTGTTCCTCAAGCGGATGCGTTCCCACGACGACCCCGACCGGCCGACGGTGCAGGACGCTCGGTCTCAGGGATGACCGACCAGCGACGGCCGGGCGCGACTAGGCCGCGTCGTCGACCGCCGTGCCTACCCGGGCGAGCGAGGCGGCCCGGGACGGGTCGACGTCCATCCCGCGGTAGACGACGTTGCCGAAGCTGCCCGACCGAGAGGTGATCTCGGCCGGCACCCCGACGGCCACCCCCCGGACCGGCACGTCCTTGAGCACCACGGCGTTGGCCCCGACGACCGCGTCGTCACCGAGCCGGATCCCCCCGGCCACCACGGCGTTGACGCCGATCCACACCCGGTCGCCGAGCACGGGGCACTCGAGACGGTCGGTGCCACCGCCGCCGGTCCCGCGGCCCAGCGTCGTGCCGTGGCTGAGGGTGAGGTTGGCTCCTGCCTCGAGGGCGCCGACGACGACGCCCTGGGCGTGGTTGATGAACAGGCCCGGCCCGATGTGCGCCTGCGCCGACATCTCCACCCCGCACATCGGCGTCATGAACCGCTGCAGCAGGATCGCGAAGACCGACAGGACCAGTCGCAGCGGCGCCGGCGAGGAGGACGTGCGGGCGGCGTGGGCGAGACGGTAGGCGACGACCCCGTAGAGGCCGGGATAGAAGGTCAGGGCACGCACCGCGGCGACCGGCGAGGGGCTGCCCTGGTCGAGCTCGGCGAGGACGCGGCAGCGCTCGACGTCGGTGGCGATGACGGCGCGCAGCGACATCCCCGACCGACAGGGGCAGGTCTCGCTCCGCAGCGAGGGCGCGGACAGATCAGCCAGGTGGCCGGGGGAGGTCATGGGCCCGACGCTAACCCGGCAGGCGGCATACAGGTATCTCCCAGCCTGGGGTTTGACACACTGTTAACACGGACATGGGGACGACTCGCCCATTCGCTGACAAAGCTCGGCAAGGCGGCCAGCGGCCTCCTCGCCCCCCGCTGCCCGTCCCCCTAGGCTGGGCGGATGACCTGGCAGGACGGGACTGAGCTGTCCCCCGAGGGCCTGCGGACCCTCCAGCTCGAGCGGTTGCAGGACAGCGTCCACCGCGCGTATGCCGCCGTGCCCCACTACCAGCGGGCGCTCGACGCCGCCGGCGTCCACCCCGAGGACGTCCGCACGCTGGCGGACCTCGCGCGGCTGCCCCTCACGTCGAAGTCGGACCTGCGGGACAACTACCCCTTCGGCATGTTCGCCGTGCCGCGTGAGCAGGTCACGCGGATCCACGCCAGCAGCGGGACCACCGGCCGACCGACCGTCGTCGGCTACACCGCCGACGACGTCTCGATGTGGGCCGACGTGATGGCGCGCTCGATCCACGCCGCGGGCGGGCGGCCGGGCGACCTCGTCCACATCGCCTACGGCTACGGCCTCTTCACCGGCGGACTGGGGGCGCACTACGGCGCCGAGCGGCTCGGGTGCACCGTCGTGCCGGTGTCCGGCGGCATGACCGAGCGGCAGGTGCAGCTGATCACCGACTTCGAGCCGCGCGTCATCATGATCACCCCGAGCTACTTCCTCAGCCTGCTCGACGAGATGGAGCGGCAGGGCATCGACCCGAAGCAGACCTCGCTGCGGGTCGGCATCTTCGGGGCCGAGCCCTGGACGGAGGCGATGCGCCGCGAGGTCGAGGAGCGCACCGTGATGGACGCCGTCGACATCTACGGCCTCTCCGAGGTGATCGGCCCCGGAGTGGCGCAGGAGGCGGCCTCGACCAAGGACGGGCTGCACGTCTGGGAGGACCACTTCTATCCCGAGGTGGTCGACCCGATCACCGGCGAGGTGCTCCTGGACGGCGAGCGGGGCGAGCTCGTCCTCACCAGCCTGACCAAGCAGGCGATGCCGGTGCTGCGCTACCGGACGCGTGACCTCACCCGCCTGCTGCCGGGCACGGCATACCCGACCTTCCGGCGGATGGAGAAGGTCACCGGCCGCACCGACGACATGATGATCATCCGGGGGGTCAACGTCTTCCCGACCCAGATCGAGGAGCACGTCCTGGCCGAAGCGCAGCTCGCGCCCTATTTCCAGTGCGTGCTCACGCAGCCCGGTCGGATGGTCGAGCTCACCGTGCTCACCGAGAGCCATGTGCCCCTCTCGCCGGCCGACAGGGAGGCCGTCGTGGTGCGGCTCGCCGGACGGATCAAGGACCGGGTCGGCATCACCTGCATCGTCGAGGTGCGCGACCCCGGGGGCATCGAGCGCAGCGTCGGCAAGGCGCGGCGGATCGTCGACCAGCGGGTGCCCGTCTAAGGGCATTTGAGCGGATACACCCTGGTCGCAACCCCGTTGGGTCGCCACGAAGGTCATGCGCAGCGGCCTCTGCGTGCCACACTGACCGTTCGGGGACCGAGGTTCGGGGAAGCGCGAGGCGCAGCCGCGCCCAACGCGTGCCGACGAGCACAGGAGTTCAGCGACGTGGGTAGGCATTCTGCCGCGGCGGAGCCACGACGCCCCGTCGCCGCCATCGTCGCGATCCTTGCGCTGGTCGTCGCCCTCGCCGGCGTCGCGATCTACCGCGCGGCCCACGGTGGGCAGGAGGCGCCGGTGGCCTCGTCGATCGCCACCTGCCCGACGACAGGCCCTGCGGCCGACATCGCGGTGGCCCCGGCGATCCTCGGGGTCGTCACCAGCGCCGCGAGCCGGGTCACCGCGAAGCACCCTTGCCGCACCTACGCCCTCACGTCGGCCGAGCCGGCGACGACGGCCGGCATCCTCCGTGGGGACGGCCCGAAGCCGGATGCCTGGGTCAGCGACTCCCCGGTGTGGACCGACGCCGTGCGGGCCGCGAGGCCCGGCACGCTGGCCACCGGCGACCAGCCTCTCGCCGTCAGCCCGCTCGTGCTCGCCGTGCCCACCGCCGTCACGACATCGTCTGCCGGCGCGGGCGCCTCCGTCGAGCGCGCCACCTGGAAGAGCGTCCTCACCGGCACGAGCGGCCTCACGGTGACCCTGACCGACCCCGACCTCACGACCTCGGGACGGCTGGTCCTGCTCAGCGCCCCGGGCGCCGTCGGCACCGCCTCGAGCGCTCGCGCTGACCTCGCCAAGATCCTGCTCGGCTGGTCGCACGCCCCGACCCGGAGCGAGCCCGAGCTCTTCGCCACCCTCACCACCGGCGCTCCCGCGGCGTTCCCGGCCTCCGAGCAGGCCGTCACGACCTACGGTGCCAAGCACCCCGGCGTCGTCTCGGGCGTCATCCCGACCGGGGGCACCTTCCGCTACACCTACTCCCTCGTCTCCGTCGCCGGCCTCTCCCCCGACGCCAACGCCTCCGTCGACGCGCTGCGCCAGGAGCTGGCGAGCCCGACCACCCGCGACGCCCTCGCCGTGGCCGGATTCCGGGCCGACGACAGTGCGGACGGCACCGGCGTCACCGGGGTCACGGCGGCTCCCGTCACCTACCTGCCCGTCGTCCCGGCGGCCACGCGCACCTCGCTCCTGCAGACCTGGCAGGCGGTCAGGACCGACGCACGGATGCTCGCCCTCATCGACGCCTCCGGGTCGATGGGCGAGAAGGTCGGTGGCGAGACCCGCATGCAGCTGGCCACGGGCGCGGCCGCCGCTGCGGTGGGGATCCTGCCGCCGGCGACCGAGCTCGGCACCTGGGCGTTCGGCATCGACAAGGGTGGACCCGGCCAGGACTGGGTCGAGCTGGCGCCGATCCGTCGCCTCGACCGGGCCACGAACGGCATCAGCCAGCGCGACCTGCTGACCCGCATCCTGCCCGGGATCGCGGACGAGGTGGGCGGCGGCACCGGGCTCTACGACTCGGTCTTCGCCGCCTACCAGCAGATGGTGGGCACCTATCAGGTGGGTCGGGCGAACTCCGTCGTCGTCCTCACCGACGGCCGCAACGAGGACCCGGTCGGCCTCACCCTCGAGCAGCTGCTGCGGAAGATCGACCAGGTCAAGGATCCGTCCCGGCCCGTCGTGGTCATCACGATCGGCATGGGCACGGACGTCGACATCGCCGCCCTGCAGGCCATCTCGACGGCGACGGGCGGCACGAGCTATGTGGCGACCAACCCCCAGGACATCGGCGGGGTCTTCATCGACGCCATCCTGGCCCGACGCTGCACGGTCGCCAACTGCGCGAGCTGACCCGTGCGCCGGGGACTGTCAACCGGCGCGAGTCCGGTGTGCGCGGCCAGCCGTGCGGCATACCGGGCACGCGCCGGTCGTGCGTCCCCGTGTGGCATGACGGCTCAGCTGTTCTCCCTACGGAAGGTGCTGGTGCCCCACCACAACGCGGCCGCGAACAGCACCAGCGTCCAGCTGATGCCCCAGGCCATCGAGCTCGTCGCGAAGGAGCCGCCGAAGGCACCCCGCACCGCGTCGACGATCCACCGCGTCGGCATGAAGTCGCTCGACCGGACCAGCCACGCGGGCCCGATGGTCATCGGCAGGAGGATCCCCGAGAGCAGCAGTACCGGCATCATCACCATGTTGATCACCGGGGCCATCACGTCCTCGCTCTTGGTCGACAGGGCCAGGGCGTTGGAGGCCGCGGCGCAGGCTGCACCGAGCAGCAGGGTGAGCGCCACGCCGAGGACGACGCCGCGCACCGGCGCCCGCATCCCGACGACATAACCCAGCCCCACGAGGATCAGCGCCTGCACGAACAGCTGCAGCACATCGCGCATCAGTCGCCCGACCAGCAGCGCGGTCCGGCTCGCCGGGGTCACCCGCTCGGCCTCGATGACGCCGTCGCGCCACTCCGCGATGAGGGTGAAGCCGGCGAAGAACGCCCCGAAGATGCCCAGCTGGACGAGCAGGCCCGGCACGAAGAAGGTGTAGGCGTTGGTGGCACCGAACTGCTCGGCGAGCGGCTTGAGCAGCGGACCGAAGAGGAAGAGGTAGAGCACCGGCTGGAGCATCCCGATGATCACCCAGGCCGGGTTGCGCAGGTTCATCCGCATCTGGCGGCGGAAGACGATGTAACTCTCACGCAGGAAGGTCATGTCGCGTCCTTGTCTCGAAAACTGTTGTCCCGTATGCCGCGTCGCTCACTCATGCTGTCGGGCGCCGTCACGCGCTGTCCCGCAGCGAGCGGCCGGTGAGGGTGAGGAAGACGTCGTCGAGGGTGGGCCGCCGCACCTCGATCGAGGTCAGGGTGATGCCCGCCTGGTCGAGCTCGCGCAGCAGACCCGGGATGACCACGCCGGCGCGCTGCACCCGAGCACGCACGTGGTGGGCGTCGACCTCGACGTCGGCCGCGTCACCGACGACCGTCGCGACCTTCTCCGCGGCGGCGGACACCTGCTCGAGGGCGGCGATCTCGAGGTCGACGAGGTCGCCGGAGACCTGGGCCTTGAGGTTGTCCGGGGTGTCGCTCGCCACGATCCGGCCGTGGTCGATGACGACGATCCGGTCGCTGAGGTGGTCGGCCTCGTCGAGGTAGTGGGTCGTGAGGAACACGGTGGCGCCCCGCCGTGACCGCAGGTCGGCGATGTGGGTCCAGAGGTTGGCCCTCGCCTGCGGGTCGAGGCCGGTCGTCGGCTCGTCGAGGAAGACGAGCGTCGGGTCGTGGATCAGGCCCATCGCGATGTCGAGCCGTCGTCGCTGACCACCGGACATCGACTTCGGCTGCCGCGACCACATCCCGTCGAGGTCGAGCTGCTCGAAGAGCTGGTGGCCCCGCTCCTTGGCCTGGGCGGAGGTCAGGCCATAGAGCATGCCGTGGTCCATCACCTCCTCGCCGGCCCGCGCGGTGCCGCCGGTCGAGCCGCTCTGGGAGACGTATCCGATGCTGCGGCGGACCTGCTCGGCCTGCTTGACGACGTCGAAGCCGGCGACGGTGGCCGTGCCGGCCGTGGGTCTGAGCAGCGTCGTGAGCATCCGCAGGGTCGTCGTCTTGCCGGCGCCGTTGGGGCCGAGGAAGCCGACGACCTCACCCTCGGCGACGTCGATGTCGACGCCGTCGACGGCGCGCACCTCGGACTTCTCCCTGCCGGCCTTGGTGTGGAAGGTCTGGACCAGACCTCGTGCGTGGATCACTGGCGTGCTCCGCTCTGTTGCCGGTTCACTGCTGCCGGTTCACTGGTGCCGGTTCACTGGTGCTGCTGGATTGTGACGCTAGCTATTCAAGGTTGAACATCAGCAGTATTCAACCTTGAACACTACTCGTCAAGTCGAGGTCGGCGAAGCGGGTGGGTCCAGCCCCAGGGCGTCCCGGTAGCGCTGCCGCTCGTCGTGCATCTCCCAGCCCGGGTCCTCCGGGGGCGGCAGCCAGTCGGTCGGCTCACCCGCGAACATCAGCCCCCCGGAGTCGATCTCGGCCAGCAGCAGCTCGACCCACTCCCGGTCGAGTGCGGCCGACCGCTGCCAGAGGTCGAGCATCCAGGGCAGGTGCGGAGGGGCCATACGCCGAGCCAGCTCGGAGGGGGGCGCCGCGTCGGCGAGCTCGGCGTGCCGTTTCAGCCGGGCCCGGAGATGGTCGGCATAGACCGACCGGCGGACCAGTGGCAACAGGGACAGCGCGGTGTGGAAGGCCAGCGGGGCGGTGATGTCGACGGACTCGAGCGCCTCTCCGAGCAGGCGGTCGAACTCGGCCCGGCCCTCGGCCGTGGAGGTGTAGACAGCGACCGTGCGCGACCCCTCGCGCAGGTCGTCCCGCCGTAGGTGGCCCTGCTTGGTCAGGGTGGCGAGGCCGGAGTAGATGGACCCGGGGTTGATGCGGCCCCACTCCTCGACTCCCCACGAGAGCAGCTCGCGGCGCACCTGATAGCCGTTGACCGGCTCGAAGAGCAGCACGGCGCCCAGCAGGAGCAGGCGGGTCTCCGTGGCGGCCATGGACACCGAGTCTAGGACGGGGGTGGGGGGTGCGGGCGAGAGGGAAGGGTGCCGCCCTGGTCGGGACGGGCGGCGGCGGCGGCGGCGGCGCACGTTCGTCGGGCCGGGAGCACACGGCATACGGTGTGCGTATGCGTGTTCTCGTCAGCGGAGGGGCCGGCTACATCGGTTCGCACACCGTGGTCCAGCTCGTCGCCGCGGGGCACGACGTCGTCGTGGTCGACAACTTCGGCAACGCGAAGCCGGCGGTCATGGGCCGCCTCGACAGCCTCACCGGGCAGCACATCGACGTGCACGCGTTCGACCTCACCGACAAGGACAAGACCGAGCACCTCTTCGCGAGCGAGCAGATCGACGCGGTGATCCACTTCGCCGGTCTCAAGGCCGTCGGCGAGAGCGTGCAGATCCCCCTCGACTACTACGAGAACAACCTCGAGTCGACGTTCTCGCTGCTGCGCGCGATGCGCCGGCACGGCTGCTCGACCCTCGTCTTCTCCTCCTCGGCGACGGTCTACGGCGACGACGCGCCGGTGCCCTACCAGGAGGACTACGAGCCGCTGCGGGCCTCGAGCCCCTACGGCCGGACCAAGGTGATGATCGAGCACGTGCTGCGCGACGTCGGCCACATCGACGACCGGTGGCGGATCGCGATCCTGCGCTACTTCAACCCCGTCGGCGCGCACCCGTCGGGCGAGATCGGCGAGGACCCGCAGGGGATCCCCAACAACCTCATGCCCTTCATCGCCCAGGTCGCCGTCGGGCGCCGGGACAAGCTCCAGGTGTTCGGTGGCGACTACCCCACCGCCGACGGCACCTGCGAACGCGACTACATCCACGTCGAGGACCTCGCCGCGGGACACGTCGCGGCCCTCAACACGATCGCCACGTCCGACACCCCGGTGCGGACCTGGAACCTCGGATCCGGCACGGGCACCTCGGTGCTCGCAATGATCGAGGCGTTCGAGCGGGCGTCCGGCCGCCCCATCCCGTATGAGATCGTGGCGCGCCGCGCCGGTGACCTCCCGGCCTTCTGGGCCGACCCGACGCGCGCCCACGCCGAGCTCGGCTGGCGCACGACGAGGAGCATCGACGACATGTGCGCCGACACCTGGCGCTGGCAGAGTGCCAACCCCCACGGCTTCGAGGACTCCGCGTCGTGACGGCCGTGCGCCGCCTCGCCGTCTTCACCGGGTCGGCTTCCGGCACCGACCCCACGTATGCCGCGGCCGCCGCGACCCTGGGCCGGCACCTCGCCGAGGCGGGTATCGGCATCGTCTACGGCGGGGCCCACGTCGGGCTGATGGGCGCCGTAGCGGATGCGGCGCTGGCCGCGGGCGGTGAGGTCATCGGCGTCATGCCAAAAGCGTTGGTGGACAGGGAGATCGCGCATACCGGTCTCACCGAGCTGATCACCTGCGGCACGATGCACGAGCGCAAGGCGGCGATGGCCGACCGCGCCGACGCCTTCGTCGCGCTGCCCGGTGGCGCCGGCACCCTCGAGGAGATCTTCGAGGTCTGGACCTGGCAGCAGATCGGCTACCACGCGAAGCCGGTCGCCTTCTACGACACCGGCGGCTACTGGCAGGGGCTGCTCACCGCCCTCGCCGAGATGGCGGACGCCGGCTTCATGCGCCAGCCCTACCTCGACTCGCTCGTCGTCGAGTCGGAGCCGGCTGCCCTCGTCGCGGCACTGACCTCCTGGACCCCGCCGCCCGAGACGTGGATGGCGCCCGGATCGTGACCGACACCCTGCACGTGACCTTCGTCTGCACCGGCAACATCTGCCGCTCCCCGATGGGCGAGGTCATCCTGCGCGACCTCCTCGCCGACGGGGGACTGGAGGACCTCGTCACCGTGGACTCGGCGGCGACGTCGACCTACGAGCTCGGCAACCCGGCCGACCCCCGGACCGTGGCAGAGCTGCGGCGCCGAGGCCACGACGGGACGGGCCACGTGGCGCGCGAGTTCCGGCCGGAGTGGTTCGCGCACACCGACCTCGTCCTCGCCGCCGACCGGGGCCACGTGCGGGCGTTGCGGCGGTGGGCCAGGACCGACGCAGAACGCGAGCAGGTCCATCTGATGCGGGAGTTCGACCCGGCCGCCGTCGCCGCGGGGACCCTCGAGGTCGACGACCCGTGGTACGGCGACGACACCGACTTCGTCCGCTGCTTCGACGAGGTCGAGGCCGCCTGCCGCGGGGTGTTCGAGCACCTCCGCGCGCGACTCGACCGCTGACGCCGGAACCTGGGGTCAGAGCCACTGCGTCCGCGCGGACGCAAGCAGGGGCGCGAACCTCAGGCGGCGTAACCGCAGCTCCACGGTTGCAGACCGCGTTGCGCATAGACCCGGTTGGCGATGGTGATCTGCTGCTCCCGGCTGGCCAGGTCAGCGCGGTAGGCGAAGTCCGCGCCACCGGCGCCGAGCCAGGTGCGGATGTCGAACTGGAGGCCGCCGTAGTAGCCGTTGCCGGTATTGATCTGCCAGTTCCCGCTGGACTCGCACTGCGCGATGCGGTCCCACATGGCCGCGTTCGACAGGTCGATGCCGGCGCCCGAGGGGGGCGGGGTCGGCTGAACCGGTGATGTGGCCGACGGGGCCGACGGGGCCGGTTGTCGCACCGTCACCTGTCCCGCCTCGTATGCCGCCTGCCGCGCGGCCTGGTCAGCAGCCGCCCGTTGGGCGGAGGCGTTGGCGGCCTGCGCAGCGGTGCGAGCAGCGTCGGCGGCCGCGGCAGCGGCGGCCTGCTGCGCGGCGGCCCGGTCGGCGGCCTGCTGGGCGGCTGCGGCCGCAGCGACAGCCGCCGCCTGACGGGCGGCCTCCTGCTGGCGGGCCAGCTCCTGGGCGGCCAACGCCGATTGCCGCTGGGCCTCCAGGGTGACGGAGGTCTTCTGCAGGGCGGCGAGCTGGGTGACCGTGAGCCGTTGCTGGGTGGCCAGCCGGGCGGCGGCCGCGGCGGCGTCCCCGGCGTCGGCCCGAGCCGCGGACGCTGCTGCGAGGGCGTGGGCGGCGGCAGCACTCTGACGGGCGTCCGCTTCGTCCGCGGCCTGCTGGAGCGACGTGCTGAGCAACCTGCTCGACCCGGCGTCGCGCATGATCCGCGCTTGCTCGGCGCCGGCCGCCTCGAGTCCCGCGGCACGGTCGAGCACGTCCTGCGGGCCGCTCCCGGCGAAGATGTCGAGCAGGGTCGAGCCGCTCCCACCGCCCTCGAAGACGCCCGCGGCATACTGGGAGAGCGCGAGATCGGCTGCGGCAGAACGGCGCTGGGCGGCCTCGGCCTGGGTCCGGGCGGTCGCACTCTCGGTGGTGCGCTGCTGGAGCAGGATCCGCGCGCCGTTGGACGCCATGCCCGCCAGCGCACTGGTGTCCTCGAGGCGGGCGACGCGCTGACGCGCCAGCGCGAGCTGGCCGTCCAGCGCGGCGACCTGCGCCGCGGCACTGACGACCGCTGCCTTGGCTGCGCTCACCTGGGCCGCCGAGGGAGGGGACGGAGGAGTCGGCGTCGACCCCGCGAACGCGGTCGCCCCCGTCGAGGCGAGCATCGTCAGAGCCACTCCGGACGCGAGGATCAGCTCGGCGACACGCTGGGCCGGACGTCGTCGTTGCGGCATGGGCTCTCGGATCGAGGGGGAGGTGATCGGACCTCGACAGTAGGTCTCGACAGTCACTTTGGGAACAGGAGTTCCCTTCTGTCACACCCGAAACGGCGCGTTCTGCGCGATCCGGCTCCGATCGTGCGAATGACACCGATGTCGTTCCGCAGGTCAGCGCCCCGGCTGCCTCGCGGCCCGCATCAGGTCACGGATTCGCATCGGTTCCGCTCCGCGGGCGGATGCCGACGGGATCGGGTGGAGATGACCTCGTCAGGGCGTGGTCATGTCCACCCGATCATCTTCACTCCGGTCCGTGCCCTCATCGGTAGGCTCGCGTCGTGATCGCGCCACCCGAAGGTCGCGAGATGGGCCGGGTCGCCGACCGATCATTGCTCCTCGCGGTCGCGCTCGCCCGGCGAGGCGCGACGTTCGTCGTCGTGGGGAGCGCAGCCGACCGGCTCGCCACCGGCCAGGGCCTCCCCGCCGATCTCGACATCCTGGTGCGACCAGGCGCCGTGCCGGCCCTCGCGAGAGCACTGACCGATCTCACCGGTTCACCCGTGAGGGTGCAGCGCCTCCTGACCCGCGACTGCTCGCGGTTCCTGACCTGGCTCGGTCCGGTCGACGTCTTCATCGGCGATCTCGCGGACACTGGCGCACCGGATCGGAGGACCTCGTGAGTGCTCGCACGGGACTGCTCGACGGCGAGGTCGCGCTGCTACGGGCCGTCCAGGCTGCCACCGGCCCGAGCGGCGAACCCGTCACCAGTCCTCTCGTCCTCGAGGCCATCGACGACGCCGAGCTGCTCGGCCCGCGGCACGCGTACTCCCTCCTCGCCGACCTCGCCGTCCCGTGGCGCCGTCACCTGCCGCTCGTCGACGGGGTGGGCAACTGGGGTTCGCGCAGCGGAGACAGCCCCGCCGACGCCCGCTACACGCTGACCGGCCTGACCGCCTTCGGCCTGCTCGCACTCGCGGCCGATCGCGGTGAGGTCGGCCCGGTGCCGCTCGGGCTCGTCGACGGCACCTGGTGGCACGGCGGGCTGCAGCCGCCGTATCCCCCGCTCGACGTCCTCCGCGCGCTTCGGACCCGCGACACCTCGGGCCTCGTCCCGTGTCCCGTGACTGGTGGCACCGTCGCCGGCGACCTCGAAGGCCTCGCAGCCGGACGGCCGACGCGCCTCGTGCTCGGCTCGGTCCTGGTGCCCGAGCAGGCCGTCAGATACACGCCCGGTATGCCGCCGCCCGGCGTCGAAGGCGGGTGGTGGATCGGCGATGCCACCCCCCTGCCGGTCAGCGACCCGACAGCGTCGGGCGGCATACCTACTGACGTGGAGGGTCCGGCGTCCGTCGACCAGCTCGTCGTCACCGAGGTGCCCTACGGGGTGGACGTCGACGAGGTCACCCGGCTGCTGGACGAGCGAATACGCCAGGAGCACGGCGGCGTCGACGGGAACCAGTTGCACTACGACCTTGGGGCCATGTTGCCCGGTCCCCCGATCCCACTCGGACCCCTGGACCGTGTGCAGGACGAGACCACTGGCCGCGACGGGCTGCGCATCGTCTGCGTCCTGCGCGAGAGCGCCGACCCCGAGGCCGCTCGGGAACGGGTGCTGTCGACGTGGCCGCTCACGATCACCGTCGACGCCCGGCTCCCTGCCCCGCTGACCGACCTCGTCACCGGCTGGGACGCCGGCGACGGCTCGGGCCTGAGCGCACTCGAGCGGCTCCTCCGAGCGTAACGACGACCGTTGGTCCACGACCGGACGCCCAGCACCGCTCAACGAGGTGGTCGTCGTCGACCAACGGTTGTCGTTACGTCGACGGGGCGAGCACGATGTCGAAGCGCACCCGCGCCCAGCTCCGCCCGTGGAGATCCCGGCCGTCCGGCGGGGTGACGTCGGAGGGCTGCTCGACGAACTCCTTGACCAGCGACTCCTTCACCCCGAAGACGCTGTCGCTGTCGAGCAGCTCATCCCCCTGGACGAAGATGTGCGTCACGAGGGTGCGCAGCCCCGGTGCGCTGACCATGAAGTGCAGGTGCGATGCCCGCATCGGGGAGCGACCGGTCGCCGCGAGCATCGCACCGACCGGCCCGTCGTCCGGGATGGGGTAGGGAGTCGGGGTGACCGCCCAGAACCGGAAGCCGCCGTCATCGTCGCAGAGCAGATACGCACGGCCGCCCGTCCTCTTGTCGTCGTACTGGACGTCGTAGAAACCCTCGTCGTCGGCTTCCCAGACCTCGATGCGCGCGCCGGGGACCGGCCGGCCCTCGGTGTCGGACACGGTGCCCTCGACCCAGCACGGCTGCCCGGTCGCGGTGCCCGCGATGTCGCCGCCGAGCTCGACGTGAGGCGCGCCGTCGACGAAGAACGGCCCGAAGACGGTGGCCTCGGTGGCGTCGGCGTAGGCCTCGTTGTTGATGGCGACCGTCTGCATGGACGCGCCGAGGGTGTCGGAGAGCAGGATGAACTCCTGGCGCCGGTCGTCGGTGATGTTGCCGACCGCGGTGAGGAAGTCGATGCCCTGCTTCCACTCCGCCTCGGTCAGCCGGACGTCGCGCAGGAACGCGTGCAGGTGACGCACCGCCGCCTGCATGATCTCCCTGAGCCGCGGGTCCGGGGTGCTCTCGAAAGAGGCGAGCACCATTCTGACCAGGCTCTCCTCGCGGTCCTCCTGCTTGTCGGTCATCGTGGGTCGGCTCCTTCCCGGGCGTCGCGCACGACTCGGGTGAGGTACCCCGCGCACGTCCCCTGATCCTCCTCCTCGTGGCCGACCCGCTCCCATCGAGCCCGACCATCGCCAGGTGGCCCGCCCGCGGCGCATACGGGGCCCTGAGGTCTGGGAGACTCGGACCCATGCCCTCGTTCGACGACGCCGTCCCTCCGATCGCGCTGGGGGCGCTCGACGGTCGTTACCGCACCGTCGTCGCGCCGCTGGTCGACCACCTCTCGGAGGCGGCGCTCAACCGCACCCGCGTCCACGTCGAGATCGAGTGGCTCATCCACCTCACCGACTCGCAGGTCGTCCCCGGCGTCCGGCGCCTCACCACCACCGAGCAGGCCGCGCTGCGCCGGTATGCCGCGACCTTCGGCACCGACGAGATCGCCGAGCTCGCGCAGATCGAGCGGGAGACGGTGCACGACGTCAAGGCGGTCGAGTACTTCCTCAAGCGGCGGCTCGCCGTCGTCGCCCCCGAGGAGGGCGACCGCGGTCTCTCCGAGCTGATCCACTTCGCCTGCACGTCGGAGGACATCAACAACCTCTCCTACGCGCTGATGGTCCAGGGCGCCGTCCGGTCGGTCTGGCTGCCCAAGGCGACCGACGTCGTCGACCAGGTCGCCGGCATGGCCAAGGACCTGCGCGACGTGCCGCTGCTCGCCCACACGCACGGCCAGCCGGCCACTCCGACCACGATGGGCAAGGAGCTCGCCGTCCTCGCGCACCGCCTGCGTCGGCAGCTCGGGCGGATCGAGCGGGCCGACTACCTCGGCAAGCTCAACGGCGCGACCGGGACGTATGGCGCACACCTCGCGGCCCTGCCCGACGTCGACTGGCCGGCGGTGAGCAAGGCGTTCGTCGAGGGACTCGGCCTGACGTGGAACCCCCTCACCACCCAGATCGAGAGCCACGACTGGCAGGCTGAGCTCTACGCCGACGTCGCGCGGTTCAACCGGGTCATGCACAACATGTGCACCGACGTCTGGACCTACATCTCCCTCGGCTACTTCGCCCAGGTGCGCGGGCAGGGCAGCGTCGGGTCGTCGACGATGCCCCACAAGGTCAACCCGATCCGCTTCGAGAACGCCGAGGCCAACCTGGAGGTATCCAACGCGCTGTTCGACGTGCTCGGCTCGACCCTCGTGCAGTCCCGGCTGCAGCGCGACCTCACCGACAGCTCGATGCAGCGCAACATCGGGTCGGCCTTCGGCCACTCGCTGCTCGCCCTCGACAACGTCAGCCGCGGGATGGCGGGCCTCGACGCCGTGCCCGAGCGGATGGCCGGCGACCTCGACGCCAACTGGGAGGTCCTCGGTGAGGCCATCCAGTCGGTGATGAGAGTCCTTGCGGCACAAGGGGTCTCCGGCATGGACAACCCCTACGAGCGGCTCAAGGACCTCACCCGAGGACGTCGGATCACGCAGGCCGACCTCGTCGAGTTCATCGCCGGGCTCGGACTCCCCGAGGATGTCGCCGCCCGGCTGTCGGCGATGACGCCCCAGTCCTACGTCGGCGCCGCCCCGCGGCTGGTGGACTTCCTCGACTGAGGCGTCAGACGGTGACGAGGCCCTCGGGGGTGCCGAAGGTGACTGCGAGCAGCCCGGGGGTGCCCCTCGGGGCGACGAACTCGAAGTCGATCACGGACGACGTCCTGCTCGCCGGGAGACCCAGCCACTCGGCGACCCGCTCGGGGTCACCGCCGATCTGCAGCGCGTCGATGGACACGGTCGTGGCGGCGCCGACGGACGGGTGCACACCGAGGTCGTCCCACTGCACGTAGTAGGGCAGCTGGGGGTCGGACATCAGGCCCTTGATACCGATCTGGCGCCAGCGCAGCTCGACCCCGTCGGGGCGATGCCGGCTGCCCTCCACCGAGCGTCGACCGAGGCGCTTCTCGACCGAGGTGATGTCCTCGACCTGCACGCACCAGCCGAGCCAGCCGCCGCCCATCTCGGAGCGCGCTCGGACGGCCTGACCGAAGGGGGCCTTGTCCGAAGCGGGGTGGTCGAGACACTCGACGACCTCGACGTAGCGGTCGTCCGCCAGCTGGAAGATGACGTTGCGCGTGCCGAAACGTGGATGCACTCCGCCGTCGACCGCGGACACGCCGATGAGCTTTGCGAGACGGGCTGCCGTGGCATGAAGTCCGTCGTGTTCGGCTGCGTAGGAGACGTGGTCAACGCGCATGCCAACCATCGTGACACACGCCGGGGGATGCTCTTGACCACCCCCCGGGAACGCTGACCGAACGGTTCTCGTCGCCGGAAATCGGTTGGAGTTCGGCGCAATCCACGTCCGACCGGTGCGTCGGACGGGGTGGCAGGGAAGCCTCAGCCGACGTATAAGTCGGCCCGGTCACGGCAGGTGACGGACCGCGGCCGCCGCCGCATCGCCTCACCGTTCGCGGCGTTGACGCACCGCCTCGAAGAGCACGATCGCCGCGGCGACCGAGACGTTGAGCGAGTTGACGCGGCCGGCCATCGGGATGCGCACGCGCTCGTCCGCCGCGGCGAGCAGGAGCTCGTCGGCCCCGTGCTTCTCGCTGCCGACGGCGATGGCGACCCGGCCGCGGTAGTCGATCTGCGTGTGCTCGGTCTTGGTCTCGGGCGTCGTCACGACGAGTCGGATCCCGTTGCCCTGCAACCAGTCCAGCGTCTCCTGGGTCGAGCCCTGGGCGACCGGGACCGCGAAGACCGTGCCCTTGCTGGCACGCACGACGTTGGGGTTGCCCCAGTCGGTGACGGGGTCGGCAGCGACGACCGCGGCGACCCCGGCGGCATCGGCGGTGCGCAGCATCGCCCCGAGGTTGCCGGGCTTCTCGACGCCCTGACAGATCAGGGTCAGGTCGCGCCGCCCGACCGGCAGCTCCTGCACCCGCCGACCGACGGCCGGGACGACGGCGAGCAGCCCGTCGGGACCCTCGCGATAGGCCACCTTCTCGAACACCGCGCGGTCGAGCCGGACCACCTCGACACCGCGTCGGCGCAGCGTCGCGAGCAGGTCGTCCTGCCGCCCGATGTCCTGCGAGCCGGCCCGTCCTGCAGGGCTGAACAGCTCGGGGCAGATGTATGCCGCGGTCGGCGTGACGCCGGCGGAGAGGGCGAGCGCGAGCTCCTCGTAACCCTCGACGAGCGTCGTCCCGGACTCCTCGCGGAAGCGGCGCCGGCGCAGCGCGGCGAGCGCCTTGAGCCGCGGGTTGGCGGGGGAGGCGATGACGAGGTCGTCGGGACCGAGAGGGTCGCTCATGGGTGCGGCAGAGCCTCAGCAGCTCACAGCAGCGAGCGCAGGACGGGGACGAGGCCGTCCTCGTCGACGTCGGCAGTGACCTCGTCGGCCGCGGCCTTGACCTCGTCGGGGGCGTTGCCCATCGCGACACCCCGCGCGGCCCATCGCAGCATCTCGATGTCGTTGCGCTGGTCGCCGACGGCGACCGTGTCGCCCGGCTCGACGTGCAGCGTCCGGCGGACGAGCTCGAGGGCCGAGCCCTTGGTGACCCCCTCGGGGTTGATGTCGAGCCACGCGGTCCAGCCCACGGCATACGAGACACCATGGAGGCCGGCGGCCTCGACGAGGCGCATGAACTCCTCCGGGTCGGCCTCAGGGTTGCGCAGCGTCACCCGCGTGGCGGGTCGACCGATGATCTCGTCCCAGGCGACGACGACCTGTTCGCCACCGAGCTCTCCGTCAGGGAAGAGCGAGCTGACCTTGAAGCCCACGCCGAGGTCCTCGACCGCGACGAGCGCCTCCGGGATGGCCTGTCGCAGGAGGGTGAGCGCGGGCTCCGGGTCGAAGGTCACCGTGTCGGTGACGACGTAGCCCCGGTCCTGGCTGGGGTCGAGCCGGATCGTGACCGCGCCGTTGGAGCAGACGCAGTAGCCCTGACTGACGCCGAGCTTCGCGACGATGGGCATCGTCGCGACGATCGAGCGGCCGGTCGCGATGGTGAGGTGGTGGCCGGCGTCGATGACTGCCGTGACCGCCTCGGCGACCCCGGGCGAGAGCACGCCGTAGTGGTTCACGGTCGTGCCGTCGAGGTCGAGCGCGACGAGCTTGCGGGCGATGCCGTCCACGAGTCTCCTAGGGCGATGGCAGGTGCCGGACCTCCGCGGAGGCCCGGGCACCAACCCTACGGGTCGTCGCGGGTCGCCCTCAGTCGCCGGCTCGCATCGCCTCGCGGATCGTCATCCGGCGCTGGGTCTGCAGGACCGAGCGGGCGTAGAGCCGCTCACCGACGACGACGGCGAACGCCGCGAAGACCAGCGTGATGAGGAGGGAGACGACTGGCTCCCACCAGGCGGCGTCGCCGGTGAACAAGCGCATCGGCATCGCCACGGTCGAGATGACGGGGATGTAGGAGCCGACGGTGCGCACGGCCCCCTCACCGACGAGCCCGACCATCATCGCCACGACGAGGATCGTCGTCAGCGCCGGCGTCGTCGACTGGAGGTCCTCGTTGCGGGTGGCGAGCGACCCGGCGACGGCCCAGAGGCAGGCGAGGGCGACGAACCCGGCGACGAAGAAGATGAGGAACCAGCCGGACGCGGAGGCGATCGCCGGGAGGAAGCTCGAGTAGGACGAGAAGCTCAGGCCGATCAGACCCACCCCGACGAAGACGACCATCTGCGCCAGCGCGAGCAGCGTGTTGCCCGCGACCTTGCCCAGGAGCAGCTGCCGCAACGGGATCGCGGTCACGAGGATCTCCACCACCCGTGACTGCTTCTCCTCGACGACGCTCGAGGCGATCGTCATCCCGAAGAGGAGGGAGGCGAGGTAGAAGAGGAAGGCGAAGACAAAGCCGACGGCATACCGCAGGCCGGGGTCGTCGTTCGGGTCGAGCGCGGCCACGTCGACCGTGCTCCCCCGCGTGAGGACGTCGACGGTCGTGCCCGCCGCCGCGGCGTTGGCACCGAGCACCTGCTGCTGCACCGCTTCTCGGACGGAGGCCGTGAGCCCGGTCGCCGGGGTGCTCAGCCCGACGAGGCGCCAGGCGTCGCCGTCGTGGACGAGCCCCACCTCGGCCGACTTGCCGCGGACGGCCGCGGTGACTGCGGCGGCGTCCGGGCTGTCGGTGATGGTCAGCTGCATGGGCTGGTCGCGCTGCTCGGCGTTGCGTCCCACCTGCTCGATGACCTGACGGCTCTGGGGGCCGGCGACCGCGATGGTGACCTTGTTGGAGCCGCCCCCGATGAGTGCCTGCAGGCCGAGCGAGCCGGCGAGGAACGCGAGGGTGACGGCGGTCGAGATGATGAAGTTCTTGTCGGTCAGCTTGACCAGCATCTCGCGGCCGGCGACGACGAGCCACAGGGACTGCCCGGTGGCGCGCTCGTCGTCGCGCACGAGGCCCCCGCCGGTCGGTAGGGTCGTGCGGGCGGTCGAGGTCGTGGTCGTCGAGGTGGAGCCGGTGCGGCTGGTGGTGGGTGACGTGGTCATGCCGTGACCTCCCGGTAGATGTCGCTGAGGGTGGGGACGAGGGCGCTGAGCTCGCGGACCGAGCCGCGGCGCAGGGCTTCGCGCAGGATGCGGTCGGACGCGTCGTGGGCGACGAGCTCGAGGACGGCGGTGCCGCCGTCGACGTCGAGGACGGAGACGCCGTCGACGTCACGCACCCAGCCGGCGTCGCCGTCGACGACGAGCCGGTGGAGGAGTCGGCCGCGGTGGCGCAGCTCGTCGACCGACCCGTGGGCGACGACCGCGCCCTTGGCGAGGACCACGAGGTGGTCGCACAGCCGCTCGACGAGATCGAGCTGGTGGGAGGAGAAGAGGACCGGCACCCCTCGGGCGGCGTGCTCGCGCAACAGGTCGGCCATCGCGTCGACCGCCTTGGGGTCGAGTCCCGAGAAGGGTTCGTCGAGGATGAGGGCGATCGGCTGGGCCATCACCGCGGCGGCGATCTGGACGCGTTGCTGGTTGCCCAGCGAGAGCGTCTCGAGCTTGACGTCGGACCGGTCGGCGAGGCCGAAGCGCTCGAGGTGCTCGAGCGCCGTGCGCTTCGCCCCGGCCGCGGTCAGCCCGTGGAGGCGTCCGAGGTAGACCAGCTGTCGCAGGACCGGCTGCTTGGGGTAGAGGCCACGCTCCTCGGGCATGTAGCCGAACCGCGCCCGCTCAGCCGCCGTGACCGGGCGGCCCTGCCACAGCACGTCGCCCGCGGTCGGCGCGAGGATCCCCATGATCATCCGCATCGTCGTCGTCTTGCCCGCGCCGTTGCCGCCGACGAAGCCGGTCATCGACCCGGTCGGCACGGTGAGGTCGACATCGGTCACCGCCCTCGTCTCGCCGAACGTGCGGGTCAGTCCTCGGGTCTCGAGCACCGAACTCACCTCTGCTCTCTCGTCATTCGTGGAGTCGTGTCCCTGCTGCCGACCTCCACGCTAGGAGGGGGCGGGACTGAGGGGATCACCCGCGGGATGGAGATCGGCGGACGGGCCGCTCGCCTGCTACGTCGGCTGCTCCCCCGTGCGGATGAGTCCGGCTTCGTGGGCCAGGACGACGGCCTGGACCCGGTCCCGCAGGTGCAGCTTGGCGAAGCAGTTCGAGATGTGGGTCTTGACGGTCGCCTCGCCGACGAACAGCTGCGCGGCGACCTCCGCGTTGCTCAGCCCCCGGCCGACGAGGACGAGCACCTCGCGCTCGCGGGGGGTGAGCAGCGCGAGCTCGCGGGCGTGCGGCATACCGGCTGGGGCTCCACCTGTGGGGGTTGACGCTGCGTCGAGGGGGTTGACGCCCGGTATAACCGGCGTCAACCCCCTTGACGCA
>NZ_JANXRJ010000054.1 GCF_025353065.1 Lapillicoccus sp.
TGCGGTCCAGCTGGTTGCGGTCGCGATGGTTGCGGTCGGGGTGATTCTGGCCGGGGTACTGGGGACCACCGGGGCGGTCGGGGCGGTCGTTGTCCAGGCGGCACATCCGCTGCACGAGCAGCCCGGCGACCGACAGGAGGATGGCTCCGACGCCGAGCAGGCCCAGCTCGAGGATCGTCTGCTGCTGCGAGGCGACGTCGGCGTCCGGGAGGAGGTGGATGATCTGCGCGACGTACCAGCCGAGGATGACGGCGCCGGTCAAGGCGGCGGCCTGTGCCAGCGCGAGGATACGCGCGGCATAGAGCGGGTGGACGGGCTTGACCGCCGTGCCGGCGACGAGCTGCTTCACCGGCCGACCGGAGAAGTAGAGGCCGGCCGCGGCCGCCAGGAGGATCGGGAGCGCGGCCCAGCTGACCACGGGGGCCGGGTGCCCGGAGTTCAGCCACAGCTGGAGGCCGATCCAGGCGATCGCGCCGGCGATGACGGCCACCGCCACCAGCAGTCGAGCCCGTATGCCGTGTGCCTGGGTCACCATGTCGGGCTCCATTCCGGTCCGGGACGCACCCCGGTGTCGTCGAGGTCAGCGAGCAGGTCGCCGATGCGGCGTAGGCCCGCCGAGGCCGAGACGTCATCGCGGACGAGGGCGTCGGGATCCACCATGGACCATGGCGCCAGCACGAACGCCCGCTCGTGCGCGCGGGGGTGCGGCACGGTCAGTCGAGGATCGCTCGAACGCAGCTCGGTCGACGTGCCGGGCCGACCGACCTGGATGATGTCGAGGTCGAGCGTTCTCGCCCCCCAACGGATCTCGCGCACGCGGCCGTGCGCTGCCTCGATCGCGTGCAGACCCGCGAGCAGGTCACGGGGCGCACGCGTCACGTCGGCGAGGAGCACCGCATTGAGGTAGACCGGCTGCTGGGGGCCCCCGACGGGGTCGGTCTCCACCAGTGGTGAGACGGCCCGCACCCGCACGCCGGGGAGGTCGGCGATCTCGCCCACCGCGTCGGTGAGCACGGCGAGCACGGCGGACGCACGACCGAGGTTGGCGCCGAGGGCGATGACCACCGGCACGCCCCGCTCACGGCGGACGTGGACGGCGACGTCGGTGAACGGCTGGCCGACCGGCGCCTGGGGCTTGTGGACGGTGACCTCGACGGCGTCGACGAGGGGCCGGTCGAGGACGTCGGCGGCGATGACCCCGGCCAGCCGCTCGATGAGGTCGAACGAGGGCCCGGTGATCCGGGCCATGACGTCGGTGGCGATGTCGGCGTAGGACACGGTGTCGTCCAGCGAATCGGTGCGACCTGCCCGAGACAGGTCGAGCTCCAGGACGATGTCGACGACGAAGGGCTGGCCATCGGCCTTCTCGAACGCCAGCACCCCGTGGTGACCGATCCCCTCGACCCCGGCCAGGAGGATCCGGTCGGAGCCGCTCACCGCGCGCCGCTCTGTCCTCGGCGGCTCTGCTGGCCGCACCGTCGTCATCACTGGTGCGCCGCCG
The DNA here is from genome assembly GCF_025353065.1 of Lapillicoccus sp. Taxonomy (GTDB): domain Bacteria; phylum Actinomycetota; class Actinomycetes; order Actinomycetales; family Dermatophilaceae; genus Lapillicoccus. The sequence goes on from NZ_JANXRJ010000054.1 coordinate 1,502, forward strand.
TTGACGCGACAACAGCCAGGGCATCCACCGTCGAGGGCACGTCGTGGACGCGGACGCCCCACACACCGGCGAGGGCAGCGAGCACGCTCGTCGCCGCCGTCGCGGCGTCACGGTCCGCCGGGGGTCTCGGGGGTGCACCGTCGAGGACGCCGATCCGGCCGAGGAAGGTCTTGCGGGAGGCTCCGAGCAGGACGGGGTGGCCGAGCGCCCTGACGGCCTCGAGGTGGGCGATGAGGGACCAGTTGTGAGCCGGCCCCTTGGCGAAACCGAGCCCCGGGTCGAGCACCAGGCTCCCGGGCCGGATTCCGCCGGCCAGCAGGACGTCACGACGCTCGGCGAGCTCGCGGCAGACATCGGCGACGACGTCGTCGTAGACGGCCCGCGACTGCATGTCGGTGCTGTGGCCGCGCCAGTGCATGGCGACGTAGGGACAACCGACCTCGGCGACGAGCGGCACCATGTCGGGGTCGGCGAGACCACCGCTCACGTCGTTGACGATCGAGGCGCCCGCCTCGAGGGCCTGGCGCGCGACGACGGCCCGCATCGTGTCGACCGAGACGACGGTGCCGTCGGCCGCGAGGGCGGCGATGACGGGCAGCACCCGGCGCAGCTCCTCCTCGACCGAGGGACGCTCGGCGCCTGGCCGGGTGGACTCACCGCCGACGTCGACGAGGTCCGCCCCCTGGGCCACGATCTCGCGACCGTGGGCGATGGCGGCGTACGGCTCGAACGACTCCCCGCCGTCGCTGAAGGAGTCGGGCGTGACGTTGACGACGCCCATGACGACCGGGCGGCCCACGGCATACGGGAGGGGTATCGGGACGATCGTGCTCATGCCTGACCCTCCCTCAGCCGACGCCAGGTGGGACGGACGAGGTAGGCCTCGGCCTGCAGCGCCGCGATCGACACCCGTGGCAGATCGGCCGGCCCGGGGTAGACGAGGAAGCGGCTGCTCCAGTCGGGGTGGAACTTGGCGTTGAAGCGGTAGAGGCTCTCGATCTGGAACCAGCGCGACGCGAGGATGAGCACGGAGCGACGGGCGCGCAGGAGCGGACCGGCGCCGAGTCGCTCACCCCGCTCGAAGACGGCGCGGAAGGCCGCGAAGTTCAGCGACACGCGGCGCACGCCCAGCCCCGGCGCCGCGGCCATCGCCGCGGCGATGAGCAGCTCGTTGATGCCGGACGCGGCCTCGCCGTCACGCCGCATCAGGTCGAGCGACATGCCGTCGGACCCCCACGGGACGAACTGGAGCAGGCCTCGCACGCGACCACCCTCCCACGCCGTGACCAGCACCGCGTCCGGGTCGCGCGGGTCGGCGACGCGACCGAGGGCCATCGAGAAGCCGCGCTCGGTCTCGCTGTTGCGCCAGGCCCGGGCGTCCCCGAGTACGACGGTGCGCACCGACTCGGGCACGTCGGCGATCCGGGCGACCTGGGTCTCGTAGCCCGCTCGCCGGATCCGCGCCACCATCTGCCGGACGTTGCGCATCGCCCGCCCGTCCAGGCTGAAGTCCGCGACCTCGAGGATGGCCTCGTCGCCGAGCTCCATCGCCGACAGGTCGGCCGTCTTCGCCCACGCGAGACCGCCCACCTCGGAGCAGCCCAGCACCGCGGGGGTCCAGGCATGGGCCCGCGCCTCCGCGAGGAACGCCTCCATCGCGTCGGGCCACGCGTCGGGCGGGCCGACGGGGTCGCCGGTGGCGAGCATGACGCCGTTGACGACGCGGTAGGCGATGGCGGCCCGGCCCGAGGGCGACCACATGACGCTCTTGTCGCTGCGGAGGCTGAAGTAGCCGAGCGAGTCGGCCGAGTCGGCCAGCAGCAGCCGGAGGCGGTCCTCGTCGTCCGGGGTGATCTCGGGACGGGGCTCGGGCGTGCGCAGGGCCATGTATGCCGTGGCGAGGCCGGTCAGCAGCCCGAGGCCGGCGATCGCGGTCCCGACGACGTCGGCGACCCGCTCGTTGACGAAGGTCAGCGGTCCGTCGAGGCCGAAGAGGCCGGCGCCGACCTCGCCGAGCGCCTCCGTGAGCGCCGGGGTGCCGCCGGCGAAGGCTCGACGCGCGGAGTAGACCAGAGCCAGTCCCACGACGAGATCGACCACGAGGAGCTGGACGAAGACGCGGACGGCGCGCCACCGCGTCGTCGGGTCGCCGAGGGCCCGGAAGTCGTCCCGCCGCACGACGAGGGTCACCAACAGCGCGGCCGAGACCAGGGTCGGGACGGGCTCGAGGCGCAGCAGCGACGAGATGCTGCTCAGCGCGAGGAGGGCGACGACCGTGCGCCAGGCGCGTCGCTTGCGTCGGCGCAGCCCGTGCCCGAGAGCGAGCAGCAGCACCCCGGTAAGGATGGAGGCGGCGAAGGACACCGTGATGGCGCCCGGGACGACGTCCATGAGCGTGTGCAGCCGGGGTCGCCACACCCGCACCAGGCCGGTGCTGAGATCGAGGAGGCCGACGGCATACGTCATCGCTCCGAGCAGGCGGGGCGCACCGGCGCGTAGGTCGCCGGTGGAGGAGGTTGCGCCCCCGGGTCTCGCGGGCCCGGGTCCCGGACCCGCTGCTCGACCCGACGACTCGTCGGGCGGCGGGGTCGTCCCGGAGGAGCCCTGGCTGGTCCCGGTGGTCAGCGCTTGCCCCCGAGCAGCAGCGACATCGCCTCGGCCCGGGTCGCGGCGTCGCGCAACTGGCCACGCACCGCCGAGGTGATGGTGCGGGAGCCGGGCTTGTGGACACCGCGCATCGACATGCACAGGTGCTCGCACTCGACGACGACGATGACGCCCTGCACACCGAGGATGTCGACGAGGGCGTCGGCCACCTGGGTCGTGAGCCGCTCCTGCACCTGGGGCCGCTTGGCGAAGACGTCGACCAGGCGGGCGATCTTCGACAGCCCGGTCACCCGGCCGTCCTTGGCCGGGATGTAGCCGACGTGGGCGACGCCGTGGAAGGGCACGAGATGGTGCTCGCAGGTGCTGTAGACCTCGATGTCGCGCACGATGATCATCTCTTCGTGGTCGATGGCGAAGGTCGTCGACAGGACGTCGATCGGCGTCTGGTCGAGACCGGCGAAGATCTCGGCGTAGGCCCGGGCGACGCGTCCCGGTGTCTCGCGCAACCCCTCGCGGTCGGGGTCCTCCCCGACCGCGATCAGCAGCTCACGGACCGATGCCTCAGCCCGGTCCAGGTCGACGGGCACCGGGGGTCAGTGGTCCTCGGCCGGGTCCACCCGGCCACCGTCGGGGACCTCGACGACCTGCGTCCTCGGCTCCTGCTCGGCGAGCGGGTGCGCACCGGCGGCAGCAGCCTCGTCGATCTTCTTCCCGAGGTCGACGTTGCCGCTGGCGTCCTGGGTGATGTAGCCGTTCGACACCATGGACCCGTTCGGGCTGGCGAACCCGTTGGTCCCGTTCTGGGCGGCCTGCTCCGCGGGCGTCAGCACCGGCGGGCGGTCGCTGAGCAGCCGCGACTCGCTCGAGAGCCAGGTCGGACGCATCGGACGCTTGACGATGGAGGTGAAGAGCGCCGCCAGCTCGGCCTGGTTGAGGGTCTCCTTCTCGAGCAGGTCGAGGACGAGCCGGTCGAGGACGTCGCGGTTGTCGTTGATGACGTGCCACGCCTCGTCGTGGGCGTTCTCGATGAGCTTGCGCACCTCCTCGTCGACGACCCCGGCGATCTCCTCGCTGTAGTCGCGCTGGTGGCCCATGTCGCGACCGAGGAAGACCTCGCCGGTGGACTGGCCGAGCTTGATCGCCCCGACCCGCTCCGACATGCCGAACTCGGTCACCATCTTGCGAGCCATCGCGGTGGCCTTCTCGATGTCGTTGGCCGCGCCCGTGGTCGGGTCGTGGAAGACCATCTCCTCGGCGACGCGTCCGCCGAGGGCGTAGGCGAGCTGGTCGAGGATCTCGTTGCGGGTGGTGGAGTACTTGTCGTCCTGCGGCATGACCATCGTGTAGCCCAGCGCACGGCCACGCGGGAGGATCGTCACCTTGGTGACGGGGTCGGTGTGGTTCATCGACGCGGCGACCACGGCGTGGCCACCCTCGTGGTACGCCGTCATCTTGCGCTCGTGCGCGGACATGATCCGGGTGCGCTTCTGCGGGCCGGCGATGACGCGGTCGATCGCCTCGTCGAGGCCGGCGTCGTCGATGACCTTGAGGTTGTTGCGCGCCGTCAGCAGGGCGGCCTCGTTGAGGACGTTGGCCAGGTCGGCTCCGGTGAAGCCGGGGGTGCGACGGGCGACGGCCAGGAGGTCGACGTCGGGCGCCATCGGCTTGCCCTGCGAGTGCACCTCGAGGATGCGGTGGCGACCGAGCATGTCCGGGGAGTCGACGGCGATCTGCCGGTCGAAGCGGCCCGGGCGCAGCAGCGCCGGATCGAGGATGTCGGGACGGTTCGTCGCGGCGATGAGGATGACGTTGGTCTTGACGTCGAAGCCGTCCATCTCGACGAGCAGCTGGTTGAGCGTCTGCTCGCGCTCGTCGTGACCGCCGCCCATGCCGGCGCCGCGGTGCCGGCCGACGGCGTCGATCTCGTCGACGAAGACGATGGCCGGAGCGTTGGCCTTGGCCTGCTCGAAGAGGTCGCGGACCCGGGAGGCGCCGACGCCGACGAACATCTCGACGAAGTCCGAGCCGGAGATCGAGTAGAACGGGACGCCCGCCTCACCGGCGACGGCTCGGGCGAGCAGCGTCTTGCCGGTGCCCGGCTGGCCGTAGAGCAGCACGCCCTTGGGGATCTTCGCCCCCACGGCGAGGAACTTCGCGGGTTCCTGGAGGAACTCCTTGATCTCGTGCAGCTCCTCGACGGCCTCGTCGCACCCGGCGACGTCGGCGAAGGTGACCTTCGGAGTGTCCTTGGTCGCGAGCTTGGCGCGGGACTTGCCGAACTGCATCACCCGGCTGCCGCCGCCCTGCATCTGACCCATCAGGAACCAGAACAGCCCGACGAGGATGATGATCGGCACGATGCTCACCAGCAGCGAGCTGAACCAGCTGGGCTGGTCGATCTGGTCGGTGAAGCCCTGCGTCGGCGGTGTCGCGTCGAGTGCCTTGACGACGTCGGGGCCGCGCGCGGTGACGACATAGGCGTAGACCTTCGTCGCGTCCTTGACCTGGTCACCGTCGGAGTAGGGCGAGTTCAGGGTCAGCTGCACCTGCTCGTTGTTGAGCAGCACCGCCGACTTGACTGCACCCTGCTGGTTGATCAGGGCGATCGCCTTGGAGGTGTCGATCCGGGAGTACCCACCGCCACCGGAGAGGAGCAGGGCGAAGATGGTCGCCGCGATGAGGACGAGGATCCACACCATGGGGGTGCGAAGAATGCGCTTGAAGTCCATGTACGTGCGGGGCGTCGCCCCGACCTTCCACTCGGCGGATGATCGCGGCCGACGAAGGCCGCGGTCCCATTCTCGCAGGTGAACGAGCGGGGGTCACCCCATGTTCCGGACGGGGGTGCGCGGCCACGTGAGGGGGGTCACGCGCCGATCCGGTGGCCAGGGCGTGCCAACCGTGCCTAGGCGTAGACGGAGGCCGCCAGGGTGCCGACGCAGCGCAGGTTGCGGTAGCGCTCGTCGTAGTCGAGGCCGTAGCCGACGACGAACTCGTTGGGGATGTCGAAGCCGACGTACTTCACGTCGATGACCACCTTGGCGACCTCAGGCTTGCGCAGCAGGGTGCAGATCTCCACGGAGGCCGGGCGGCGCGACTCGAGGTTGGCCTTGATCCACGAGAGCGTCAGGCCGGAGTCGATGATGTCCTCGACGATGAGCACGTGCTTGTCGGTGATGTCCGCGTCGAGGTCCTTGATGATGCGCACGACGCCAGAGCTCTTGGTACCCGAGCCGTAGGAGGAGATCGCCATCCAGTCCATCGGCGCCGTGCCCGGCAGGGCGCGCATCAGGTCGGCCATCACCATCACCGCCCCCTTGAGCACGCCGACGAGCAGCAGGTCCTTGCCCTCGTAGTCCGCCCAGATCTGCGCTCCCAGCTCGTCGAGCTTGGCGATGATCTGCTCCTCGGTGATGAGGACCTTCTCGAGGTCGGCCCCCATGTCGGCGGCATCCACGGGCGTGCTCCTCGGGTCGGGGGCTGACTGTCTGTGCCCATCGGCCGGCGATCAGGTCGTCGGGCGGGCGCGCCTATTCAACCGGACGCGCCGCCACCATGCTCACGTGGTCTCCGCTCCTAGCCACCCGCACGTGTCCCGGGAGGTTGAGCGGACCCTGCCCGTGCCACGACGTGAGCAGCGCGTCGGCCGACTCGATGTGGGCCGAGCTCAGCTGGCCGCCCCCCGACCCGGCCTCGAGGGCGAGCAGGCGCCACATCCGGGTGCGCAGCGCCCGGGGCAGCTCGAGCAGCTGGTGCACCGACCACGGCTGCTCCCCGAGCAGGGGACGCAGGTCGCGGACCTCCTCGTCGAGCAGGTCGGCGTCCTCGCGCAGCATCTCGGCGCTGCGGGCCAGTGCCCCCATCACTCCCGGACCCAGCTCGTCCTCGAGCCGGCGGAGGAGAGCACGCGCCCGCACCCGGGTGAAGCTCGTGTCCTCGTTGTGGGGGTCGTGCCACGGCTCGATCCCGTATGCCGCGCACGCGGCCTCCGTCTCGAGCCGGGTCACGCCGATGAAGGGACGCACGAGCAGGCCCCGGCGACGCGGCATACCGGAGAGGGAGCGGGATCCCGACCCGCGGGCCAGGCCGAGGAGCACCTGCTCGGCCTGGTCGTCGCGGGTGTGCCCGACGAGCACCGCTGCGGCGCCGAGCCGCTCGGCAGCACGGTCGAGGGCCTCGTAGCGCGCCACGCGGGCGGCGTCCTCCAGCCCCGTGCCCCCGCGCTCGACCTCGACCCGGACGACCTCGACGGGGTCGAGGCCCAGGGTGCGGGCGTGCGCGGCGGCCTGCTGGGCGACCTGCCGGGAGTCGGCCTGCAGACCGTGGTCGACGACGAGCCCGGCCGCCTTCATGCCGACCCGGCCGGCCTCGAACGCCACCGCACCGGCGAGCGCGAGAGAGTCGGGACCGCCGCTGCAGCCGACGAGGACGGTACTGCCCTCGGGCAGGAGGGCGAGCTCGGAGCGCACCGCGACCCGGGTGGCGGCGACGGCCGGGGCTGGGCCCGTCATGACGGGATCGAGCGCCCGTGCACGCGCTCGACCCACGCCTTCGGCCGGGCGATCTCGGCGGGCGTGGGGAGGGTCTCTGGGGAGCTCCAGATCGCGTTGAAGTCGTCGAGACCGACGCGGTCGATGACGCTGCGGACGAAGCCGGCGCCGTCGGCGTACTGGCGCATCTTGGCCTCGAGCCCGAGGACCCGGCGGATCACCTTGTCGAGCCCGGAGACGCCGCCGCGGCGCTGGCTGAACTTCGCCCGGATGTCGGCGACCGTGGGGATGACCTGGGGGCCGACGTCGTCCATCATCACGTCGGCGTGGCCCTCGAGCAAGGACATGATCGCGGTGATCCGGGCGACGCCGTCGCGCTGCTCGGGGGTGAGGAAGACCTCGCCGATGCCCTGGCTGCCGGCCTGGAAGGCCTCGGGCAGCCGTCGCGCGATCTCCTGGATGCGCGAGCTCAGCTCGGCCGGCGTCGGGGCGAGGTCGGTGCTCAGCGTGCGGGTGCGGTCGATCATGTGCTGGCGCAGCCAGGGCACCGCGGTGAACTGCACGCGGTGGGTCTCCTCGTGCATCGCGACCCAGAGCCGGAAGTCGTGCGGGTCGACGCCGAGCTCGCGCTCGACCTGGACGATGTTGGGGGCGACGAGCATCAACCGCGGGACGCCCTCGGGTGCGAGGTCGTACTGCCCCAGCACCTTGCTGGCGAGGAAGGACAGCACGGCTCCCGCCTCCGCGCCGGTGACCTTGCTGCCGATGGCCGTCGCGGCCGACGGGCCCGACCGGCTTCCCGCAGAGACTTTCTCGATGATCGGCACCATCAGGGTCTTCATCGAGTCGATGTTGGCGGCGATCCAGCCGGGCCGGTCGACGACGATCGCCGACGGGGCGTCACCCGGGCTGTGCAGACGGGCCGTGCGGGCGATCGGCTCCTGGGCGGCGAGGGCGACCTCGCGCAGCCGTCCGACGATCTCGGCCGCCTCCGCGGCGCCGACCTTGGGGCCGGGGTTGACCAGTCGTCGGCCCGTCGCCTTGGCGAACTCCCAGTCGACGAACTGCGTGTCGCCGGCTCCTGCGCTGTCGGCCCTGTCCGTCATGCTGGTCCTCTGCCTGTCCTGGTCGTCCTGCTCGGCACCCGCTCGCACGCGACGCTCACGCTCGACACCCACATTGTGCGAGCGTCGCCACGAACTCGTCCAACGCGTCCCTCGCCCGCAGCGTTCCCACCCCGCTCGGCACGGCGTTGGCGATGACGACGAAGGTCAGCAGCCGTCCCTCGGCGGTGACGAGCGTGCCCGCGAGGGCGCCCACGCCGGTGAGCGTGCCCGTCTTCGCCCGCACGACGCCCGCTGCCACCTGCGTCTTCGGGTCGTCGAAGCGTGTGGCGAGCGAGCCGCTCAGCCCGGCGATGGCCAGCTGCCGGAGGGTGGCGCGGAAGGTGGGCAGCCGCGTACCCGTCCCGAGGGCGATGACGTCGGACACCATCCGGGCCGTCACGACGTCCTCCCGGGACAGCCCCGAGGCGTCGACGGCGGTGAGGCCGGTGACGTCGATGCCGAGCGTGCCCAGCGTCGCGCGCAGCCAGGCCCCGGTCGGCGCGAAGCCGCCGGTCACTCCCCTGTTGTATGCCGCCTGCCGGGCCAGCGTCTCCGTGAGGGCGTCGTCGGAGTCGCTCAGCGCGAGGGCCAGCTGGTCGCCGACGGACGCCGAGGTCACCGACGCATAGACGGGGGCGCCCTTCGGCGCGGCTCCGGCGCCGGGTGTGCCAGTGGTTTCTGTGGTGTCGATGGCGACGGTGACACCCGCGGTCCGCAGGGCCGACGCGAAGGCCGAGCGGGCGCTTTTCGCAGGGTCCGCCGGACCCGGCCGGCCCGGGACGGCCCGCTGCGTCGACAGCCCGATCGCCGAGACGGCGCCGGTGAGGCCGGTCGGCTGGTAGGACGATCCCCACGTCGGCGCGACGAGCGGGCCCGGGGCGTAGGACAGGTCGACCGACAGGGTCACGGCGCCGATCCCCTTGGCGCGCAACGCCGTTGCCGTCCTGGTGGCCAGGTCGCCAAGGCCCGCGCGACCGGCGACTGACGCGGGGTCACCGGCACCCGGTGCGAGGAGGGTGTCGCCGCCTGCGACGAGCACCAGGCGATCCGGGGTGGCGCCCTGGACCGCCCTTGTCGTGAGGGTGGCCCCGGCGGGAAAGACCGAGTCGACGGCCGCGGCCGCGAGCAGCTTGAGGGTGGACGCGGCGATGTGGGGCGTGGCCGCGCTCTGGTCGAGCAGCACCGCGCCGGTGCCCGCGTCCCGGACCACCACCGCGGGCGAGGCACCCAGACGGGCGTCCGAGAGGAGGCCCCGGAGGGCGGTCTGCAGACCGGCGCGGGTCGGCAGCGGCGCTGTCGTCGTGGTGCCGGCGAGCGGCATACCGGCGGGGGCGGCGTGGGGTTGCGGTCCGGTCGTCGCGGCGACCGTCGGCGTCGTGAGGGTCGGCGTCGGGGTAGCGAGCGGCACCCGGGTGAGCACCCCGGGGACGACGTCAGCAACGTCGAGGGTGAGGTAGCAGACCGAGAGGAGGACGACCGCGCCCACCACCAGAGCCGGACGACGCATGAACCCCCCTTGCCACGAACCGGTCACCATGCGGGACACTGGGCCCGGCTGCTCACCGAGCCTAGGTCATGTCCGCGTGCCGCAGTCGTCGCGCAGAACGTCGAGCCCAAGGGGGCACAGTGGAGTTCTACATCACCGTCGAGATCCCGAAAGGGCATCGCAACAAGTACGAGGTCGACCACGAGACCGGTCGGATCCGGCTCGACCGGCTGCTGTTCACCTCGATGAGCTACCCCGCCGACTACGGCTACGTCGAGGACAGCCTCGGCGAGGACGGCGACCCGCTGGACGCGCTCATCCTCCTCGACGAGCCGACCTTCCCCGGCTGCCAGGTCCTCGCGCGCCCGATCGGGATGTTCCGGATGCGCGACGAGGCCGGCGGCGACGACAAGATCATCTGCGTCCCGGCGGGCGACCCCCGTCAGGCGCACATCCGCGAGCTCGAGCACGTCAGCGAGTTCGACCGGCTCGAGATCCAGCACTTCTTCGAGACCTACAAGGACCTCGAGCCGGGCAAGTCCGTCGAGGGCGCCCACTGGACCGGCCGCGAGGGCGCCGAGCAGATCGTCATCGAGTCGATCGCCCGCGCCCAGGATGCCGGGATGTCGACCGCGCGGTGGCGGCAGCAGGACTCGCACTGAGCCGCTTCACGCCCAAGCCTCCATGCCGGATCTCTCGCAACGAGGGTGTGGCGCGAGTCGGCGGGCCGAGGTCGAGCGAGTCGGCACGCAGCCAACGAGTCGTGGTGTCCACACCCGGTCGGATCGACTAGCGAGGCACCTTGGCCATCAGCCACCCGACGGCCACAGCTGCGGGAACAAGGGTCCATGCGTAGCGCACCGCGACACCCACCCGGCGTCGCAGCGGATCTCGACGCCAGGGCGCCGTGGCGAGCAGCCCCGGGCGAAAGTAGAAGCCATAAGACACGCCCACCAGGGCGCCACCACCTACGGTCGCCAGTCCGAGCCACCGGAATCCGGCGCTTGCCCGGCCGTCGGTCATGGTCTGGAATCCCCAGCCGAGCATGCACAGAAGGACCAGCAGGACCAGGAGGACGGTTCGGGCGTTCGCCCGCAGCTCCTCGTCGAACCGCGGCACATGTGGCGGGACGGGTAACGACCCACGATGTCGCCCCATGCTCGCATCCTCCGCTTCGGGCGCCACACGCTCAGCGTGGCACACCCTCGACCGCGATGAGCCCCCATGACTCCTAGAACTCGCGGGCACTCGACTACGCCTGAACCACGAGACGCCTGAACGATGAACGGTAGATCCCGCAGCAGCTCCGCAACAGCCGGACGCGAGCCCCTTCGTCAGGGGCGGCCGCCGTAGGGCAGCAGGTCCGACATCGAGTAGATCGACGAGATCTGGACGACGGTGCTGGGGTTGGGCGCGTGGATCATCTGGCCGCCGCCGATGTAGAGGCCGACGTGGTGACTGTTCTCGCCGGAGGTGCCGAAGAAGACGAGGTCGCCCGGCTGGAGCTGGCTGATCGGCACCCGCGCCGTCTCGGAGTACTGGTAGCCGGTGTAGTGCGCGAGGCTCACGCCGGCCTGCCGCCACGCCATCAGGGTCAGGCCGGAGCAGTCGAAGGCGTTCGGACCCGAGGCGCCCCAGACGTAGGCCTTGCCGAGCTGGGCGTAGGCGTAGGCGAGGACGGAGGAGACTCCGCCCGAGCTGGGGGGCGGCGGTGGCGGCGTGTAGACGACCGGGGACGGCGAGTTCGAGCTGCCACCCGACGAGCTGCCGCCGTTGTTGCCGCCGTTGTTGTTGGCCCGGTCGGCGGCCTGCTGGGCGGCGTTGGCCGCCGCTTGGGCTGCGGCCCGGTCGCGCGCCGTGCGGGCCGACCGCGCTGCGGCGTCGGCAGCAGCCTGCTGCGCCGCGGCCTGTGCTGCGGCAGCAGCCTGGGCCGCTCGTGCGGCCGCCTCCGCCCTGAGCCGGTTGGCCTCCTCGATCCGCCGCTGCTCCTCGGCGGCGAGACCGGCCTGACGCTGCTGCTCGAGCTGGAGGGACGTCTTCTGCAGGGCCGCCAGCTGGACGGTGACCCGCTTCTCCGCGGCCACGAGGTTCGCCGTCTGGGTTACTGCCGTGGCCGCGTCCTGCTGGGCCTTGTCGGCGGCCCGCTTGGCGGCGGCGGCGGCCGCCTCGCGACGGGCCTCCGCCTCGGCGGCCTGCTGCTTCGACGTCGCGGCGAGGTTCGAGGCCGTCGCCGCGTCGGTCATCATCCGGGCCCGCTCGTCACCGACGGCCTGGACCCCGGACGCCCGGTCGAGCACGGCCTGCGGGCCGCCCCCGCCGAAGAACACATCGAGCTGGTCGGTCCCGCCGCCGCCGCTCTGGTAGACCTCCGCGGCATACCGCGAGAGAGTCAGTCGCGCGTCGTCGGCGGCGGTCTGGGCGGCCGAGGAGGCCTGCTGGGCGGTGGTGGCTGCGGCGGTGGCCGCATCGAGCGCGAGCCTGGCGCCACTGGCCGCCTCCTGGGCGTCCGCGGCCTGCTGGCTGAGCTCCGCCACCATGGCGCGGGCGGCTGCGAGCTGGCGGTCCAGGGTCGCGACCTGACCGGCGGCCGACTGTGCCGCCGCCTTGGCGCCGGCGACCTGGTCGGCCGACGGGTAGACGGGGATCGGCTGGTCGGCCCGGGCACTCAGCACGGCGCCGGACAGCATCGCCACCCCCGTGAGCGACGCCACGGCGACCCGGACGCCCCGCACGAGCGTGCGGGAACGGGGACGCTGGAGGTCGGTCACGACGGGGAGTCCTTCGGGTCTCGGGGGTGTCTCCCCACAGGACCCGGACCGGGTCCGGATCGGGGCCCGGGCGTGTCGGCGCTCGGTTCGGGGGACGAGCACGACAGTAGGACTCATTCGTCACATGCGAAACAGCGACAACTCCAATCCCATTGGAAATAGGGTGGATTCGCGAGTTACACGTCTGAGATTAGGCGAATGACACGGCTGTTTTTCCGCAGGTCACGGGACGTATTCGTTCAGGTGTCCACCCTTGGTCACAGTCCGGTAACGATGTCCGATTTATGCCATATTTGGGGTAGATCGGACGCAAACGGACAGGAGGGATATCTCGGGCGTCCCACGTCCAGAAGTGGTCAGCTTCCCGGTTCCGAACGCCGCCGACGACACTCCGCTGCCGGACGCCGGTCAGCCGGCGGAGTAACCGCCGATTCCCTTGTGCGGCAACGGCTGTCCGAGGCGGCCGGCCTGGAAGTCCTCGAAGGCCTGGCGCACCTCGGCGTTGGTGTTCATCACGAACGGGCCGGCCCAGGCGACGGGCTCCCGGATGGGGAGGCCACCGAGGATCATGACCTCGAGGCCCGCGGCATACCGCTGCTGCTGGGTCTGGGCGGCCGAGAGCCGCATCGCGTCGCCGCGACCGAGGACCGCGAGCTGACCGGCACCGATCGGCGTCTGCTGCGGTCCGACGAAGCCGTCTCCGGCCATCACGTAGACCAGCGCGTTGAAGTCCCGGCGCCACGGGAGGTCGAGCTGCGCACCGGGGGACACTGTCGCGTGGACCATGGCCATCGGGGTGTGCGTGGACCCGGGACCGACCAGGCCCGCGACGTCACCGGCGATGACGCGCAAGAGGCTGCCGCCGTCGGCGGAGGTCGCGAGCGCGACGTCACCGGAGCGGAGGTCCTGGTACTTCGGGGCGATCATCTTGTCGGCGCTCGGGAGGTTGACCCAGAGCTGGAACCCGTGGAAGAGCCCGCCGGACACGACGAGGTGCTCCGGCGGCGCCTCGATGTGGAGCATCCCGGAGCCGGCCGTCATCCACTGGGTGTCACCGTTGGTGATGGTGCCGCCGCCACCCTGCGAGTCCTGGTGGTCGAAGATCCCGTCGATGATGTAGGTCACGGTCTCGAAGCCGCGGTGCGGGTGCCAGGGCGTGCCCTTGGGCTCCCCCGGCGCGTAGTCGACCTCGCCCATCTCGTCCATGTGGATGAAGGGGTCGAGCAGGGAGAGGTCGACCCCGGCGAAGGCCCGCTTCACAGGGAAGCCCTCGCCCTCGACTCCCGAGGGAGCGGTGGTCACGGAGACGACGGGTCGGACCACGGCGGCCGGTGCGGACTGCGGCACTCGGGGAAGCACGGTCAGGTCGGGGACGGTCACTGCAGGCATCGTGGGCCTCCTAGATAGTTTGCTTTTCAACTATCCCATGAACGCGGGGCCGCGGCAACCCATTCCCCCGAACGCCTGCTGCCGCCGGTCAGTCGGCCCGGGGGCCGACGATCGCGGCGGCGACGGTCTTGGCGATGTCGGGGTCGAACACGCTGGGGATGATGTAGTTCGGGTTGAGCTGCTCGGGCCCGACGACCGAGGCGATGGCGTCGGCCGCCCGGATGAGCATCTCCGTGGTGACCTGGGTGGCCCGGGCGTCGAGCAGCCCGCGGAAGACACCAGGGAAGGCCAGCACGTTGTTGATCTGGTTGGGATAGTCCGAGCGGCCGGACGCCACGACGGTCGCCCGCTTGGACGCCTCGGCGATGTCCACCTCGGGGTCGGGGTTGGCGAGCGCGAAGACGATCCGCTTCGGGGCCATGTCGTCGATCCACTCGGGGTGCAGGACGTTGGGCGCGCTCACGCCGATGAAGACGTCGGCGCCACGGACGGCGTCGTGCAGGTCGCCCCGGATGCCGCGGGGGTTGGTCCGGCCGGCGAGCGCGAGCTTGGCCGGCGGCAGCGTCGTGTCGTCGCGGTGGAGGATGCCCTCCTTGTCCCAGACGACGACGTCGTGGGCCCCGGCCGCGAGGAGGAGCTGCACGATCGCCGAGCCCGCGGCCCCCGCACCGGAGACCGCGATGCGCGCGTCCGCGAGCGACCGGTCGATGCACCGCAGGGCGTTGCGCAGGGCGGCGAGCACGACGATGGCCGTGCCGTGCTGGTCGTCGTGGAAGACGGGGATGTCGAGCCGGGCGCGCAGCTTGGCCTCGATCTCGAAGCACCGGGGCGCGGCGATGTCCTCGAGGTTGATGCCGCCGAAGCCCGGCGCGATGATCTCGACGGTGCGCACGATCTCGTCGACGTCCTGGGTGTCGAGGCAGATCGGCCAGGCGTCGATGCCGGCGAAGCGCTTGAAGAGCGCGGCCTTGCCCTCCATCACCGGCAGCGCGGCATACGGGCCGATGTTGCCGAGCCCGAGCACGGCACTTCCGTCGGTCACGACGGCGACGCAGTTGCCCTTGATCGTGAGGCGCCGCACGTCCTCGGGGTGCTCGGCGATGGCCATGCTCACCCGCCCGACCCCGGGCGTGTAGGCCATCGAGAGGTCGTCGCGGGTGCGCAGCGCCACGGTCGGCTCGACGCTGATCTTGCCGCCGAGGTGCAGCAGGAAGGTCCGGTCCGACACCTTGTGCACGCTCACCCCCGGGATCACCCGGAGGGCGTCGACGACCTCGTTGGCGTGGTCGCCGTTGGAGGCCGAGCAGGTGAGGTCGATGACGAGCCGGTCGTGCCGGGACTCCACGATGTCGAGCGCGGTGGTGATGCCGCCGGCGTTCGACACGGCGGTCGCCAGCTGCCCGACGACGGCCGGGTCGGTGCCCGTGTGCAGGCGCACGGTGATGGAGTAGGACCCCGTGGTCGCGCGGGCGCGTTGGATCGACTGGGTGCGCGTCGCGGCGGCTTGGTCCGGCGTCTGGTCGTCCGATGTCGACAGGGGCATGCCCGGCATCCTTCCACCTCCCTGCTGGTGCACGGGCCACCTCCCTGCGGCTGCACCGACCCGTGCGTCAGTCGCGGGTGAGGGCGGCGTGCAGGGCGGTCGGTGCGGCCGGGTCGAGGGCGAGTGCGGCGAGCCAGGCCGCACCGCCGGCACCGTTGGTGGCCCTGCGGACCGGGGCTCCGGGCCAGTGCTTGCGCAGACGCCCCGACACGGACTCGAGGAGGTAGGCCGAGGCGAACATGCCGCCACTCAGCACGACGGGGGTCTCCAGTCCGGGACCCCGCACGGCGGCCGTCGACCGTTCGAGCAGCGCCGCCGCGTCGTCGAGGATGCGGCGCGCGTCGGGGTCGCCCGACTCCGCGGCGCCGACGACCACCCGGGTGAGGGTCGTGAGGCGGATGGGCGAGCCGGCATACAGGTCGCGCACGACCTCGTACCGAGTGCCCGGACGACCGAGCAGGTGGGTCGTCACGGCGAGGCTCAACGCGTCGTCGGGTATGCCGCGCAGCGGGCGCACGGTGTGCCGCACCGCCTCGCGGCCCACCCAGTAGCCCGAGCCGTCGTCGCCCAGCAGCCAGCCGTTGCCGTCGGCGACGAGGTCCGGCCGCAGGTCGACGATGCCGACGGCCGCCGCCCCCGTGCCGCTGACGACCACGGTGCCGCTGCCCTCGTCCGTGCCGGCGGCGAAGGCGACGAGAGGGTCGCTCACCATGGTGGCGTCCACCCGGAGACCGAGAGCGGCCCACATCGCGAGGAACGCCGGCCCCGGGTCGTGCTGGTCGCCGAACCCCGCCGCCCCGACGACGGCGACCGCGACCGCGGTGGGGTCCACGCCGTGCAGCGCCGCCTCGAGCGCCGTGCGGATGTTGGCGACAGCCGTGTCCATGCCGACGGCGTTGGGGTTGCCGCCACCGGCTCGGCCGGCGCCGAGGCGGGTTCCGGCGAGGTCGGACACCTGCGCTCGGACACTCGTGCCGCCGATGTCCACCCCGAGGAGCAGGGGGGAGACGCCGGGGCGGGGCGGGGGCTCAGAGGTTGCGGCGGAGGCGGCCGGCATACCGGTCCTCGAGGGCTCGGTTGTGCTCGTCGCCGCCGGGGATGTTGGCGGAGAGGTAGACCGGCGGGGTGAGGCCGGCGGCAAGGAGGTTGGCGATCGCGTCGGCGACGATCATCTGGGCGAGGAGGGCGGCGGTGATCGAGGAGATGCCGCAGGCCGCGCCACCCCCCGGCAGCGGCAGGACCGCGTCGCCGTAGGGCGCGCCGTTGTCGAGGACGAGGTCGGCCACCTCGAAGAGGCGCTTGCCGCTGGGGTGGCGCGACTCGATCCCCTGGGTGTGGGCCATCGACGTCACGGCGATGAGCGGGTGTCCCTGGGCCTTCACGTGGGTCGCGAGCTCGACGATGCTGCCGTTGCCCCCGGAGTTCGAGGCGATGACGAAGACGTCGCCCGGGCGCACCTGAGGAGCCTGCTCGTAGATCCGGAGGCCGGTGCCGGGGTCGCGCTCGAGGAACTGGTTGGAGACGGCCTTGCCCTCGGGGTCGAGCAGGGCGACGTCGCGCAGGCTGAGGCGGTTGGTCGGGATGAAGCCCCCGGCGCGGCCGGCGATCTCCATGGCGAACGCCTCGGAGTGACCCGTCCCGAAGGCCTGGATGACGCCGTCGGCGGCGATGCAGTCGGAGAAGAGGCGGCCGGCGGCCGCGACGTGCGCGCGCTGGTCGGCGGCGACCTGGACGACCGTCCGAGCGGCGATGGCGGCGAACTCCGCGGCGGACACGGGGTTGGGCACGGGGTTGGGCACGGGGTTGGGCACTGCGGCGGCGGACACGGGTTCGGTCACAGGGGGGTTCCCTTCGGGACGGCATACCGGCGGTTGCGGCGGCTCCATCATTCACCCTCGTCCGGACCCGACACGCAGCACGCCGCCGACCGGTGCGGGGGCAGCGGTCGGCGGCGTTGGCGGCGATCGACGTGGGGGATGCCGACCGCTCTCCCGGTCGACCTTGGGGAAGCCGACCGGTGGTGTCGGTCTCCGTGGGGGCGGGACCGACCGGGAAGTCCGTCGGGATGGGGGAGCCGGACGGACGGATTCAGTTGTGGGGAGCGGGTGGTGCGAGGGGAGGGAAGAGCTGGTGGCTCAGGCGGCGCAGGGCTCCACGCCGAGGGCTGCGTCGAGTTCGGAGGCACACATCCGGCCGTGGCACGAGGCCGCGGCGACCACGAGGGCTCCGACGAGCTCGATCTCGTCGCCCAGCGCGCTGTCGAAGAGCTCGCCCAGACCCAGGTTGGTGGAGTTCATGAAGGGAACGTTAGGCGGGGGAATACGGCATTAGTTCGATTTTTACCCTCTCTTTACCTTGCCTGTGGAAATCTCATCCGTTCGGACGAGGAAGGGGCTCGCAGCCCTTGAATCCTCAACCATCACGGGGGAATCCGGTTGCCCCCGGCGGCAGCGTCCTGCTGCACTGGGCCAGTCGTGGCCCGCCGCCACGCCGAGCCCACCCCGGTCTCAGCCGAGCCCACCCCCAGCCCAGGAGCACCCGTGCGCACAGCTCTCATGTCCCGCAACTTCCCCACTCACGGACATGAGGCTCCATGCAGACTCTCAACCTGGGCGTCCTCGCCCACGTCGATGCCGGCAAGACCAGCCTGACCGAGCGGCTGCTGCACACCGTCGGGGTGCTCGACGAGGTCGGCAGCGTCGACGCAGGCAGTACCCGCACGGACACCCTCGACCTCGAGCGGCGGCGGGGCATCACCATCCGGTCGGCCGTCGTCTCCTTCGTCGTGGACGAGGTCGCCGTCACCCTCATCGACACACCCGGGCACCCCGACTTCATCGCCGAGGTGGAACGGGTCCTCGGCGTGCTCGACGCCGTCGTGCTCGTCGTGTCGGCGGTGGAGGGCGTGCAGGCCCAGACACGCGTGCTGCTGCGCGCCCTGAAGCGCCTCGGGATGCCGACGGTGCTGTTCGTCAACAAGATCGACCGCGCCGGGGCCCGGGAGACCGACCTGCTCGAGGAGATCCGAGTCCGTCTCACTGCCGACCTCGCCGTGCTGGGCGGGGTCACCGGACTGGGCACGTCCGGAGCGGCCGCGGTGCCCCACGACCTCGACGACCGGGCCGTCCGGGCCGGGCTGGTCGAGGCCCTGGCGGGGGTCGACGAGGGTCTCGTCGCGGCATACCTCGAGGACGGGGACGTCAGCCGGCCACGGCTCTGGCGGGCCCTCCGCGAGCAGGTGGCCGCCGCGCGGGTCCTGCCCGTGCTGTTCGGTTCCGCGATCACCGGGGCGGGGGTCGACGACCTCGTGCGGATGCTCACCACCCTGCTCCCCCGGGCCACCGCCGACACCGCGGCGCCGCTCTCGGGCACGGTCTTCAAGGTCGAGCGGGGCGCGGGCGGCGAGAAGGTGGCGTGGGCCCGGATCGTGACCGGAACCCTCCGCGTCCGTGACCGCGTCGCGATCGGGCCGGACCCGGGCGGTGACACCGGACCGGTCCCGACCGGTGACAGGATGACCGCGATCCGGGTCGCCGACGGCGGCCTCGAGGTGACCCGGGTCGCGGTGGAGGCCGGCCGCGTGGCGCAGGTGTGGGGCCTGCACCGGGTCCGGGTCGGCGACTGGCTCGGGAGCCCGCCGGCGCGCAAGGGACCCGACCACCAGTTCGCGCCGCCGAGCCTCGAGACCGTGGTGGATCCCGTCGACCCGGCCGACCGCGGGCGGCTTCGGGTGGCGCTCACCCGGCTGGCGGAGCAGGACCCCCTCATCGGACTGCGCCAGGACGACCGGCGCAGTCCGACGAGCGAGCTGTCGCTGTCGCTCTACGGCGAGGTCCAGAAGGAGGTCATCGCGGCCACCCTGGCGGCCGACCACGGCGTCGACGTCGTCTTCCGCGAGACGACCCCCATCTGCGTGGAGCGGGTCGTCGCCACCGGGAGGGCGCACGAGGTCATCGCGACCGACACCAACCCCTTCCTCGCGACCCTGGGGCTGGAGGTCGGGCCGGCGCCGGTCGGGGCCGGCCTCGAGCTGCGGCTGGGCGTCGAGCCCGGGTCGATGCCCGCGGCCTTCTTCACCGCCGTGGAGGAGGGGGTCCGCGAGCTGCTCGACCAGGGGGTCCACGGGTGGCCGGTGCCGGACTGCGTCGTGACCGTCGCGCGCTCCGGTTACTGGGCGCGCCAGAGCCACGCGCACGGCACCTTCGACAAGGGGATGTCGAGCACCGCAGCGGACTTTCGCGCCCTGGCCCCGCTCGTGCTGATGACGGCGCTGCTCCGAGCCGGCACGCAGGTGTTGGAGCCGGTCCAGCGGGTGCGTCTCGAGGTCCCCACCGACTCCGTCGGCAGCGTCCTCGCCCTCCTGACCCGGCTGCGCGGCATACCGGGCAGGACCGACGAGCTCGGGTCCGGGCACGTCATCGACGGCGAGATCCCCGCGGCAGTCCGTCCACGAGCTGCAGCAACGCCTGCCCGGACTGACCCGTGGCGAGGGGGTGGCCGAGACCTTCGTCGGCAGGCACCGGCCGGTGCAGGGTGTCGCCGCGCCCGAGCGGTCCCGCACCGACGACGACCCCCGGGACCGCCACCGCTACCTGCTGGCCACGACCCGGGCGGCGGGACGCCCGATGCCCCCGGCGTGACCGGGGGCGGGCGGACCTGTTCATCTTCAACCAGTACCGTCGGTGACGCCCGGCTGAACAGCGGGCATCCACCAGTCTTCGCTCAAGGACGGACCATGGCCGCCGCCGCCCCTCCCCTCGACCAGTTCTACAAGCTCGCACGTGAACGGCTCGAGGTCGCGCTCGACGGGGACCGCGTCACCAGCGTCGATGACGTCACGGCCTGGTCCGACATCCTGACCCGGATCCACTCGCTCGACCCGGACCGCAACCCCAAGCGCCTCGCCGCCACCGTCTACCGGCTCAGCCAGCAGCTGGTCCTCGCGCAGGACGCGACCGACCCGGCCGACGTGGGATCCGTCCACCGGCTCGCCGTCGCCGCGACGTCGCTCGCCGACCTGATGGGTCGGCTGGCCTAGCCGCCTCAGGCGAGCCCGGCCGCCAGCCGCAGCACCTCGTCGGCCGCGCCCGAGCAGATGTGCATGGTGAAGAGCGGTCCGGGATAGCCGTTCGGCCTCGGGGCCACGATCACACAACCGGGGTAGGTGGACCCGACGGTCGAGGTGACGAGCATCCGGTAGTCGTGCCCGGAGGTCCCCACGGGCTGCAGGGTCCACTCGTCGTATGCGGGGTTGGGGGTGGTGGAGCAGGTGGCCGAGCGCAGGCCGAAGCGGTACTTCACGACGCACTGCCCCGAGGCGCTCGTGCCGATCTGGTAGGTGCCTGTGGGGGCGCCGGCCACCGGAAGGAAGGTGAACGACTGCGGGGCGGAGCCGTTGCACGGGTTGCCGTAGATGTCGAGGAAGGAGTAGGCCGGATCGGTGGTGCTGACGTCGAGGCAGGTGTGGACGACCGTCGACGCGATCCGGCTGGCGCGCGGCGCGGCGCCCGAGGCCGTGGACGCGGCCGTGGCCGGTGAGCCGGCGGCGAGGGCAGGGGCCGCGACGCCGGACAGGGCGAGCGCGGCGAGGGCGGCGAGGCCTCGGCGGACAGTGGGGGTTCGGCGCGGGGACGGGCTCATTGGTGCCTCCTGGTTGGGGCGTGACCGGGACCGGCGTGGACCCGGGGCCCAGCCTGTCCGGCCATTCTCGGAGGTTCATCCGAGAGCTCGGCCCGACCCTGCTCCGGGGGGCGGCCGGTCAGGCGCTCGGGTCGAGGGACCGGGCCCGCTGCTGCATCACGCCGAGGAGCGGGTCGCCTCGGGACGGCACGACGTCGAGCTGGTCGGTGTCGGCGATGTTGAGGTGCCAGACGAGGTAGCCCGAGGCGCCGGCGGCGAAGGCCGCCTCCATCTTCGCGCCGAGCAGCTGCGCCCGACGTGCCCGCCCCGCCTCGTCGGTGGCCTGGATGCCGGCCTCGCCGACGACGATCGGTTTGCCGAGCTTTTTCGCGATGGCGAAGGAGCAGCCGATCTTGGCGTCGCCACGCTGGCAGTCGGACGAGTCCGCAGCGGGCAGAGCGCCGTTGACGCTTCCCGGCATCGCCTCGGTGTCGGAGCCGTAGCGGGCCCAGTCGTGCACCTCGGTGAAGTCGAGACCGGCCTGGCCGTAGATCGCCGCGAAGTCGGTGCCGCTCCCCCCGGGTGCGCCGTTGGCCTGGGTGCCGAGGGTGACCAGGTGACGCGGGTCCGCGGCCTTGATGACGGACGCGATGTCGGCGGCGAACGGCACGAGGGCGGAGGTGCCGGCGGAGTCGCGCTCGCTCGTCTCGGCCTCGTTGACCATGGTCCAGCCGAGGATCGTGGGGTTGTCGCGGTAATGGTCGGCGATGACGCGCACGTAGTCCCGGTAGGACAGCTTCGCGTTGCCGAGCGGCTGCCGGTAGCCGGTGGAGTACCACTGGCCGCCGGCCGCCTGGGCCAAGGACATGCCGCGCTGCCCTGTGGAGCAGTCGCCGGGGCCGTCCTCGAGCACGGGCATGACACGCAGACCCGCCTTCGAGGCCGCCGAGATGATGCGGTCGGTGCCGGACCAGTCGGTGCCGGCGGCGGTGTAGGTCTGGTAGGCCCAGAAGCGGACGACCGTGGCGCCGGCCCGGTCGTGGATCGTGTGCATGATGTCGGACAGCGCCGAGTCGTCGAGTCGCGTTGCGGGAGAGCAGGAGTAGCCGTCGGTGGCGGCGGCGTCGTAGAGGTTGAAGCCGACGAAGCGGAACGGCGCACCTCCGACGAGCAGCTGCGTGCCCGAACGGGTCACGAAGTCCGACGCGCTCCCCGAGCAGGCCGAGAGAACACCGGTCAGCAGAAGCAGGGCGGCGACCAGCGCTGCGGCAGAACGGTTCCGCGCTGAGCCGGTGTGCCGACGGGAGCGAGGGTCACGCACGAGACTCCGACAGGGGTCTCGTGACGAGGGACGCGTAGACGTCGTCGACCCGGCCGGCGGCCGCCTGGGCTCCGTAGCGCTGCGTCAGCACCGTTGGTACGGGCCAGCGGTGGACGTCGACGAGCGCCTCCTCGACCGCGGCGCCGAGGCGCCGCTCGTCGGCGGCGCGACCGACGGGGTCGGCGGGGTCGGCGGCGGGCACGACCTGGACGGCCTGGGTCGGCGCGGCGTCGAGCTCGTCGAGCGCCGGGGCCTCGACGTAGACGACGGGCAGCCCGCTGCCGATCGCCTCGACGACCGCCATGCCGAAGGTCTCGTCGGCGGACGCGCTCACCAGCACGTCGACGGTGCTGAGCACCGCGGCGATGTCGCCGCGTGGACCGAGCCAGTGCACCGAGTCGGTGACGCCGAGGTCGGCCGCGACGGCCTGCAACGTCCCGAGCAGCGGGCCGGTCCCGGCGACGACGAGCACGGCACCGGCGCGCAGGGCCGGCGCACTGGCCCGCAGGATGGTGTCCATCCGCTTGACGGGGTCGAGCCGGCCGACGGCGCCGATGACGTGGGTCGTCTCGGCGATGCCGAGCTCGGCCCGCACGCGATGCCGGGCCTCCGCGTCGAAGGCCAGCGCCTCGAAGTCGATCCCGTTGTCCGCGACAGTGATTCGTGATCCCTGGACGCCCCACCGACGCAGCCTCAGCGCTGTCGTCGACGACACGGCGACCGTGTGGGTGGCGAGCCGCTCCAGCCCGCGATAGAGCAGCCGCAGCCACCACGTGTGCGGCCGGCCCTCGATGGTGTCGTCCATGAGCGAGTGCTCCGTCGAGACCACGACCGGGACGCCGGCGAGCCGGGCCGCCGGGATGCCCCAGAGCTGGGCCGAGAGGAGGTGCACGTGGACGACGTCGGGGCGGTAGTGCCGCAGTCGCCGCGCGAGGACCACCGAGGTGAGCAGCCGTCGCCAGCCCACCAGGTCGAGGACCTCGACCCGCTCCCCCGCGGCGCGCATGCTGTCGGCGACCGGGCCCCCGGCATACAGGGCGATGGTGACGGAGTCGTGGGCGGAGCGGCGCACGAGCATCTCGAGCTGGCGCTCGGCGCCGCCCGTGGTGAGCGAGGTGATGACGTGGACGACCCGCAGCGGGCGGGCGGGCCCGACGGTGCGACCGGTCATCGACGTGCGCGCCGGGCCAGCACGTCGCGATAGACCGCCTCGACCCCGTCGGTCGTGGTCTCCCAGGTGGGCAGCGGGATGTTCAGGGGCTGGTGCGGGGTGCCCTTCAGAGCGGTGGCGCGCAGCGCCGTGGTGAGGGCAGCCGCGATCGCCTCGGTGGAAGCGTCGACCGGGATGCCGGTGACGAGGTGGTCCTCGACGAGGTCGCCGGTGCCGGCGACGTCGAGCCCGACGACGGGCAGGCCGAGGGTGACCGCCTCCATGATGCCGACGGGGTGGGCCTCGTAGGTGGAGAGCGCAGCCATCACGCTCGCCGTGCCGAGCTCGTGGGCCATGGCCGCACGGTCGGTCGGCGGGAGGTGCCTGATCTGGACGGCATCCTCGACGTGCAGGTCGCGGGCGAGGGCGCGCAGCTGAGGCTCGTAGTCTCCGCTGCCGAGGATCAGCAGGTCGGCGCCGGGGATCTGCTCGCGGACCAGCGGCAGGGCCTCGATGGCGCGGTGGTGGCCCTTGTAGTGCTCGAGCCGGCCGCTCGAGACGATCCGGCCGACCTGCGGCACCACGGCCGCCGGCGTCTGCGGCAGTGCCCCGCCGTTGCCGATCACGACGAAGCGTGAGGCGTCGATCCCCGTCGCCTCCGAGAAGTGCGACCGTTCGAAGCGGCTGACCGCGATGAGCTGGTCGGCCCCGGCGAGCAGTGGTGTCAACACTTTCCACTGAGTGGAGCGCACACCCGAGCGCACTGCGGAGGAGTGCCCACCGCTGTGGAAGGTGAGGACGTAGGGGGTGCGCGAGGCGCGGGCCGCGAGCATCGCGACGGGCGGCACGAGGGTGTGCACGCCCTGGACGTGGACGAGGTCCCAGTGACCGCGGGCGATCGCACCGGCGACGCCCGGGGAGAGGTAGTAGTCCTTCTCGCGCGGCCAGGAGCGGCGCCGGATGACCTGGTAGCCGTGCATCGGCTCGCGCTTCGGGAGCTGCCCGGAGCGGTCGGTCGCGAGCACGGTGACGTCGAACTCGCCGCGCTCGGCGAGCCGCGAGGCGACCTCGCCGACGACCGTCTCGGTCCCGCCGATCTCGGGGAAGAAGCGCTGCACGACATTGAGGACTCGTGGGCGTGGGGTGGTTGCCATGAGGGGAGGGATCACCGATCGAGGGTCAGGGTGCGCAGCGGCTGCGCCTGGTCCGGGTAGTTGAGGGTGATGACGTAACGGCCCTTCACCGGGACGGCGAGCGTCGTCGTGACCGAGCCGCCGGCAGGCACCGAGAAGAGGGGATAGCTGAGGTCGTTGCCGTTGGTCGTGGTGCGCATCTCGAGGGGTCCGACGGCTCGGCTCGAGGTCACCACGATCTTGACCTGCGTGCCGGTCACGGAGCCGATCGACATCTGCACGGGCGCCGCCTCGGTGGGGGCGACGGAGCGCACCGACATGGTCACGGCCACGACGACCACCACGAGCGAGGCCGCCAACCAAGGCACGGTGCTGACGACGGAGAGGTGCGTCCCACGGTCGTATGCCGCGGGCTTCGGCCGCGGCTGCGTCCAGGACACCGCGATCCCGAGCGCGGCGACGAGGGACAGCGCGACCGCCCAGGTGGTGGGCCGCAGCCCGATCGGCGAGGCGCCGAGCACCAGACCGACGAGCACCAGCGTGACGAGCAGACCGCCGAGGACGAGGAGCAGGCCGTCGAGTGCGCCGAGTCGGCGCAGCCGCACGAGTCGTTCGCCGACGAGGACGAGGCCGGCGAGGACGAGGCCGCCGGTCACCGCGGTCGGCGCGCCCACCAGGGAGCAGACCAGGGCGGCGAGGACGACACCGGCGCGCCAGATCAGGTCAGGACGCATCGAGGGCTCCCAGGTCGTAGATGACGATGGAGCCGTTGTCGTAGAGCACGTCGACACCCGGCACGGTCGAGAACTTGCGGAGCGCTGCGGCGGGCACCGGCGTCGTGCGGTTGTCGCCGCCGAACTCGCCGCTCT
Organism: Lapillicoccus sp.; assembly: GCF_025353065.1. Lineage (GTDB taxonomy): Bacteria > Actinomycetota > Actinomycetes > Actinomycetales > Dermatophilaceae > Lapillicoccus. The sequence continues at coordinate 26,983 of NZ_JANXRJ010000054.1, forward strand.
CGATGTAGACGCCCTGGTTGGGCAGGCCGAAGGCGTCACGCCGGTCGGCGATCAGGTAGCGGATGTGGGCCGCCTTGATGACCTCCACGTCCTTCGCCCCGAAGTCGGGGTCGAGCAGGAGCCGGGAGGCATCGACCCCGGTGCCGATGTGGGTCACGGAGTACTGGCCACCGTCTGCGGCGGCGAGCAGGCCGCCCACGCGGTCGGCGTACGTGATGCTCTCCGGCGGGAGGTGCGCGGCCATCCAGCCCGCCGCGGCGAGGTTGTCGGCATCGATGCTCCGGGCGTCGTCCGAGACACGGAACGGACCGGGGAGCTGCTGGGTGATCGAGCCGGCACCGAGGACGACGCTGCCGATGAAGATGACCGTCGCGCCAGCGGCGAGCACCGTCGTCTTCCACCACGTCATGCGGTGCTGCCAGACCCACCAGGCGACGACGAAGGCGACGCCGAGGAAGACGAAGCCCGCCGACCGGTCACCGACCTCGGCCGTCGACACGGTGAGGTGTCCACCGGGGATGAGGGGGTAGAGGATCGCGACGAGCAGCAGGAGGAGCACCGAGGCGACACGACGCTTGAGGAAGCGGCGCGAGCGGATCACGGCCGGGAGGAGGACGGCCAGCGTGAGCACGAGCGAGGCGATGATCGCGTACTTCTCCCACGGCGCGGTGACGACCCCGGCCGAGTTCTGGAAGACCTTGCGCGTCTGCTTCCCGCTGAGGACGGCGACGACGGCGTCGACCGAGCTCTGCCCGATCGAGCCGAGGTAGCTGAGCAGGGTGTTGCCCGGGTTGGCCAGGCTGACCGCGAAGCTGCCGGCGGCCACGACGACCATCGCCCCGAGCGAGAGCGAGGCGTTGCGCGTCCTGCGGTGGAGCACGAGCTCGAGCACCCACCAGACGAGGTATGCCGCGATGAGCAGGGCCGCGGTGACGTGGTGAGAGAAGGTCACGGCGACGGTCGCGAGCATGCCGGCCACGAGGCTCGTCCGCGACCCCTGGCGGCGACTGACGACGAGGTAGACCGCGAAGACCGCGAGCGGCAGCGCGATGGTCTGGTAGGAGAACTGCGAGTTGAAGAAGAGCATCTGCGGGTTGCAGGAGTAGATGATGACGGCCGTCGCGCCGATCCGCGGCGACAGGGTGATGTGGCTGACGACGAGGAGGACCGCGAGCGCGATGACCACGCGGGAGGCGAGGAGGATGACCACGCCGGATGCGTAGGCGGACAGGCCGGTCAGGTCGTGGATCGCGTTGGTCGCGATCTCGAGACCGGGGTAGTACGCGGTGACGGGCAGCAGCGAGTTCTCGGTGAAGAGGTGCCCCGTCTCCCCCATCAGGCGCAGCACGTTGGCGTGGATCAGCTCGTCGTGGAACATGAACCGGGTGGGGTAGAGCACCAGCCGGCTGAGCTGCAGCAGCACGGCCATGCTCACCGCAAGCAGGATCCGGGTACTCGCGCGGGCCTTGGGGAGGAGGACCCCGATCGCGGCCGGGAGGAAGATGACGACCAGCCCGAGGACGTAGAGGCTCTGGGCGGTCGTGCTGCCGCCGTCGGTGCGCGCCAGGGACACCGCGGCCGCCATGGAGATGAGGCCACCGGTCATCAGCAGGACGACGGGTCCGGCCCCGACGACGCGGGCGACGTTGCGGATCAACCCCATCACGGCGGACTGCGACGTCGGCGGCAGGTCGGTCCCGTCGCCGTCCCGGTCATCCGTCATCCCGAAGGGACCGTCGTGGTCGTCCTTCTCGTCCGAGGCGATGTCGGGCGCGGCATCGGGCAGGGCGGCCGGACTCAGGGTCTCTTGCTCCACGCCGTCCTCCTCGGTCGTCCCGATCCTACGCGCGGGCGTTTCGGCCGGATATGTCGTCGGCGCCCGAACCAGCAGCGCGGCGACGTCGACGGGGACCACGGCAGCCTCGACGGGGAGCGGAGCAGCCTCGAGGGTCGCGGAGGCGGACGCGTCGCCCGGACGGGCGGTACGGGTCATCCGCCACAGCGGGACGGCGAGGATGAGCGCCTCGACGACCAGGACGCCGACCCAGGCGAGACAGAGTCCGACCGCGCCGTCGAGCCGCACCCCGGCATACGCGGCCGCGAGCTCGATGACGGTGGCGCCGACCATGACGCCGGTCGCCTCGGTCGTGCGGCCCTGGACCCGGCGCAGCGCGACGAAGTGGTCCTTGACGACGAAGGGCAGCCCGGCGAAGGCGAGGATCCGCAGGATCTCGACGCCCTGCGTGGAGTACTGGGACCCGAAGACCGACAGGACGTAGGGCGCCAGCGGGAACAGCAGGAGGTTGGCCAAGAGACTGACGCCGAAGGAGAGCGGAATGGTGAAGCGCATCCGCTCGAGCAGGCTGTCGGTGGCGCCCTCGGCCGAGGCGAAGAGCGCGACGCTGATGGAGTAGGGCAGCGCGAAGACCACCCCGGTGACCTGCAGCGCGGTGGTGAAGACGCCGTTCTGCTCGCTCGAGACGAGGACGAGGACGAGGAGCGGGAGGATCTGCAGCGGCGCCTGCAGGGTGGTGTTGAGCGCGTGGTGCGAGAGCGCCTGCCCCCCGAGCCCGCGCATCGTCCGGAAGTCGATGAGACGGGTACCAGGATCCTGGAGGGCCCGACCGCCACGGGTGCGCACGGCCACGAGGGGGAAGGACAGCAGCGTGCCGATGCCCCAGGCGAGGAAGATCGTCATCCCGCCGGACTGCCCGGCGAGGGCGAGACCGGCGAGGGCCGCGAGCTTGACGCCGCTCGCGATGGCGTTGCGCTCGAGCTGCAGGGACCCCGAGCCGAGCACGAGCACGGCCTGGTCGACCACGAGGGCGACCGCCATCAGCCCGGTGCCGATGGCGAAGATGAGGGCGTTCGTCGGTCCGCCGGCGATCAGGTCGAGGTTGCCCACGTGGAGCACCTCGATGGCGACGAAGGGGACGGCGACCGCGAGCACCGTCGCCACGCCTCCGGCGACGACCAGCGCCGTCCGGGTCAGCGCCCGGCGGCGGCCCTGCTCGGTGACCGGGAACCGCGCGATCAGGAGGGTGCCGAGGCCACACGTGCCGAGGGTGCCGAGGAGCGTCATCAACGAGATGGCCGCACCACCGACACCCACCGCGCCGACCGAGAACTGCCGGGCGGCGAGCAGCCAGAAGGCGAGGCCGAGGACGCTGGTCAGGGCGTAGGTGCCGACGAGGGAGGCGCTGATGGCCGCCACCCGTCGCAGCCCGCTCCGGGCGTCAGGGGCGTCGGGGGCGCCGGGCATCGCCGTCGCGCTCTGTGCCATGTCGTCCTCCCCCTGCTCGGTCTGCTCGGTCTGCTCGGTCTGCTGGTGGCGCGGTGTCTCGGTGATGCTCACCTCGAGTAGTCGTCCTCGAGTCGCTCGATGTCGAGCTCGTCGAAGTGGCCGTAGGCGATCTCCAGGATGCGCGCCGGCTCGCTCGTGGGGTTGCTCATCCGGTGGGTGGCACCCTGGGGGACCCAGATGTCATCGCCACTCTGCGCCATCCAGCTCTCGCCGTCGACCTCGATCTGCATGGGGCCGTCCAGCACCTTCCAGAACTCGCCCCGGTGGTCGTGACGTTGCTTGGACAGCCGGGCGCCCGGCTCGACGGTGATGACCTTGACGGTCGTCCGCTCGTTGAGGGTGAACTGCTCGAAGTCGCCCCAGGGGCGCAGCGAGCGGAAGGGGGTCGTGCGCGAGATCATCTCGGTCATCGGGCTGCTCTTCTCGGATGTGGTGGAACGGGCGGCTGTGGTGGACAGGGCGGTCGGTGAGGAGGGTCCGTCGGGTCGATCGCAGTGATCGAGCCCTCCGGGCCGGTTGATCCCCCATACGACGCAGGACGGGGTGCTGCCGTCAGGCGCCGTGGCGCCCGCGGTCGCAGGTCAGCGACGTTGCGGCGCCATCGCCGCGAGTACGGGGGTCATCCGGTCGATGACGTGGGACCAGAGGAAGCGCTCTTCGACGCGCTGCCGCCCGGCATCGCCGAGCTGCGCGGCACGAGCCGGGTCCAGGAGTAGTTCGGTGAGGGTGGCCGCGACGGATGGGACCATCGCGTCGTCGCGTGGGACCATCACGCCGGTCTCGCCGTCGACGACGATCTCCGGTACGCCGCAGGTGCTCGTCACGACGCACGGCAGGCGGTGCGCCATCGCCTCCATGAGGACGAGCGGGAACGGGTCGAAGAAGGACGGCAGGCAGAACACCGAGGCCTCCTCGTAGAGGCGCGACATCGCGTCGCGGCCGTCGACGCGGCCGATGGCCTCGACACCGTCCTGGGGTGGGATCGGGTGCGGGGTACCCACGATCAGCAGCCGCGCGGTCGGGACCTGCTCGCGGACGAGACGGAAGGCCTTGAGCAGCTGGAGCCCGCCCTTGCGCTCGAAGTCGTTGCCGATGAAGAGCACGGTGGGGGGCGCCGCGCGGCGACGCTCGAGGTCGACCTCGGGCATGGTGCCGAAGTTGCACCCGGCACCGACGACCGTGACCCGGTCGGCGGGCACCTGGTAGTAGTCGACGAGGGAGTCGCGCGTCTCCTCGGAGAAGGCGAACAGGTGCGCGGCAGAATGGTACTGGCGTCGCTCGCGAAGGAACCACCGCTCCAGCGCGGCTCCCCGCAGGGGGTTCCAGTCGGGCCACTGATCGGCGGACTGCCGGTGGGTGCAGTCGATGTAGAGGACGGCCCGTGGGTCGGTCAGCTCGAAGAGCGCGTGGGTCTGGAAGACGACGTCGAAGGGGACGTCGACGTCGCCCAACGTCTGCGCGGCCCGACGGGAGCGCAGGGACACCGCGAGGTTGCTCTTGTGGAAGAGCTCGATCCACGCGCGCCGACGCGGACGGAAGGTGGTCGCCGCCACGAGGAGACGTTCGGCCTGGGTGATCTCGGCGTCGATCTGGGCGACGACTCGGAACCGCTCGTGCATCGCGCGGCTCAGGTGGGAGACGAGCGCGTCGCCACGGTCGGCGAGGACGATCCGCGGCGCGGTTTCACGGCTCGCGGGCACTGACGGGTGATGGGCCACTGGCATGGCGGCCATTGTGTCCCGGTCGAAGGGCCGGACAGGGCGAATGGGCGAAAGAAGGGTTCCTGGGCCGGCGCTCATGACGCGAACACCACGACGTTGTCCTGGTAGCCGCCCGCCGACTTGACGTAGGAGCCTCCGCAGGTGATCAGGCGCAGGGCCGGTCCGGGGACGGGCCCGTAGGTCTCCTGCGTCGGGAACGCCGTCTTGGCGTAGGTCTGGACCCCGTCCACGGTGAACGACACGGTCGTGCCGTCGCGGCGCGTGACCGTGATGGCGTCACCGACCTTGAGCTGCTTGAGATGGAAGAAGACGGCCGGCCCGGTGAGGGAGTCGACGTGCCCGGCGAGAACAGCAGGTCCCTGCTGACCGGGGGCGGGGGTCGTGTCGAGCCACCCCACCCGCGACGGGTTCGTGGGGACCTCGATGGCCTTGTTGGCGCCGATGCCGAGGTCGACGAGGGTGGAGTCCACGCCGATGGCCGGGATCTGGACCCGGGCGGGCCGCAGGCCGGTGGCCACCGTGGTGGCGGAGGCAGCGGGGCCGGGGATGGCCGCCCCCGCCGGACCGCTCGTCGCGTCCGGCCCCGACGTCGTCGTGGTGGGCGACGCGCTCGCCGAGGCCCGGGGTGCCGAGGTCGTGGCGACTACGGCACCCGGTGCCGGAGATGCTGAACTGCACGCCGCCAGCCCCACCGTCACGGCAGCAGCCGCGACGGCATACGAGATCCGCGCGAACGCGGTCCTCGTGCGGGGCGGGCGGAATGAGGGGTTCATCGGCCCGAGGTCACCCGGACCGGCTGACGAGCGGTACGACGGACCGCCGCGCGCAGCAGCGCGGAGCCGAGCAGCAGCGACCCGAGCAGGGCCGTGACGGCGGCCCAGACGATGCCCTCCGAGGTGTCGTGCGAGGTGGCCTGCGACGCCGTGACGGCCTGCTGGGACGCAGCGCCGCCGAAGCCCGTCGCTGCCGCACCGACCGGGGTGGCCACGGCGCCGGCGGCGTCCGTGATGACCTTGATCGTGACGGCGGTGAGCCCGGAGTCGAGAGCGACCGCGGTGTAGACGCTGCCGCTGGCGAGCGTGACGGTCTGCTTCGAGCTCATCGAGGAGCCGCTGAGGTTGAGGGTCCAGGCGCCGTCGGGCACGGTGGTGTAGCCCGTGGTCGTCCCGAGGACGGCGTCCGTCGCGATGGTCGGACCATTGACCGCCATCACGTTGACCATCGGGGCGAGCGAGGAGGCGGACAGCACCCGGACACGGGCCGAGCCGGCCGCCGGTGGGGTGAGGTCGTCGCTGAGGATGGCCAGCCGCGGCGCGCTGGCCGTGCCGATCACGGCGATGGTCTGGGCCTTGCCCGACGCGGCGGTGAAGGACCGCGACAGGGTGGGCGTCGCGTCAGCGGGGGCAGTGGCGTCCCAGATGCTCACGGTGTAGGTGCCGGGGTCGAGCTTCTGGTAGGAGGTCACGTCGCCGTATCCCGCGTTGGGGGACATCACGATCGAGCCGGTCGAGCCGGACGCCGGCTTGAGGTCGACGCGCGCGGCGCCGAAGCCGGGGATGAAGTGGCCGGCGCGGATCCAGGCCTTGCCGGGCGGGGTCGCGCCCGCGGCACCGACGGAGTCGGCGTTCGCGGGACCGGCGCTCAGGGCAGTGACGGCGATGAGCAGCAGTCCGGTCAGAACGGACCAGAGCAGGCGGCGGTGGCTGACGCTGGTGGTGGTTGTCATCGTGATCTCCAGTGAGGACGAGTGGTGCTCGGGACGAAGGGTGGTCATGTGGTCGCCTGCTCGTGGCCGCACTGAGCGGCCTCGGTGACGGGCGTGATGTCGGGGGCCGCGGACACGCTGTCGGAGTGCGGGTCGGGGGCGAGACCGAGGTGGCGGAAGATGCCCTGGTAGGCGTCGACCGTGTTCGCCCAGCTGTGCGGATCGGCATACCGTCGACCGCGCGACGCCCGCAGCGACGTCAGTGCCGCGGTGAGCGCCGGCACGTCCTGCGGCGGGACGAAGGAGATCCCCTCGTAGCCGGCAGCCGCATCGACCAGGCCACCCACGGAGGTGACGATCGTCGGCAGGCCGGCGCTCATCGCCATGTGGAGCGGGCCCGAGGAGGAGGACCTGCGATAGGGCAGGGCGACCGCGTCGGCATTGGCGAAGTGCTGCTGCGCCTCGGCGTCGGTGACGTAGCGGTTGACGACGGTGATGCGGTCGCGCGCCGGGCTGGCGGCGACGGCCTCGAGCGGCGCGTCCCAGCCCTCCCACGTCTCGCCGACGATGGTGAGGCGCATGGTGTCGCGGATCGCGGGCGGCAGGGCGGAGAACGCCTCGACGAGATCCTCGAGCCCCTTGTAGGGACGGATGATCCCGAAGTAGAGCACCGTGAAGTCGTCGCTGCGACGGACCGGCGGGGCCGCCACGGTGTTCGGGGTGTGCTCGGCGGGCTTCTGCTTCACGTGGTCGTAGGGGCCGTGGGGGACGATCGTCACCGAGCCGGCACCGTCGTCCTCGAGGCCGTAGGCCTTCTGGAGCAGGTCGAGGTCGTAGCGCGAGTGGACGACGTGGGCGTCGACCCGGCGGAGCAGCAGGTCCATCGCCTTGCGGACGTAGCGCACGACGCCGGGGATCCGTGCCTCACCGGTGTCCTGGACCTCGTGCCACTCCATGACGACCTTGGCGCCACGACGACGGGCGAGCGTCGCCAGGCGCAGGTAGCTGTGGAGCACGGCTCCGGTCCACCACTGGAGGACGACGACGTCGGGGCGCTCGTTCTCGATGAAGCGGCGGGCGCCGCGCATCGAGCTCCCCCAGAACCAGTCGACGCCGTCGTAGACGTCGATCCCCGGCGCGTAGTCGACGTCGTTGACCGGGCGGCCGACGCGGCCCCGACCCGGGTAGAGCGCCGTCGGCACGAGCTGACGCATGAGCATGACGTCGGTCGGCAGCTCCGACGCCAGGGCGTTGGCCAGCCGGCAGGTGTAGTAGCTGATGCCCGAGGTGAACCGCCAGCCCGAGCCCACGACGAGCACCCGGGGTGGGTGGCCCGTGCTCACGCCGTGTCCCGCTGCCCTGCGCTGACGGCCGAGCGTCGACGGAGCGGAGCCGGGTCGCGGTGGTGGGAGGACTCGTGGGCGTGCTCGAGGTGACGCACGGCGTGCGCCTCGGCGTGGACCGGTGCGTGGACCTCGAGGTCCACCGAGGCGTGGGCCTCGGGGGCCTGGGAGAGCACGTCGGCGGCCGGGACGGTGTCGACGGCTGCTGCGCCGCGGCGGAAGCGCTCGGTGACGATCGTGCGCAGCACCCGGGTGCCGTCGCGCCACGTGTTGAGGTTGCTCTCACCGTGGATGCGCTCGAGCTCGACGCTCGGCACCTCGTGGATCTGCAGGCCGCCCGCCGCGACGCGGCAGTTGATCAGGGTCTCGATCTCGAAGCCGTCGCCCCACTGCGGGCCCTCCACCGTCGAGGACGGGATGGCGAGCGTCGGCAGGATGTCGCGCCAGAAGGCGTTGTAGCCGTAGCAGAGGTCGGTGTAGCGGGTCCGGAAGAGGACGTTGGTGATGCCGGTCAGCACCTTGTTGCCGGCGTCCCGCAGCCAGGTGATGTCCTCGCTGCCACCGGCGGCGAGCACGCGGCTGCCCTTGGCGAAGTCGGCGCCGCTCTCGAGGGCGTCGACGTAGGCAGCGATCTCGGCGGCATCGGCGGATCCGTCGGCGTCGAACATGACGATGATGTCGCCGGTCGCCGCCTCGAAACCGCAGGCGAGGGCGTTGCCCTTGCCGCGTCGGGTCTGTTGGATGAAGCGGGCCGAGGGTAGTGTCCGTGACACGACGGCTGCGGTGTCGTCACTGGAGTGCCCGTCGACGACGATCACCTCGTGGACCTGCGGCAGCTGCGGCAGCACGATCTCGAGGTTGCGTGCCTCGTTACGTGCTGGGACAACGATAGTGATGGTTGGCGTGGAAGGGCGGCGTGGCGTGAGTGTCATCGAATTCTCCAATAGGACGGCAGCACCGATCGCAGACCACCCCTTTGGTGGTCAAGCTGTCCCCATTGACGGCCCGAGCGCGGTGTCCCCCACCGGCTGGTCCAGATCGTGTACCTCTGTGACAAGGGTTCGCATTCATCGTCCCGTCCGGATGGGGTTTCCGTTGCCATTTCTCGCAAATCTTCGAGGGATTCCCTCGAGAATTACCGCTAACTGGGCGAAATACGGACAAAAATGTCGGCCGATGTGACGGACCCGCCCTGCACCTGTGGTCACATGCTGGACACCCACCAGCACTTCCGGCCCGGGACCGACTGCGGGCAGTGCGGGAAGGTGGTCTGTCCGACTTTCACCCTGAAAGCCGAAAGGGCTGCTGCGCCCCGGCGACCCCTCTCATTGATGTCTGGAATCACCAGATTTTTCCCGTTCCGTCGAGGTGCGTGAAGGTCAAAAAGGGTATCCGTCCCCTTTCACCCAATTCACTTAAGTCATATTTGTCCGTTTTAGCCGGGATATACGGTGGACTCCTTATGCCGAGCCCCCGCACCGCGCGCACCGGAGGTCATCCACGCGCCGCCGTTGCCGTCCTGGCCCTTCTCCTGCCGCTGCTCGCGGTCGGCCTCCCGGCCGCCTCCCGGGCGGCTCCGGCGCCGGCCGGCAGGAGCACGACCGGCACGACCGGCAGCGTGGGCGACGGCTTCGTGCAGCGGGACGGGTCACGCCTGACGCTCGGAGCCGCCACCTTCCGGTTCGCCGGGGCCAACCTCTACTGGGCGGGGCTCGACGAGAACGTCGGCGGAGTCTCCCCGGCACAGGCCGGGACCGTCGACTACCCCAGCTTCTTCCGGATCCGCGACGGCCTCACCACGGCCAGGGCGATGGGGGCGACGGTCGTCCGCGCGCACACCCTCGGCGTCTCGCTGGGGACGCCCAAGGCACTGACGCCGAGCCTGGGGACGACCAACCCCGCGGCCTTCGCCACCATGGACTACTCCGTGGCCCAGGCGAAGCGCCTCGGGCTGCGGCTCGTCGTCCCGTTGACGGACAACTGGGAGTACTACCACGGCGGGCGGTTCGACATCCTGCGCGGCCTCGGGTTGAGCACGGCCGACAACGGCGCCCTCTTCTACACCGACAACCGAGCGCGGGCGGCATACCAGGGCGGTGTCCGGACGCTGCTGACGCACGTCAACCCGTGGACCGGCCTGACGTATGCCGCGGACCCCACGATCATGGCCTGGGACCTCGGCAACGAGCTGCAGGGGATGACCACGGAGTGGGTCCAGACGGACGCCACCTTCGTCAAGGGCCTCGCCCCCCACCAGCTCGTGGCCGCCGGGCAGGGTAGCGGGGTGAGCGGCGCCGTCCTCGGGGCGCCCGCGGTCGACATCAGCGACACGCACTACTACCCCGCGGACCCGCACCGGATGGAGACCGACGCGGCGAGGGTGACCTCCGCCGGAAAGGTGTTCGTGGCGGGCGAGTTCGGGTCGACGGGGGCAGCCGGACAGGACTGGAGCGCGGTGACCGGGGACGGGCGGATCAGCGGCGCCCTCTACTGGTCGTTGTTCCCGCTCGCCGACCACTACGGCTACGTCCGCCACGACGACGGCTACACGCTGCACTACCCCGGTGACACCACAGCGATGCGGGCGGACGTCGTGGCCCTGCGGAGGCTGGCCGCCGGGATGACCGGGCGGGCGAGCGCGGACCCCGGTGCCCTCGCCTCGACTCCCCTGCTGACGGGCATCGAGGCGGTCGACGGCCGCAACGTCCTGACCTGGCGAGGCAGCGCCGGGGCGGACGGCTATCTCGTGCAGCGGTCGGTCGACGGCGGCGGCTGGACGACGATCACGCCGACGCCGTTGTCTGCCAACGACGCTCCGTGGACCGACGCGACGACCCCGGCCGGCGTCGTGGGCTACCGCGTCCTGGGCGTCGATCCGGCCGGAGCCGTGCTGGACACGTCGGGCGACCGGTCGGTCGCCGCCGGGGAGAGCCTGGTCGTCGACCCGCTCGAGGACTGGTACCTCACGGCGGCGCACACCGACAACCTGCTCCGGACGCCCGTCGGGACGCAGATCGCCGTCTCGCCTCCGGCCGGGGCGCCCGGCTCCGTGACGTGGAACCGTCCCGGTCTGCGCTCCGCGACGTTCGCGGTCGCGGCGGCGGCGATCCCCGACCTGCGGGTGCTCGTCTCGCCCGATGGCGGCAGCACCTGGCAGGCCGTGGCTCCGACCGTGCGCCGGACCGCCGCCGGTGCGTTCGAGCTGTCGGTGTCGGGCCCGGGTGGATCCGGCGGGTCGGGCGGGTCGGGTGGGTCGGGCGCAGTCCGTCTCGAGTGGCCCGCCGGTGGCGCGGCCGCCGGGCTGACCGGCGTGGTGCTGACGTCCGGCTCGTAGCCGACGCCCGCCTCAACCCGCCGCGGCTTCGAGGAACGGCCGGGGGTCGCCGGCGCCGAGTCGGTGATCCCGTGGGTCCGGAGGGCGCCGATCGCCAGGGTCCGGCGCACGGCGGCGAAGGTGATGACGTGGCCGATGATCCCACCTATCGTGTGGGTGGTCGGCGGCGAGCAGGTCGTGTCGACGACGGTGTCGGAGAGGGTGCCCGCAGCGAGGGCCAGCGCCACCACCTCCCGGTAGTCCCGGCCGGAGACCTCGTGCCGGGCGGTCAGACCGGCGATCGTGCGGTGGCTCTCGTCCGGCCAGGGCCCCCCGCGGAGGGCGGAGACCCAGTGCTCCTCCTGGGTGACCATCGCGTTGATCACGGATCGGAGGGTGGGGTCGTCGTCGATCGTCTCGACGGACACCACGATCGGTGCGTCGAGGGTCTCGTCGGGGAGGGTGGCGGCGCGCTCGAGGACGGCGGTGAGGGTGTCGACGTGGTGATCGACGAGTTTCTGGAGCAGGTTCATCTCGGTCTCCTTCGTGGGGGCCGGGAGGCGGAGGCCGCCCGGCGGTTGGAAATGCACACCACTCGGGCTGGGCAGCTCCAGCTGGCGGAAGGTGAGCGGCGGCATGGCGCGCACCGCCGTGGGGGTCGTTCCGTAGGCCCGGGCGAACGCCCGGGTGAAGGCCTCGTGCGAGCCGTAGCGCGCCTCGACGGCGACGTCGAGGATGGTGCGCGCGACCGACCCTGGGTCGTCCATCCGCAGCAGCCGGTATGCCGCCCGCTCGAGCAGCAGCCGGCGCCGCATCGCCCCGGGAGGCTCGCCCGTCGCCGCGGTGACGATCCGGTCGAAGTGGAAGCGGGACAGGTGGGCTCGCGCCGCGAGGTCGTCCGGGCCCGCCTCGGGGTCGTCGAGACCCGCCTGAGCCAGGTCGAGGATGGTCGCCAGGTGGTCCGAGGAGCGGAGGTCCGGTGATGCTCTGTCGTCCATGGCTCCAGCATGCTGCCGCGACGCCGTTGCCGGCTTGACCGTCGTTGCGGCATCGGCCGGAGTGCCGAGCGGGTCCGACCGGGCTCACGGGGCTGCCGCCCGCCGGGCCGCGTCCTCGCGTTAGGTTGGCGGTCTCCGCATCCACGCCCACCCGTCCCGGATGCACGACACCCGAGGGGCCCCGTCATGCAGCTCGACCTCCTGGAGCAGGACGACATCCTCGGCGGCTTCGCCGCGCAGCTGGGCCTGCAGTTCGACCGGGCCGACGGTGACGAGGTCACGGCCCGCTGGGAGGCCGGCCCGGGACTGCACCAGCCCTACGGGATCGTCCACGGTGGCGTCCACTGCACGGTCGTCGAGACCCTGGCCAGCGTCGGCGCCGCGCTGTGGTGGGGCGACCGCGGGCACGTCGTCGGCGTGAGCAACTCGACCGACTTCTACAGGGCCGTCCGCGGGGGTGCACTGACCTCGAGCGCACTGCCGATCCACCGCGGGCGATCGCAGCAGGTGTGGGTCGTCGAGACCCACGACGCCGACGGGGTGCTCGTCTCGCGGGGGCAGGTCCGGCTGCAGAACCTCACCTGATCCGGGCGAGACCGTCTGCGGACACCGGCCGGACACGCGGCCCGGGCTCCGCGCCCGCAGCCCTCATTCGGTGGCGAGCAGCCTCGCGAGACGGGCTCGCCCGGCGTCGGTGAGCACCCGCTCGACTCCCTCGGTGCCCAGGGCCGGCGGGTCGCTCTTGTAGAGCCCGGCGAGCGACGTCCGGTCGAGGCCGGCCACCCGTGCTGCCTGGTGGGCCTCGAGCTTGTGGAGCCGACCGCCGGCCGCCTCGAGGGCCCGGAGGAAGGCGAGCTCCGGGTCGACCGTGACGTCCGGCGGGCTCGCGGCCACGGCGGGTGCGCCGCCGGACCCCTGCCAGGTGCGCCTCGGGAAGCGCCGGACGTATTCCGCCTCGAGCTCGAGCATCCGCGTCGTGTGCCGGGCGAACTGCTCCGCGCTGCCGTGGAGGAACACCCAGTTGCGTGTCGCATGCGCCTGGGTCCCCTGCTGCTCGAGCTCCTCGTCGGTCAGCTCGCCGGCGGGGCGGCCGGTCACCGGAAGGTCAGCCATCACGGTTCCTCTCGTCGTGCGCGGGCCGGGCAGGGGTCTGGTCCGGCAGGTCGGCCGGGTCCGGCAGCCCGGCATACAGGCTCATCGCGTTGCCACCGAGGACGAGCGTCGCGACGTCCTCCGGCAGCAGGTCGGCGACAGCGGCGGCGTTGCGGGCGATGCTGGGCACCCCCGGCCAGTCGGTTCCGAAGATCCAGCGACGGGCGAGGCGGGTCAGGTCGTGGCGCGCGTAGTACTCGGGCAGCCGCTTCGGGGGCAGCCCGGACAGCTCGATCCAGACGGTCGGGTGGGTCAGGGCCAGGAACGCGGCAGCGTCGTACCACCAGCCGCGGCCGCCGTGGGCGAGGACGATGTCGAGGCCGGGGAAGTCGCGCACGACGGGGAGCAGGTAGGTGGGGTCGGCGAACTCGTTGGACGAGCCGGGGAAGGTGCTGGTGCCGCAGTGCACGACGAGCGGCACGCCCCGCTCCTCGAGGACCGCGTATGCCGGGTAGAGACCTGCGTCGTCGCACCGGAACCCGCCGTGGACGGGATGGAGCTTCAGGGCCGCGGCGCCGTGGTCGAGCTGCCGCGTCAGCTCGGTCGCGATCGGGAAGTGGAGGTGGGGGTTGACGTTGGCAACGGGGTGGAAGCGCACGGGGTTGTGCTCGACGATCGGCAGGAGGTCGTCGAACTCCTGCATCCCGGTGGCCTTGGGGCTGTACTCGCAGAAGAGCATCGCGACATCGACACCCTCGTCGCCGAAGAGCGTGTCGAGCTCCGCCGGTCGCGGGCGACCGTCGGTGTCCCAGACCCGGTCGAGGAGGCCGTCCGGGCCGAAGTCGCGCGCCCACTGCACCCACGCCGGACGCAGGCTGCCCAGCACCGGCACGTGGACGTGCGCATCGACGAGGACGTGGCCGCCCTGCACGGCTCAGCGATCCGTCACCATCGGGGTGTCCACCCCGATGGCCCCGGTCTTGTGCGAACCGCCCGGGGCCCCGAGCGGTGCGTCGCGCCCGGGGAGTACCTCGACGAAAAACCTCCGGTTGTCCTCGATGAAGTCGGTGTCCTCGTCGGCGACCCGG
>NZ_JANXRJ010000082.1 GCF_025353065.1 Lapillicoccus sp.
TCGGGTCCGGCGGCGGCCAGGCCGTGGCCGACTCCCTGACCCGGTCGATCGGCGCGGACGTGCCACTGCTCGGTCAGATCCCCCTCGACACCCGGCTGCGCGAGGGCGGCGACAACGGCACCCCGGTCGTCCTGTCGGACCCCGACTCCCCCGCCGCCGTCGCCCTGCGCGGCATCGCCCGGGGCCTGTCCACCCGCGCCCGCGGGCTCGCCGGCCGTTCGCTGGGGCTGACGCCCACCAGCCGCTGAGCCCTCCAGCCGCTGAGCCCTCCAGCCGCTGAGCCCGAGGTCAGGTGGCGTCGACGTCCCAGGGGGTGGGCTTGGACGCGTCGTGGACCTGCTGGGTCGAGGGGGCCATGACCCCCGACTGGGGTTTGTCGGCAGGGGCGTCGTCCATCGGTTCCATCAGGGCTTCACGCACGATGCGCCGCGGGTCGTACTGCCTGGGGTCGTACTGCTTCCAGTCGATGTCGTCGAAGTCCGGACCCATCTGCTCGGCCAGCTGCGACCGGGCGTTCGTCGCCAAGGTGCGCGCCTGACGGACGAGCTTGGCCAGCTTCGCGGCATACTCCGGCAGGCGTTCGGGACCGAGCACGACGATCGCGACCACGAGCAGGATCAGGAACTCCGAGCTGTTGATGCCGAACACGTCTCTGGTCTCCCTCAGCCCGTCGCACCCTGGAGGGTCATTGTGACATCCAGCGTCTGGTTGCCTCGCAGCACCGTGAGCTTGACGGTGTCGCCGACGTTCTTGGCGCGGACCGCGACGATCAAGGCGTTGGCGTCGGTGACCTTCCGGCCCTCGAAGCCCACGACGATGTCGTCGCCCTGGAGGCCGGCGGTGGCGGCCGGACTGCCCGACGGGACACCGCCCTGCGCGATCTTCGCCCCGTTGCCGTCGTAGCCCTGGTCGACGTTGACGCCGAGCACGGGGTGGTCCGCCTTGCCCGTGGTGATGAGCTGCTGGGCGGTCTTCGCGGCCTGGTCGCTCGGGATGGAGAAGCCCACGCCGATGTTGCCGCCGGTGTCGGCGCTCGAGCCCGGCACCCGGGCGATCGCCGAGTTGACCCCGATGACCCGGCCGTTCATGTCCAGGAGCGGCCCACCGGAGTTGCCGGGGTTGATGGCCGCATCGGTCTGGATCGCGTTGATGTAGCTCGTGTCGCCGCCGTCACCCGGGGTGACCGGGCGGTTGAGCGCGGAGACGATGCCGCTGGTCACCGTCGCGTCGAGCCCGAGCGGTGCCCCGACGGCGATCACCCCGTCGCCGACGACGACGTCCGCCGAGCGACCGAACTCGAGGGGCGGGAGATCGGTGGTGTTGACCTTGAGGACGGCCAGGTCGTAGGAGGCGTCCTTGCCGACCACCTGGGCGGGGAGGTCCGTGCCGTTGTTGAGCTCCACGGTGATCGTGCCGGAGCCACCGGCCGCGTCGACGACGTGGTTGTTGGTGAGGATGTGGCCCTGCTTGTCGATGACGAAACCCGACCCGGTGCCCGTGCCGCCGGCCGCCTTGATCTTGATCGTCACGACGCTGGGTAGCGCGTTGGCCGCGATCTTCGCGATGCTGCCGTCCGGCCGCGCGGTCGACCCGGGCCCGGGTGCGGGCAGCGCGGCCCCGAGGCTCACTCCCCCGTCGAGGTAGTGGGTGCCGAAGGCGACGACGACGCCGCCGATGAGCGCGGACACGAGTGCGAGGGCCACGATGGCGAGGCCACGACGGGGCTTGCGGCTCGTCGTCGGAACCGGCCTCGTCGGTGCGGGCAGTGGCCCGTATGCCGCGCCGGGGGCGGCGAAGCCCTCCTGGCCGGGCAGCCCCGGATAAGGGGCGGGCGGCATCGTGGGGGGACCTGCGGCACGCGGAGGCCCGGGAGGCGGAGCCGACGGCGCGCCCCACGCGGCTGGGGGCGGCATGGGGGTGGATGAGGGCGGCGCGCCCGGGGCCTGCGCCCAGGGCGAGGTGGCCCAGTTCGAGGTCTCGATCGGCTGGGTGGTGCCCGCACCGGGCAGGCCCCCGTGACGGTTCTGGGGACCGCCGTGGGGACCGCCCTGGGGCACGCCGAAGTCGTCCCACGGCATCGGCTGCCGGGGTGCCTCCCTCTCGGGGCGATCCGGTGACCCGGTGGGGCGATCGAGCGACCCGTCGGTCATCGGCCGCCCTCGTCGACCAGACGCGGGGCACGGGGCGCGACGACGCGGCTGGCCGTGAGGAACGCGGCCGTGTCGGCCGAGGTGCTCGACGACGAGCGAGGCACCGTCAGGGGCGCGCGGGGCACCGCGGTCGCCGCGGTGGGTCCGGCCACCGCGAGGCCGATCGCGGCGGCGGCCGACGCGCTCGCGGCGAAGCCGGCGAACATCGCCGCACGCCGCGGCGACCGGTGCAGGGCCGGCGCGGCGGGAGCGACCGTCGGGACGGGGCGGGTCACGGGTCGGACGACGAGCGGACGGGGAGCCGACTGCGCGGCACCGCACCCGCCCGGCGAGCCGAGTCCCAGGAGCATCGACTGCAGACCGTCGGACAGCCCCGGGGTGGCGCCATGACGCAGCGAGGCGAGGAGGCGACGCTCTTGGTCGGCGGCATAGCAGCACACCTGGCAGGCGACGAGGTGCTGGTCGAAGGCGCGCAGGACGGGCGCGTCCAGTCGACGGTCGACGTATGCGCTGACCTGCAGCCCGAGGTGCCTGCTCACCTCACCTGGCCCCCGGTATGACCCGAGCCGGCATCGCGATGCCGTGGCGGGCCGGCGCCTTGCGCGTCGCCGGAGCGGCGACGGCGCCGGGAGCCCGGTGCGCGAGCGACTCACGCAGGAGGGCACGGCCACGGTGGATGCGGGAGCGGACGGTGCCGAGCTTGATGCCCAGCGTCGCGGCGATCTCCTCGTAGGACAGGCCTTCGATGTCGCAGAGGACGACGGCCGCACGGAAGTCCGGCGACAGGGCGTCGAGCGCGTGCTGGACGTCGTCGTCGAAGTGGGTGTCGTAGAACGTCTGCTCCGGGCCGGGCTCGCGGCTGGCCATCCGGCCGGCGGCGTCCTCGGGCAGGGCGTCGAAGCGGATCCGCTGCTTGCGACGCATCTTGTCGAGGAAGACGTTCGTCGTGATCCGGTGCAGCCAGCCCTCGAAGGTGCCGGGGGTGTAGGAGCTCAGCGATCGGAAGACGCGGATGAACACGTCGTGCGTGAGGTCCTCGGCGTCATAGGGGTTGCCGGTCAGGCGGTAGGCGAGCCGGTAGACCCGCGCCGAGTGCTGCGTGACGATCTCCTCCCAGGAGGGAGGGGTCCACGCGGGGTCGGGAGCCGCATCCTGCAGGGCCGGGGATCCGGTCAGGGTGTCGGTCACGTGCAACGCCTTTCGAGAGATCCTCAGTCCGGTTGACGAACCGCGTGATCTCAGAGTTCCTGCCTGGATGAAGATTCTACTGTGCCAAGCCTGTGCCTTGCCCCTCCATCGGGGACGACCCTGGGACGACCCTGACTCGCCCCCTGCTTCTCGGTGTGACCCGCAGCGTCGTCCCTTCCGGTGATTCGGAGCGGACCCGGGGCGTGGATGCCGAGGCCACCGGCAGGAGTCCCCGCGCGGCGCCGACAAATGTGGACGAGAGGCCCGGGTCGACCCGAGTAGGGTCTCAGGACATGAGCTCACAGAAGCCGGCCAGCTGGGCCTACGCCGAGGACTTCGTGACCGAGAGCGAGGCCGCCCTGACCGCTCGGCGTCGCGGGGAGGAGCTCGGATGCGCACCCGTCGGCGTCGGCGTCGGCGCCACCCTGCGCATGGTTGCCGCGTCCGTCGGCGCCCGCGCGGTCGTCGAGATCGGCACCGGCGCCGGGGTGTCGGGGCTGTGGCTGCTGGAGGGGATGCCCGACGACGGCATCCTCACGACGATCGACCTCGAGGCCGAGCACCAGCGAGCCGCCAAGGAGGCGTATGCCGCTGCCGGAGTGGCGCACCAGCGCACCCGGGTCATCACCGGTCGCGCCCTCGACGTCCTCGACCGGAT
The DNA here is from genome assembly GCF_025353065.1 of Lapillicoccus sp. Taxonomy (GTDB): domain Bacteria; phylum Actinomycetota; class Actinomycetes; order Actinomycetales; family Dermatophilaceae; genus Lapillicoccus. The sequence goes on from NZ_JANXRJ010000082.1 coordinate 3,997, forward strand.
GACGGACGGGGCCTACGACCTCGTCCTCGTCGACGGCGACCAGAACGAGTTCCCCGCCTACGTCACGCAAGCCGGACGGCTGCTGCGCTCCGGCGGCGTCATGCTCGTCAACACCATGCTCTGGCGCGACAAGGTGGCCGATCCCGCCGCGCGGGACGACACCACCCGCACGCTGCGCGACCTCGGCAAGTCGCTGCGTGACGACGACCGCTTCAGGACCAACCTCCTGCCCGTCGGCGACGGCCTGCTCGTCGCCGTGAAGCGCTGAGCGCGATGGCGCACCACCGGCACGGCACGGCCCCGCCGACCCGGTGGGAGGAGACGGTCACCGGTGACGACTGGGACTTCTACGTCGCCCGGTTCGACGGGCTGGTCGCCAACGGCGACGACCTCGAGGGCGAGGCCCGCTTCATCGACGCGCTGGCCCCACGGGGCGCGCGAATCCTGGACGGCGGCGCCGGCACCGGACGGGTCGCCGCGGCCCTGACCCGGATGGGTCACCTGGCCATCGGCGTCGACCGCGATGCAGGGCTGCTGGCGCACGCCCGCGCGAACCATCCCGGCGTCCCCTACCTCACGTGCGACCTGCTCGAGCTCGATGCCGGGGTGCTCGCCGACGAGGGCTTCGATGGCCCCTTCGACGTCGTCGCGCTGCCGGGCAACGTCCTGGTCTACGTCGCGCCGGGCACCGAGCGGGAGGTGCTGCGCGCGGCATACACCCTGCTGGCGAGCGGCGGGCGGCTCGCCCTCGGCTTCGCGACCGACCGCGAGTATGCCGTGGGAGACCTGGACGCCGACCTCACCGCCGTGGGGTTCGTCCTCGAACACCGTTTCGCCACCTGGCACCTCGACCCGTGGGTCGACGGTGCGCCGTGGCAGGTCAGTGTTGCCCGTCGCCGTCCTGACTGAGCACCCGGCGGTGCAGCTCGGTGGTGAGGATGTGGATCTGCCGGGTCAGGTCGGTGTTGGTCTTCAGCTCGAGCTCCGACTCGACGAAGTCGTGGTCGGCCTTGGCCTGCTGGAAGGTGGCCTGCCGGTTCTGGCCGATCATGACGAAGGTCGACAGGAAGATGGCCTCCAGCGACACGACCAGCGTGAGCGTCGGCCAGGGGCTCTTCTCGAAGAAGAGCATCCACGCGGCGAAGACCACGATGTGGACGTAGACGAACTTCATCGACCCGGCGAACGTCGTGATCGCGTCGGCGACCCGCAGCTGCATGCTGTTGGCCCGGCGCTCCATCATGGCGACGTTGGCGGGGTGATGCAGGACGGGGCGCGGCAGGCGAGAGGCCGGGTGGGACGGAGTCGTGGTCATGGCCGCAGATCCTGCACATCTCACCTGAGAATCCGGCGAGAACGCTGCAGACACTCCCCACAGCCCCGAGCGACCCCGGCGACCCCCGACGACCCCCGGTGACCTCGGTCAGTGGCGGGTCAGCTGACGCCGTCGCACCCCTGGATCGCGTCCCGCAGGCTCGCTGCCTCGATGGGCGTCATCTCGACGACCAGGCGACCGCCACCCTCGAGGGGCATACGAAGGACGATGCCACGCCCTTCCTTGGTGACCTCGAGCGGACCGTCTCCGGTCCTGGGCTTCATTGCCGCCATGGGCTGGCTCCCCTTCTGTGGATGATCTCGCTCATCGGTCTCGCGGCTCGAGGTGCCGCAGGGATGGTGCACCCTGCAGCGTCGGAGGGACGATGAGTGTTCGATGACCATTATCACGCAGGGTGCGGCGCCGAACGAAATCGCCCCCGCCGCCGCAGGGGTCGGCGAGGCTGGTGAAAGGCCGGTCGCAGGCTGGTGAAAGGCCGGTCGCAGGCTGGTGAGAGGCCGACGGCGGGACGGTGGGAGGCTTGGGTTCCGCGACCCGCGCCGGGTCGCGCACCTGCCGAGGCACCGAGGAGCCGAGATGTCCCCCACCACCGATGGTGTCGTGCTGGTCGAGCACCTCGACGGGGTCGCCACGCTGACCCTCAACCGGCCGGGCGCGATGAACGCCCTCGACCTCGCGCTCAAGGAGGCCCTCCTCGTGGCGCTGCGGCAGGCCGCCGACGACCGGGCGGTGCGGTGCGTCGTGCTGACCGGCTCGGGTCGGGCCTTCTGCGTCGGCCAGGACCTCAAGGAGCACGTCGCGGGCCTGCGGTCAGGTGGTCCGGCGCTCGGCAACACCGTGCTGGAGCACTACAACCCGATCGTCACGCTCATCGCGACGATGAACAAGCCGGTCATCGCCGCGCTCAACGGCGTCGCCGCCGGCGCCGGCGCCTCTTTCGCCCTCGCGGCCGACCTGCGCGTGCTCGTCGACACCGCGGGCATCAACCTCGCCTTCGCGGGGATCGCCCTGTCCTGCGACTCCGGCGCCTCGTGGACCCTCCCACGCCTCGTCGGCCCCTCGCGCGCCAAGGAGCTGCTGCTGATGCCGCGCACGATCGGCGCGCAGGAGTGCCTCGACCTCGGGCTGGTCTCCCGGGTCGTGGCCGCCGACGACTTCGCGTCGACGGTGCGTGAGCTGGCGGCGCGGCTGGCCGCCGGTCCGACCCTGGCCTATGGTTCGATCCGCCGCGCCGTCGCCTACAGCGCCGGGCACACCCTCGAGGACTCGCTCGCGCGCGAGGCCGAGCTGATGTCGGTCACCGGCGGCTCGGCCGACCACCGGGAGGCTGTCGACGCCTTCCTCGCCAAGGAGAAGCCGACCTTCACGGGCGGCTGACCCTCACGGCGGGTAGTCGGTCGGCGGGACGAACCGCCAGAGGATGTCGATCCAGTACCACTGACCGACGACGAACAGCACGAGCAGGATGCCGGCGCGCGCCACCACCCACGGCGTCCGGGCCGGCGGTCGGGCCCGTCCGGCGACCCCGACGAGCACCGGGACCAGCGGGAAGAGCGGGATGAGGTAGCGGAAGATCGAGGTAAAGGGGTCGAGCACCACCAGCAGGTATGCCGGGTAGGCCAGCGACCAGGTCCGCAGCTCCGGTCCCAGCCGGGCGGCCCACGGGCCGAGGACCATGACGGCGATGACGACGAAGGCGACCGTCAGCCAGACCGGCCCCCACGTCTCCCCGAAGTAGTAGCGGGACATGTCCATCCACGGGTGGAACGGGGTGATCTCGTGCCCGGCCCGCCACGACGACATCGTCTCGGTATAGGCGTTCGACTGCCTTGTGACCCACCAGGCGATCGCCGGCCAGAGCAGGCCGGCCACCCCGCAGCCAGCGAGCGCAGCGAGGCCGGAGAGGCCTTCGCCCGCGCTGATCGGGTCACGCCCGCGTCGCCGCCAGCGCAGCCAGAGGGCGACGAGGGTGACTGCGGCGAGGGGTACCGCGATCGGTCGGGCCAGACCCGTGAGCAGCGCGAGCGACGTTGCCAGCAGCCAGCGCTCGCTGGACAGGGCGAGCAGCGCCAGGGTCAGCAGGGCCATCGCGGTGGACTCGGTGTAGCCGACCTGGAGGGAGGCCGCCGCAGGGAAGCTCGCCCAGACGACGACGCACAGCAGGGCGGTGCGCCGCCCGAGCCGCTTCTCGAACAGCTTGGCCATCGCGATCGCGGCGACGAACCCCAGTAGCAGGGACAGCGTCGAGCCGGCGGCATAGAAGCTCAGGCCGAAGCCGTCCATGACGAACCGGCAGAGCAGCGGGAAGAGGGGGTAGAACGCCCAGGGGTTCTGCTGGACCACGCCGAAGGAGTCGACGGGCAGCGCCGCGGGATAGCCGCTCGCGGCGATCTGCTGGAACCACTGGCCGTCCCACTGGGCGCTGAACGTCAGGTAGTTGACGACCGGGCCGGTCCACCCGGTCGGCACCTGGCGGGCCGCATCGACGGTGAGCAGGATCCCGGTCAGCAGCCGGCACGCGGCATAGAGGAGGACGACCTGGACGAGGAAGCCGGGGAGCAGGATCCGTCTGACCTGGCCGGTGGCCGCCGGCGGCGTCGGCGTCGGCGTCGGATCCGGCCCGTCGTCCAGCGGCTCCGCCCGCCGGCCGGTGAGCGGCGAGCTCATCTGACGCCTCCTCCGGCCGGGGCGCCTGACCGGTGGCACGCCGCGACGTGGTCGTCGACCAGGCCGCAGGCCTGCATCGCGGCATACATCGTCGTGGGGCCGACGAAGGCGAACCCGCGTCGCTTGAGCGTCTTCGCCAGCGCGACCGACTCGGGGCTCGTGGCGGGGACGTCGGCCAGGCGCTGCGGAGGTCGGTGGTGGGCCGGGGCGTGGGACCAGATCAGGCCGTCGAGACCGCCCGGCCCGTCGCTCTCGTTGCCGTCGTCGCTGTCGTCGCTGTCGTCGCTGTCGTCCCGCAGCGCGAGGACGACGGCGGCGTTGGCGATGGTCGCGTCGATCTTGCGCGCGTTGCGGACGATGCCCGCGTCGGCCATCAGCCGCTCCCGGTCGGCCACGCCGTAGGCCGCGACCCGTTCAGGGTCGAAATCGTGGAACGCCGCTCGGAAGGCCGGTCGCTTGCGCAGGATCGTCAGCCACGACAGGCCGGACTGGAAGGCCTCGAGCGTGAGCCGCTCGTAGAGAGCGCGTTCGCCGTGGACGGGCCTGCCCCACTCCTCGTCGTGGTAAGCGAGGTAGTCCGGGGTCGAACCGGCCCAGGCGCAGCGGGCCACGCCGTCCTCGCCGACCGCGATCCCGCTGGCGTCCGACTCGCTCATGGCGGCTTCACGATCCCGTCATGACGCGGCCTCGGCCGCCCCCGCCATCCCGGCGACGGCGCGCCCGAACAACCGGCTCGTCACCGGGTCGGCCAGGGGCACGAGGAGCCGGCCGAGGAACTCGGGACGGGGAACGATCTCCTCGGTCCAGGTGAGGTCGACCCGGCCGTCGGCGCCGGTCACGGCCTCGACCTCGGCCCAGCCGGCGAGCAGGCGGCCGGTCTTGCGGACGGCGAAGCGCGCCTCGGAGGCGCTCGGGGCGCCGGGCGGCTCCCAGACGGTCACGAGCATGGAGTCGAGGAAGGCCACCGGGCCGAGGCCGGTGCGGCCGACGAAACCCCAGCCGACCCGGGTGGGGCCGGGGTCGACGACCATCGTCGTCAGCGGGATCCAGCGGCCGTAGGTGGCGAAGTCGGAGAAGACGTCCCACACCTGCTGCAGCGGGGCGTCGATGGTGCGGCGGACGACAGCGGGCACGGGGACGTCAGCTCCTGTCGGAGAGGGAGGCGGGGGTCTCGCTGACCAGCTGCTGGGGCTGATCGGGCTGCTGGGGCTGCTGGGGCTGCTGGGGCTGCTCGGCGTGCTCGAGCCCATCCGCCGGCCCGGGCTGCCGCTCGGTCGCCCGTCGCAGCCGGGCCACCTCGTCGCCGAGGTCGGCGACCTCGCGGCGGAGGCGGTCGACCACCCCGTCGACCTGGTTCATCCGGTAGCCGCGCAGCGCCGTGTCGAAGTGCAGCTCGGCGAAGTCACCCGGGGTGAGCGGGGTCTGCGGCAGCGGTTCGTGGCTGAGGCTCGTCGTGGCGGCGTCGAGCGAGCCGTCGACACGCCCGAGCACAGCGGCCGTCGTGAGCACGACGAGGACCACGGCGACGACGAGGACCAACCAGATCACCGCCCGATCGTGCCACGAATGGCTAGCCGGTCACGACCCGGACCGCCTCGGCCGGGTCGTCCACCACGTGGAGCATCGCGAGGTCGCGCTCACTGACGGTGCCCTGGGCGAGAGCCGTGTCGCGCAACCACCGGAGCAGGCCGCCCCAGTAGGAGCTGCCGAGCAGCACCAGCGGGAAGGAGGTCACCTTGCGGGTCTGCACGAGGGTCAGCGCCTCGAACAGCTCGTCGAGGGTGCCGAACCCGCCGGGCAGGACGATGAACCCCTGCGCGTACTTGACGAACATCGTCTTGCGGGCGAAGAAGTAGCGGAAGTTGACCCCGAGGTCGACGTAGCGGTTGAGCCCGGTCTCGAAGGGCAGCTCGATGCCGAGCCCCACCGAGGTCCCGCCGGCCTCGAAGGCGCCCTTGTTGGCCGCCTCCATGGCGCCGGGCCCGCCGCCGGTGATCACGGCATACCCCGCCTCGACGAGCAGGCGACCGACCTCCACCGCCATCCCGTATGCCGGGTCGTCGGGTGTCGTGCGCGCGGAACCGAACACGCTGACCGCCGGTCCCAGCTCGGCGAGCGCGCCGAAGCCCTCGACGAACTCCGACTGGATCCGCATCACCCGCCACGGGTCGGCGTGCAGCCACTCGGCGGACTGGCCGCTGTCGAGCAGCCGCTGGTCGGTGGTCGTCGGCGGCACCTTGTCGCGGCGCAGCGTGACCGGGCCGGTCTGCCGCTCGTCCTGCTCGCGCCCGTCCAGTTCCGTTGCGCGCGGCTGCTGCTCGGGCCGCTGCTGCTCGTCGCTCATCGCAACCACCGGAGCAGCGCCTGCTCGGCGTCGAGGTACTGCTGGATCGGCGCGCGCTCGTCGTCGGTGTGGGCCCGGTTGGGGTCTCCGGGGCCGTAGTTCACCGCCGGCACGCCGAGCGCGGAGAAGCGGGCGACGTCGGTCCAGCCCTCCTTGGGGCGGACCGGGACGCCGAGCGCCTCGACGAAGCCCTGCGCGGCGGGGAAGGTCAGTCCGGGGCGGGCGCCGGGCGCATTGTCCTTCACGTCCACCTCGAAGCCGGTGAAGATGTCCTTGACGTGGACGGCGGCCTGCTCGGCGTCCTTGTCCGGGGCATACCGGTAGTTGACCGTCACGACGCACCTATCGGGGATGACGTTGCCGGCGATGCCCCCGGTGATGCCGACCGCCTGGAGGGCCTCGTGGTAGTCGAGGCCCTCGACGTGGACGGTCTGCGCCTCGTAGGCGATGAGCCGGTTGACGATCGCCCCGGCGGCGTGGATCGCATTCGCGCCGTTCCACGGCCGGGCCGAGTGGGCTGCGACCCCTCTCGCGACGACGTCGGCGCGCAGGGTGCCCTTGCAACCGCCTTCGATCGCCCCGTCCGTGGGCTCGAGGAGGACGGCGAAGTCAGCCGCGATGAGGTGCGGGTTGTCGTCCGCGAGGTGGGCCAGGCCGTTGAACTGCCCGTCGATCTCCTCGCCCTCGTAGAAGACGTAGGTGACGTCGCGGTTGGGTGCGGTGAGCTGCGCGGCGAGGCGCAGCTGGACGGCGACGCCGCCCTTCATGTCGACGGTGCCGCGGCCGACCAGCTCGTCGGGTCCCCCGTCGTGCCCGGGCCCCCTGCCGTGCCCCTGCCCCCCGTCGTCCCCGGACTGTCGCCTGGTCGGCAGGTTGGGCGAGGCGGTCAGGGGGACCGTGTCGATGTGACCGGCGAGGACGACCCGCTCGGCGCGACCGAGCTCGGTGCGCGCGACGACGGTGTTGCCGTGACGGGTCACGGTGAGGTGGGTGAGGGGCCGCAGGGCGACCTCGATCGCCTCGGCGATCGCGGCCTCGTCCCGGCTCACCGAGGGGATGTCGCAGAGGGCTGCGGTGAGGGTGACGACGTCGTCGGAGAGGTCGAGGGATGGCGCGGCGGTCATGGACGGAAGGCTAACCTCCCGGCACACCTCGCCTAGTGTTGACGCCATGACTGACTCTCGGGGCGACTCCGGCGCACGCCACGACGACTCAGTTGCGCGCCACGCGTGGGGTTTCGGCCTCGCCACCCACGTGCGGACCGTCGACGGACCGGACCAGGAGCCGACCGTCCGGGTCCTCGACGCGTGGTTCCCGAACCCGCACCTCGGCCGTCGCGACGTGGCCGAGCTGCCCCCCTACGAGCTGTCGGCCCTGACCGGCCCCGACGACGCGCGCGGCGTCTCGACCCACGTGATCGCGATCGAGATCGACCTCGACGACCCTCCGGCCGGGGCCGCGGACGCCTACCTGCGGCTGCACCTGCTGTCGCACCGGCTCGTCCGGCCCAACACGATCAACCTCGACGGCATCTTCGGACAGCTGCAGAACGTCGTCTGGACCAGCTTCGGACCCTGCCCCGTCGAGGGATTCGAGCTGACGCGGCTGCGACTGCGACGACGCGGCGCGGTGCAGGTCTTCTCCGTCGACAAGTTCCCGCGGATGACCGACTACGTGGTGCCCAGTGGCGTCCGGATCGCCGACGCCGACCGGGTCCGCCTCGGTGCGCACCTCGCCGAGGGCACGACCGTCATGCACGAGGGCTTCGTCAACTACAACGCCGGCACGTTGGGCGTCTCGATGGTCGAGGGACGGATCGTCCAGGGCGTCGTCGTCGGCAACGGCTCCGACGTCGGCGGCGGCGCGTCGATCATGGGGACCCTGTCGGGCGGCGGCACCCAGCGGGTCAGCGTCGGCGAGCGGTGCCTCCTCGGCGCGCAGTCCGGGCTCGGCATCGCGCTCGGTGACGACTGCGTGGTCGAGGCCGGCCTCTACGTCACGGCCGGCACCAAGGTCACCCTCCCCGACGGCTCGGTCGTCAAGGCGCTCGAGCTCTCCGGCCGCGACAACATCCTCTTCCTGCGCAACTCCGTCACGGGGACCGTCGAGGCCCGCGACCGCGCCGGCACCGGGATCACGCTGAACGACGCCCTGCATGCCAACGCCTGACGAGCGGCCCGTTCTCGCCGAGGAGGGTGCAGGCTCGCGGCATACCCGGCCGAGGTCGATGGGAGGGATCGGGGAGCGCCATCCACGGCGGCGCCGGTGGGTCGGGCGGGTCGTCGTCCTGCTCGTGCTCGTGATCGTCGCGGTCAGCGGCTACCAGGCCTACCTCGCGGTCCGGCGCAGCCTCTTCAGCGCCAGCTGCACCGTCACTGCCTCCGGTACGTCGTTCACCTTCACCCCCGAGCAGACCGCCAACGCCGCACTGATCGCCGCCCTCTCGGTCAAGCGCGGGCTGCCCGCCCGGGCGGCCACCATCGCCCTCGCGACCGCGCTCCAGGAGTCGAAGCTGCTCAACCTCACCTACGGCGACCGCGACTCGGTCGGGCTGTTCCAGCAGCGACCCAGCCAGGGGTGGGGCACGAAGGCGCAGATCCTCGACCCGGCATACAGCACCAACAAGTTCTACGACGCGTTGATCAAGGTCAAGGACTATCAGACGGGCGAGATCACCAAGGTGGCCCAGGCGGTGCAGCGCAGCGGTTTTCCCGAGGCGTACGCCGACCACGAGCAGCAGGGGCGGGTGCTCGCGTCGACGCTGACGGGGCAGTCACCGGCCGGTCTCGGATGCCAGGTGGAGCCGGTGGCGCGGCCCGCGAACGGGGCGGCGGCGGCCACCGGGGCGAGCATCGCGGCCGACCTGGCCGCCCAGCTCGACAGCACCGCGACCGTCGAGGGCGGGCAGCTGACGGTGGCGGCGCCCGACGCCGTGCGCGCGTGGGCCGCCGCCCAGTGGGCCGTGGCGCGAGCCCAGGCCTACGGCATCGACCGGGTGCAGGTCGCCGGTCGGACCTGGGACCGCGCCGAGGACGCCTCCGCCCTGACCTGGGGCCAGGGCGGGTCGGCAGGGGCGACGACGGTCGTCATCCGGATCGGGACGGCCACCGGCTGACGGCGGAGGCGCCAGCGGTCGTCCGCAGACCTCGCCTCAGCGGCTGCCGAGCTGGAGGTAGTCGCGCTCGGTGGCGCCGACGTAGACCTGGCGGGGACGACCGATCTTGGTCTCGGGGTCCTCCATCATCTCGCGCCACTGGGCGATCCAGCCGGGCAGCCGCCCGATGGCGAAGAGGACGGTGAACATCTTCGTCGGGAAGCCCATCGCCTTGTAGATCAGGCCGGTGTAGAAGTCGACGTTGGGGTAGAGCTTGCGCTCGATGAAGTAGTCGTCGTGCAGAGCGATGTCCTCGACCCGCTTGGCGATGTCGAGCAGCTCGTCGCTGCCACCGAGCTTCTCGATGATCTCGTCGGCCGTCTTCTTGATGATGGCCGCCCGCGGGTCGTAGTTCTTGTAGACCCGGTGGCCGAAGCCCATCAGCCGGACGCCGTCCTCCTTGTTCTTCACCTTCGTCATGAAGGTGTCGACGTCGTAGTCGGCGTTCTGGATCTTGCTCAACATCTCCAGGACGGCCTGGTTGGCGCCGCCGTGCAGCGGGCCGAAGAGGGCGTTGATGCCGGCCGAGATCGAGGCGAACATGTTGGCCTGCGAGGAGCCCACGAGCCGCACCGTCGAGGTGGAGCAGTTCTGCTCGTGGTCGGCGTGGAGGATGAGCAGCAGGTCGAGCGCCTTCACGATCGTGGGATCGAGCTCATAGGGCTCGGCCGGGAAGCCGAAGGTCATCCGGAGGAAGTTCTCGGTCAGCGAGAGGGAGTTGTCGGGGTAGAGGAACGGCTGGCCGACGCTCTTCTTGTGCGCGTAGGCCGCGATCGTCGGCAGCTTCGCGAGGAGGCGGACGGTGGAGAGCTCGACCTGCTCGCGGTTGAAGGGGTCGAGGCTGTCCTGGTAGAAGGTCGACAGCGCGGAGACGGCGGACGACAGCACCGGCATCGGGTGCGCGTCACGGGGGAAGCCCCCGAAGAAGCCCTTGAGGTCCTCGTGGAGCATCGTGTGACGGCGGATCCGGTCCTCGAAGTCGGCCAGCTCGGCCTGGGTGGGCAGCTCGCCGTAGATCAGGAGGTAGGACACCTCGACGAAGGACGACTTCTCCGCCAGCTGCTCGATGGGGTAGCCGCGGTAGCGCAGGATGCCCGCGTCGCCGTCGATGTAGGTGATCGCGCTCTTGCACGCCGCGGTGTTGACGAAGCCGGCGTCATAGGTGACCTTGCCGGTCTCCTTCAGCAGGGCCGAGACCCCGAGCGCGTCGCTGCCGTCGGTGGCCCGGACCACGGGCAGGGTCAGGGTCTTGCCGCCGAGGGACAGGGTGCCTTCGGACACGTCGCTGCTGGTCGTGGTGTCGGTGGTCATGGGTGGTTTCCTCCAGCTGTTGGGAGAGGCAACGACGGCAGGAGCCACGTCAGGGCCAGGAACGTCGGTTCCGACGCTACCCCAGCGGCCGGACCCGTCGGCAGGCGGGCGACTGTGAGGTTCCCCGTATGCCGCGGACCTCGCCACCCCCTGCCACCCGCTCACAGCCGGCTCGCGGCGGCCTCGACGCGTTCGTCGGTCGCCGTGAGGGAGACCCGCACGTGCCGCGCGCCCGCGGCGCCGTAGAAGGACCCCGGCGCGACGAGGATGCCGCGGTCGGCGAGCCACGCCACGCTGGTCAGCGCGGGCTCGTCGCGGGTCGCCCAGAGGTAGAGACCCGCGCCGGAGTGGTCGATCCGGAAGCCGGCACCCTCGAGGGCGGGGCGCAGCCGGGCCCGGCGCGCGGCATACCGGGCCTTCTGGGCGCCGACGTGAGCGTCGTCGGAGACCGCCGCGACGACGGCGGCCTGCACGGGAGCCGGCACGATCATGCCCGCGTGCTTGCGCACCTCGAGCAGCCGGGCGACCAGGGCGGTGTCACCGGCGGCGAAGGCCGCGCGGTAGCCGGCGAGGTTGGACTGCTTGGAGAGCGAGTAGACCGCGAGCAGTCCCTCGTGCGAGCCGTCACAGACCCGGGGGTCGAGGATGCTCGGGGTCGCCGTGTCCCCGCTCCAGTCGAGCTCGGCGTAGCACTCGTCGGAGGCGACGACGACGCCGTGGTCGCGGGCCCAGGCGACGACCTTGGCGAGGTGCGGGACGCCGAGGACGGCGCCGGTCGGGTTGCTGGGACTGTTGAGCCACAACAGCTTTGGCCGGTTCGCCTGCGTCAGGGGCCCGAGCGCCGTGAGCCCGTCGACGACGACCGGGGTGGCCCCGGCGAGGCGGGCACCGACGTCGTAGGTGGGGTAGGCGACCGCCGGGATGCCGACGACGTCACCGGCGCCCAGACCCAGCAGCGTGGGCAGCCAGGCGACCAGCTCCTTGCTGCCGATGGTCGGCAGCACGCCCGCCGGGTCGAGCCCTGGCACCCCGCGCCGGCGGGCGAACCACGCCGACACGGCCTCCCGCAGCTCCCGCGTCCCCGAGGTGAACGGGTAGCCGGGCGCGTCAGCGGCCGCGACGAGCGCCGCCTGGACGACCGCCGGGGTCGGGTCGACGGGCGTCCCGATGGAGAGGTCGACGAGGCCGTCGGGGTGGGCGACCGCGGTGGCCCGGTGCGGAGCCAGGGAGTCCCAGGGGAAGTCGGGGAGACTCCCGATCACTCCTCGTGCTCCTGCGGGGGCAGCGCGCTGATGATCGGGTGGTCCTTGGCGATGACGCCGAGCTTGGCGGCGCCCCCCGGGCTGCCGAGGTCGTCGAAGAACTCGACGTTGGCCTTGTAGTACTCGGCCCACTCCTCCGGGACGTCGTCCTCGTAGTAGATGGCCTCGACCGGGCAGACCGGCTCGCAGGCGCCGCAGTCGACGCACTCGTCGGGGTGGATGTAGAGCGAGCGCTCACCCTCGTAGATGCAGTCGACCGGACACTCCTCGATGCACGCCTTGTCCTTGAGGTCGACGCAGGGCTGGGCGATGACGTAGGTCATGGTCTGAGAGATCCTTCGGGCGGACTGAGCGTGGAGCGAGAACAGGATCTAGTATGCCGAGTCGGCTCGGCTGCCACTGCACCGGGCTCACCGGTCGGACGGGCCTACCGGTGGGACGGGGCGAGGGAGCGATGAGCAGGATGGCTGACGGCACGAGTGGCGCCCTCGGGCCGGCCGCCAACCCCCTGCGGCTCGGGGCCCGGGTCGTGGTGCGCCACCGGCGAGCGCCGGGGTCGGTGCCGCCGCTCACGGACACGGTGGGGGTGGTCGTCTCCGTCAGCGACACCTCGGTGGAGATCGAGACCTCGCGGGGGCCGGTCACCATCCTGCGGAAGGACTTCGTGGCGACCCGCGCCGTGCCGCCGCGCCAGACCCGACCGGGGCCGGCGCACACGACGATCTCGGTCGACGACCTCGAGCTGGTCATGGCGGAGGGCTGGTCGCCGGTCGAGCGCGCCGGCCTCGGCGACTGGGTCCTCCGGGCGTCCAGCGGCTTCACGGGCCGGGGCAACTCCGTGCTCGCGATCGGCGACCCGAGTCTGCCGCTGCCGCTCGCCGTCGACCACGTCGAACGCTGGTATGCCGCGCGGCAGCTCCCGCCCCGGTTCCACCTCGACCTGCCCGCCGGCGTGGCCGACCCCGGCGACCTCGCTTCGGTCCGCGACGAGGCCGTTTGCGACGAGGCCGTCCGCGACGACCCGCTGGGCGCCGAGCTGCTGTCGCGCGGCTACCGCGTGGTGCAGCCGACGCTGACGATGACGGGCTCCAGCGGCGGCATACCGGCTCTCGGGGACGGGTCTCCGGCCGTGTCGATGGAGGCGGAGCTCCGGCTCGACTGGCTGCAGACCTACGCACGCCAGCGCACGATCCTGCCCGGTGTCACCGAGCAGCTGCTGACCGGCTCGCCCGCCCAGCTCTTCGCCTCCACCGGCGTCGCACCGGCCCTGACCGCGGTCGGCCGGATGTCGATCCACCCGGGCTGGGCCGGCATCCACGCGCTCTGGGTCGACCCCGACCACCGCCACCAGGGCCTCGGCGAGACCGTCGTCCGGGCGATGGCCACCCTCGCCCGCGACCACCGGATGCCCTCGATGATGCTCCAGGTCGAGGCCGGCAACGCGCCCGCCATCGCGCTCTACCAGGGCCTCGGCTTCACCACCCACCACGCCTACGTCTACCTCGACGCCCCCACCTGACAACGCCCCCGCCGCACGAAGGCCGCGGGGACCTAGTTGGCGTGGTTGGGGTTGGTGCAGGTGATCCTGTCCTCGGGGTCGTACTTCGTCGTGTAGTCCTCGGACCTCACGACGACGCCGTTCTGCGTGAAGACCCGCGTCACGGTGACGTCGAAGCCGGGGGTGCCCACCGGCTGGGGAACGCAGGCCGCCGTCGCGTCGACGATGTCCCGGCCGGTGTGCACGTTGCTCCGCGGCCCCTGCTGCGCCTCGACGTCGTAGACCTTGGTGCTCCAGATCCGCCCGTGCACCTGGTTGTCGGAGACATACATCTGGATCAACATCCCGTACTTCGAGGTGTTCTTCCACTTGTTGTCGATGGTCGGCCAGTAGACCGTGGCCTCGCGACCCTCGGGGTAGCGGGAGATGTAGAACGAGTGCGGGGTGTGCTCGACGAGGTCGCCGCCGGCGAACCACGCGATGTTGTAGACCACGGTGGAGACCTGCGAGATGCCGCCGCCGGTGCCCTTGACGAGGCGGCCGCCCTCGATGACGTAGCCCTCCTGGTAGCCCTTGTCCGCGGTGCGCTCGCCGAGGATCCCGTTGAGGCTGAACGTCGCTCCCGGTGCGAGAAACGTGCCGTTGATCGTGTTGGAGGCGGCGACCAGGTTGGCCGTGCGTGACGGGTTGACGGGGAAGGCCGAGTCGAACGAGGAGATGACCGAGGTCACGCCGAGGGCCGTGGCCTGGTCGGTCGACAGGGTCGGTTTCGCAGCGGTGGCCGTCAGCGTCGCCGTGCGCTTCGGGTCGGTCAACGCCTTGAGCACCAGGTCGGAGACGGTGGCGGGGTCGACCTGGAGTCCGTCGACGGCGGGAAGGACCACCGGGACCCCGTTCTGCAGCACGATGCGGGCGTCCTGCGGCTGCGGGAGGAACCCCGTCGAGAGCTGCGCGACGATCCGACCGATCGCGGCACCGTCGAGCGTCGGCCGGAGGGTGCCGGTGTCGTCGGCCACCATCGTCAGGGCCGGCGCCACCTGGGCGGGGAGCAGCGGGGCGGTCCGGTCGCCGACCACGAGGGAGATCGGCGCCGACATCGCGGGGGTCGCGAAGGACCGCACAGCCGCGACGACCTTGTCCTGGGTGACCTGCGGCGGGGTCCGGGTGACGTCGGCGGACATCGTGGTCGTCCGGGGATAGCCCTGCGAGATCTGCGCGACGAGCCGGGACACGTCGACGGAGGTCCCGACCCCGGCGGGCGTCACCGACACCTTGCCGGCCGGGAAGGTCACGGTCCCGTCCTGGGGCTTCGTCTCGACGGCCTTCGCGCCGCTGTCCACGGCGGCCCTGAGCCTGGTCGCGTCGACGGTCGTGAGCACCGGCCGGTGGATCTCACCCATCAGGTGCTCCCAGATCCGGACCGGGTTGAGGCTGAACCCCGCCATCCCCTCGAGCGTCCCGTCGATGTCGAGCGCCAGGCCCGACGACGCGGGTTGGATCCGGATCGACCGGCCGGTGTCCGCGAGCGAGACGACGATGGGCGCGGTTGCCGTGGTCTCCAGCTCGCGCCGGAGGGTGGCCGAGGCCACCTGCTGGGTCATCCCGCCGACGTCGATCCCCTCGACGGTGGCCCGGGCCGGCACCTGCCGACCGACGACCAGCGCGAGGATCACGTATGCCGCGACGAGGATCACCGTTGCCGCGAGGAGACGCAGCCACATTGCGCGGGACTCCGTCGCGCGGGAATCCGTCGCGCGGGACTCCACGACGCGGGACTGCGCCACGCGAGGCTCCTGGCCGGCCACGTCCCCTGGTCCCTCACTTCAGCGTCTCGTAGCGCCCCCTGAAGTAGAGCAGGGCGTCGCCGGGATGATCGGCGATCTCTACGGAGAGTACTTCGCCCACCACGATGCTGTGGTCCCCCGCAGCGTGGGTGCTGACCGTCTGACACTCAATCGTTGCCAAGGCGCCCGCCACGAGGGCCACACCGGTCGCCGGACCCCGCCGGACCCCCAGCCGGCCCAGCTGGCCGTGCAGCGGGCGACCGCGGGTGGCGAGCCAGTCGGCAGTGCCGCGCGAGGACGCCTCGAGGATGCTGATGCCCCACCTCCCGGCACCGAGGATGGCGTCGTGGAACCGCGACTCCTGCTCGACGCAGACGAGCAGGAGCATCGGCTCGAGCGACACCGAGGTCACCGCGTTGGCGGTCATCGCGTGGTCGATCCCCTGCCAGCGGCTGGACACGACCGTGACCCCCGTGGCGAACCGCCCCATCGCCTGCCGGAAGGCGTCCGACGAGGGCCGCGGCGGCGGGTCTGCCGCGGCAGGCTCCGCGGGATGCGTGGACGGCTCGCTCACACCATCCAGTGTCGCCTACCCGAGGAGGCCGAGGACCGCAGGCCCGGTATGCCGGGTGTCACCCGCTGCCGGGTCGCCGTCCACCGTCCAGGGGTCGACGCGGGTGAACCCCTCCCGGCCGGCCAGCCGGGCCGCGACGTCGTCGCTCAGGGCGTAGTAGCCCTGGAAGACGCTGACCTGCGTGCGGTGGGCGGCCAGGGCATATTCCTGGGTCGTCCGGACGCCCACGTCCTGCACGACGTGGGTGACCTGCTCGTCGGGGACGACCGAGGGCGGGTAGGCCGCGTCCGGGCCCAGCAGCGTCAGGCCCTCCTCGACGCGGACGTGACCCGGCAGCCAGGCGCGGTCCTCTGCCGCCCAGGACCGGGGCGTCCGGATCTCGAAGACCCGGTCCGGCCGCTCGCCCGGCGCCAGCCCGGCGAGGGCCGCCATCGTCACGCGGTGGGTCTGGATGTGGTCGGGGTGGCCGTAGCCGCCCTGCCGGTCGTAGGTGACGACCACGTCGGGGCGCAGCGCCCGCACGTGCGCGGCGACCAGGGCCGCGGCCTCCGCCACCGGAGCCCCGGCGAAGGCCCTCGGGTGGTGCGCGGCCGGCATACCGGCCATGCCGCTGTCGCGGTAGCGGGAGAGGGCCCCGGTGGCCGGGTCCTCCCCGAGGACGGCGTGGGCGACGCGGAGCCGGCGCATCGCCTCCCGCAGCTCCTCACGGCGCCACGACCCCAGCGGGTCGCCCTCGGCGCCCTCGAGGTGGGCCAGTTCGGGCGGGATGACCTCACCCTCCTCGCCGAGGGTGCAGACCAGGACGTGCACCTCGTCGCCGGCGTCGACGTGGTGCGCCATCGTCGTGCCGCAGGTGAGCGTCTCGTCGTCGGGGTGGGCGTGGACGAAAAGCAGCCGGGTCATCGTCGGCCACGGCCAAGTCGTCGGCGCATCCGGGCCATCAGATGACCTGGCGCTCCTCCGGGAAGTGGCAGGCCACCCGGTGGCCGGGGGTGATCTCGACCGGCAGCGGGATCTCGGCGGCGCACCGGTCCTGGGCCTTGGGGCAGCGGGTCCGGAAGACGCAGCCGCTCGGCGGGTTCTGCGGTGAGGGCAGGTCGCCCGTGAGCAGGATCCGGTCCTTCTTGGCCGCCCGGGCCGGGTCGGGCGTCGGGACGGCCGACAGCAGCGCGTGCGTGTAGGGGTGCTGCGGGTGCTCGTAGAGGGTGTCGCGCTCGGCCTCTTCCATGACCTTGCCGAGATACATCACGACGACCCGGTCGGAGATGTGCCGGACGACGGACAGGTCGTGGGCGATGAAGACGTAGGCGAGGCCGAGCTCGTCCTGGATGTCCTCGAGGAGATTGATGACCTGGGCCTGGATCGAGACGTCGAGCGCCGAGACGGGCTCGTCGCAGACGATCAGCTGCGGCCGCAGGGCGATCGCCCGGGCCACCCCGATCCGCTGCCGCTGGCCCCCCGAGAACTCGTGGGGGTAGCGGTTGTAGTGCTCGGGGTTCAGCCCGACCCGGGCCATCAGCTCCTGGACCGCCTTGCGGGTGCCGCCGTCGGGCTTGATGCGCTGGATCTCGAAGGGCGCCGCGATGATCGAGCCGACGGTCTGCCGGGGGTTGAGCGAGCCGTAGGGGTCCTGGAAGACCATCTGCATCTCGCGACGCAGCTTGCGCAGGTGGTCGCCCTTGACGGTCGTGATGTCCTTGCCCTGGAACTCGATGGTGCCGCCGGTGGGGTCGAGCAGGCGCAGCATCGTGCGCCCGGCGGTCGACTTGCCGCACCCGGACTCGCCGACGAGACCGATGGTCTCCCCCGGGTAGAGGTCGAACGAGATCCCGTCGACCGCCTTGACCGGGTTGTCCGGACGGCGCACGAGCGTCTGGCGGAACTGCGGGAAGTACTTCTGCATCTCGGTCAGCCGCAGCAGCGGCGTGCCCTCGCGGGAGGGCGCGGGCTGCTCGGCCACCATCGTGTCAGTGGCAGAGGCGGTGTCGCTGGGAAAGGCCGCGCCGGAAGGAGCGGCGGTGTCCTGAGGTGTCTGGTCGGTCATCGGGAGGACGCCCTTCAGAGACGGGGCTTGATGTCGGACTCGAACAGGTCGGTCCGCTGGGCCGGGGTGAGGTGGCAGCGCACGAGGTGCTGCGGTGACGACTCCAGCAGCTCGGGCACCACCGTCGAACAGGTCTTGCCGGGCACCTGGTCCCGGAAGGTGCACCGCGGGTGGAAGGCACACCCCGAGGGCACGTTGATGAGCGACGGGGGGTTGCCGGGGATCGGGTCGAGCCGCGACTTGCGGGCCCGGTCGAGCCGGGGCATGGAGCTGAGCAGGCCCCAGGCATAAGGGTGCTCGGGCTTGTAGAAGACCTCGTTCACCGGTCCGTGCTCCACGGCCTTGCCGCCGTACATCACCAGGATGTCGTCGGCCATCTCGGCGACCACGCCGAGGTCGTGGGTGATCATGATGATGGCGGAGCCGAACTCGCGCTGCAGGTCACGCATGAGGTCGAGGATCTGGGCCTGGACGGTGACGTCGAGGGCGGTCGTCGGCTCGTCGGCGATGAGCAGCGACGGGTCGTTGGCCAGGGCCATCGCGATCATCGCGCGCTGCCGCATGCCGCCGGAGAACTCGTGGGGATACTGGTCGGCGCGCCGGGCGGGGTTGGGGATGCCGACCCGGCCGAGCATCTCGATCGCCCGCTTCTTCGCGACCGACTTGGACATGTCGTGGTGGTGGACCCGGATGCCCTCGACGATCTGGCTGCCCACCGTGTAATAGGGGTGCAGGGCCGACAGCGGGTCCTGGAAGACCATCGCCATCTTGCTGCCCCGCAGCTGGCGCAGCCGCTCGTCCTTGATGGTCATCAGGTCCTCGCCGTCGAGGATGATCGACCCGGACGTCTGCGCGCGCGTGCGTCGGTGCAGGCCGAGGATCGCCTGGCTGGTGACCGACTTGCCCGACCCGGACTCGCCGACGATGCCGATCGTCTTGCCCCGCTCGAGATCGAAGGACAGTCCGTCGACGGCCTTGACCAAGCCGTCGTCCGTCGGGAAGTGCACCTTGACGTCGCGCAGCGAGAGGTACGCCGCGTGGCCGCCGGCAGCGACCGGCGCCCGTTCCGCGGTGGTGGTGGTGCTGGTGGTCGTGCTCGTGGGGGTGGTCATCGGCGTCCCTCTCAGCTCAGCCGCACGCGCGGGTCGATGACACCGTAGAGGACGTCGACGACGAGGTTGGCGACGGTGATGAAGAACGCGGCCACGATCACCACACCGACGGTGACCGGCAGGTCGGTCAGGGTGACGGACTGAAGGGCGAGGTAACCCAGGCCCTGGACGTTGAAGACCTTCTCGCTGATGATGGCGCCGCCGAGCAGGCCGCCGAGGTCGAGGCCGGCCGCGGTGACGATCGGGGTGAGCGCTGCCCGGAGGCCGTGCCGCCGGATGACGGTGCGCTCCTTCACGCCCTTGGCCCGGGCGGTGCGGATGTAGTCCTC
>NZ_JANXRJ010000087.1 GCF_025353065.1 Lapillicoccus sp.
CTCGAGCGTTCGTCAGGCGCACCGGGTGTTCTCCCTGATGCTGACTCTGGCCGTCCGTGACGGCCGGATCATGCGGAACCCAGCCGAGGGTGTGCGGTTGCCGCGAGCGCGAAAAGTCGAGAAGAGGTTCCTGACGCACGAGCAGGTGACGGAGCTTGCCGATGCCGCGGGAGAGTACCGGCTCGTCGTCCTGATCCTGGCCTACTGCGGCCTGCGGTACGGCGAGCTGGCCGCGCTCCGGGTCGGCCGTGTCGACCTGTTGCGGCGCCGGCTCGAGGTCGGGGAGTCCGTGACCGAGGTCGGTGGTCGCCTGGTGACCGGGACACCGAAGTCTCACCAGCAACGGTCGGTCCCTGTCCCCCGGTCCCTGGTCGACGACCTCGCCGTGCACATGGCCGGCAAGGCACCCGACGAGTACGTGTTCACGAGTCCGACCGGTTCGGTGCTGCGCCTGATGAACTTCCGCCGACGGTGTTTCGACCGAGCGGCCGTCGTGGCGGGACTCGAAGGACTCACACCGCACGAACTGCGCCACACGGCGGCGTCGCTCGCGGTGAGCGCCGGCGCGAACGTCAAGAGCGTCCAACGGATGCTCGGCCACGCCAGCGCTGCGATGACGTTAGACGTCTACTCAGGCCTCTTCGACGACGACCTCGACGCGGTGGCCGAGCGGCTGGACGAGGCCGCGGCTTTTGCTCGTGTGCCCCGAGTGTGCCCCGAGGCGTCCGTGGCGGACCTAGCCGAGAGGCGCATAGGCCTCTCACCTGCGTAAACATCCGTGGGGCAGGTGGGGCTTGAACCCACGACCGACGGATTATGAGTCCGCTGCTCTGACCGACTGAGCTACTGCCCCAGCGGCGAGCACGCGGCATACGGCTTGAGGGTCGTATGCCGGGGGGCACGGCGCCGGGGTGAGCCTATCGGGCCCTGACACGCATCGCGGGCGGGCCTCGGGTGCCCAGGACGCCCGGGTCCGGCCGTCTACACTGTGCCGGTGCACCAGCCCCTCCCGACGACCGAGGCTGCCGCCACGGGTCCCCACCGGGGGAAGGGATTCCGGCCCGACGTGCAGGGGCTGCGCGCAGTCGCCGTGGGCTTGGTCCTGCTCAGTCACGCGCACGTGCCGGGGGTCGCGGGAGGCTACGTCGGGGTCGACGTGTTCTTCGTCATCTCGGGCTTCCTCATCACCGGGCTGCTGCTCGGTGACGTGGCGCGCGGGCGGGTGCACTTCACGACCTTCTACGCCCGCCGGGCCCTGCGGATCCTGCCAGCGGCGACCCTGGTCATCGTCGCGACCGCGATCGCGTCCATGCTCGTGCTCAACCCCCTGCGGGCGCGGGCAGTCCTGCTCGACAGCGTCTGGGCGGGCTTCATCGCCGCCAACCTGAAGTTCGGCAGCGACGGCACCGACTACTTCGGCACCGCCGACACCTCACCCCTGCAGCACTTCTGGTCGCTCGCGGTGGAGGAGCAGTACTACCTGGTCTGGCCGGCCGTCCTCGCCCTCGCGGTGACGATCGTGCCCACCGTGTGGGCGCGCCATCGCAGCACCTATCCCGGGCTCTCGTCCGGCAGCCGACGGGTGGGGAGCCACCGACCGCAGTCGGGCGGGGACGGGGTGCCCCGGGTGCGGGTCGTCGTGCTGCTCGTCGTCCTCGGCGGTACGTCGCTCGCCTGGTCGGTGCACCAGACTCCGCTCGAGCCGACGACGGCGTACTTCTCGACCTTCGCGCGGGCGTACGAGCTCGTGCTGGGCGCACTCCTCGCCACCGTGGCGCCGTACCTCGAGCGGGTGCCCGAGCGGGTGCGGGCCGCCCTCACCTGGCTCGGCCTCGCCGGCATCGTCGTCGCCGCCCTCGCCTTCACCGACACCACGCCGATGCCGGGCACCGCCGCACTGCTCCCGACGCTCGCCACCGTCGCCGTGCTGGCCGGTGGGGTGGGCACCCCCCGCGCGGGCGCGCACCGGCTCCTCGGGTCGACCCCCTTCCGATTCGTCGGCGACATCTCCTACTCGCTCTACCTCTGGCACTGGCCGCTCCTCGTGCTGGGCGCGGCCTACGTCGGTGGTGAGCTGCGACTGCGGCAGTCCGCGCTGCTCCTGGTCGTGGCAATGGTCCTCGCGACCCTCTCCTACCACCTCGTGGAGAACCCCGTGCGGCGGCTGCCGCTCGTGCGCGGGACGGCTCGGCGCCGCCGCTCGCTGCTGCTCTGGCCGGTGGCGCTCGTGCTCGTCGTCGCGACCGCTGCCTCCGGCAACGCCAGGCTGCCGCAGCAGGCCACTGTAGGCACCGGGCAGGCCGCGACGGCAGACCCGCCCGGAGGGGCCGAGGTACGCAAGGCCGTGCTCGCGGCCCGCGCGGGCGAGCCGATCCCCGCCAACCTCTCCCCCACCATCGCCAAGATCCCGACCGAGCAGACCACCATCGGCGACTGCAGCGGCTACCACAAGGAGTCCAACACCATCTGCCAGTTCGGCGACGCGTCGTCGCACCGGACGATGGTGCTCTTCGGCAACAGCCACGCCGTCGCCTGGGTCCCCGCCTTCCAGTCCGTGGCGAAGCAGCAGGGCTGGCAGCTCTTCCCCGTCGTCAAGGAAGCCTGCGACTTCGGGGAGTACCTCGGCAGCGACCGCAACGCCCAGTGCGGGGTCTGGTACACGTGGGCGCTCGGCCAGCTCGCGACGATCCATCCTGACCTGCTCGTCGTCAACGCCTACGACCAGGGTCCCGGCTGGGAAGCGGCGACGGAGCAGATGCTCACCGACCTGTCGAAGGTGGCTGGCCGGGTCGTCGTTCTCGCCGACGCTCCCGGGCAGGCGAAGAAGCCGGTCGACTGCCTGCAGCAGGATGGCGCGACGCTCGCCACCTGCACCTCCGCGGAGAGTGACGCGATCGTCACCAGCCGCGCTGCCCAGAAGGCGATGGCCGCCAGGCACGGTGTCGCGTTCGTCGACGTCTCACCGTGGTTCTGCTGGGACCGCTCCTGCCCATCGGTCGTCGGCAACCGCGTGGTCCTGGTCGACATCGGCCACATGACCCGCACCTACTCCCTGCACCTCGCCCCGCTGCTCGTGCCAGCGCTGCGGCTCTAGCCGCTGCCCGCGGCCCCAGCGAACCGGGTCAGGCGAAGCTGCGGTCGTCATGACGGGCTCTCGTTCTCCTCGTCCCGGATCACGTGCAGGACGGCATTGATGAGGGCGAGGTGGGTGAAGGCCTGCGGGAAGTTGCCCAGGTGCTGGCCGGTGTTGGCGTCGATCTCCTCCGCGTAGAGCTCGAGCGGGCCGGCGAAGGCGAGCAGCTTGGCGCAGAGCTCGTGCGCCCGCTTCGTCTCCCCGATCTCGGAGAGCGCGGAGACCAGCCAGAACGAACAGATCGTGAAGGTGCCCTCGTCCCCGGTGAACCCGTCGTCGGTCTCCTCGACCCTGTAGCGCAGCACGAGCCCGTTGTCGGTGAGCTCGTCGGCGATGGCCAGCACCGTGGCCCGGACCCGCTCGTCGTCCGGCGGGAGGAAGCGCAGGAGCGGGGCGAGCAGCAGCGACGCGTCGAGGGCGGTACTGCCGTAGTACTGGGTGAAGACCCCCCGCGAGTCGACGCCGTGCGTGAGGATGTCCTGCTTGATCTCCTCGGCGGCCTGCTCCCAGATCGCTGCCTCGGCCGACTGCCCGATCATCGAGGCGAGCTTGGCACCGCGGTCGACGGCGACCCAGCACATGATCTTCGACGACGTGAAGTGCTTCAGCTCGCCGCGCACCTCCCAGATGCCGGCGTCCGGGTCGCGCCAGTTCTTCAGGGCGGCGTTCACCTGGTTGCCGAGGATGGGCCAGATCCGGCTGTCGAGGTGGTCGGCCGCGCGCGAGTGGAGGTAGACGGAGTCCAGGAGCGCGCCCCAGACGTCGTGCTGCTGCTGGGTGCTCGCGGCGTTGCCGATGCGGACGGGGCGCGAGTTGGCATACCCGGGCAGGTGGTCGAGCTCGGACTCCACGAGGTCCCGCTCGCCGCCGACGCCGTACATGATCTGGAGGTCCTCGTCGCGTTCGGCGAGGTCGGCGATGAAGGAGAAGAAGTCGACCGCCTCCCAGTCGAAGCCGAGGGAGTACATCGCCCAGAGCGCGAAGGTGGCGTCACGGATCCACGAGTAGCGGTAGTCGTAGTTGCGCCCCCCACCGAGCGTCTCGGGCAGTGACGTCGTCGCGGCTGCGGCGATCGCGCCGGTCGGGGCATAGGTGAGCCCCTTGAGCGTGAGGGCGCTGCGCTGCAGGTGGCTGCGCCACGGGTGATCGGGGAACTGCCCGCGGGCCAGCCAGTGCTGCCAGTGGTGGGCCGTCCACACCTGGCGTGCGTAGGCATCGGCGTAGTCCAGCGGCGGCTCCTTGCTCCCCCACGAGAGCGCGACGTAGCGCACGTCACCCTCCTTGAGCATGGTCCGGGCCGTGGCCTGACCCCCCTCGAAGCCCAGCCGCAGGTCCGTCGTCAGGGTCAGGGTCGGGAGTCCCTCGATCGCGGCCACCGTCCGCGCCTGGTGGTACATCTTGTCGGTGTACTCCCAGCGCACCTTCTCCCGGCCGTAGTCGAGCACCGGCTCGCACTCCATAACGATCTGCACGTCGCCCGAGACGCACCGCAGCGTGCGGAGCAGGATGTGCTCGGCGTCGTAGTCGGTCGGGGTGCGCCGGTGCGTGTGCGACATCTCGTCCTCGTGGCGCCACGGCCCGATGAGCAGGGCGTCCCGCACGATGACCCAACCGCTGCCCGAGCCCCAGCTCGTCTCGAGGATCATCGTGCCCGGCAGGTAGCGCCGGGCGGCCGGCACCATCGTGTCGGCCGGAGCGATCCGGAAGTGGCCTGCGTGACCGCCGAGGATGGCCCCGAAGACGCTCGGCGAGTCCATCCGGGGCAGGCACATCCAGTCGATGGACCCGCCGGGGGCGAGCAGCGCGGTCGCCTCGCCGTCGGAGAGGAACCCGTAGTCGCCGATGGGGACCGTCCGCGAGCTGCCGAGGGTGATGCCGTCGTGCGCAGGGCGCGTGGATCCACTCATGCGTCGATGATCCCCTCCGGCTGGGGCACCCGCCACAGGGCGTCCACGGACGGTGAAGGATCGGTCAACGGAAGGTATAGAGAAGGTGAAAGAGACGGAGATCACCAGCGATGTCCGATTCAACCGATTCGGCATCATCCGTTTGGCCGCACCACGAAATCGTTCGCCCCACTTCACCCAGAACAACCGATCCGTCGGGCGGAGGGGTCCGAAACTAGTTACATGATCAACTTCCCGAAGTCCCGAATCGCTTCCGTCCTCCTCGCCTCCACGGCCCTCGCCGCGACCGCCACCGCCCTGACCGTGGCCCCTGCCGCGGCCGCCGCGTCGCCGAAGGCCAGCTCTGCCTACAGCGCGTCCACCGCGTCCTCCGTGCGCGTCGTCTCCCCCACCTCGTATGCCGCCCGCCTCGTCACCCTCACCAACCAGGCCCGCGCCAAGGCTGGGCTCCCCGCCCTCAGCACCTCCTCGTGCCTGCCTCCCGTCGCCACCCGCTGGGCCGGCTCGATGGCCAAGAGCCAGCAGATGACCCACCAGAGCCTCGACAACCTCGCGGCGGCCTGCCCCGGATGGCGCACCGTGGGCGAGAACATCGCCAAGGGCAACGTCTCCGCCGACGTGCTCTTCACCGCCTGGATGAACTCGCCGGAGCACAAGGCCAACATCCTGCGCTCCAAGTTCAACCAGCAGTCCGTCGCCGTCGTCCGTGACTCCAAGGGCTTCTACTGGGTCTCCGTCGAGTTCGCCCTGCGCTGACTCCGACCTGACTGCCTGCCGGGTCGGTTTTAGGTTAGGCTTACCTAACTACCGACGAAGGGGAGTCATGGACACGTCCTCCCGGACAGGCAGCGTGCCTCGCAGCCTCGCCGAGCTGGCCCGCACGACCCTCTCCAGCGCGAGCTCCGCCTCGCTCTTCGTGACGGGCATCGCCCAGGCCCCCGCCGGGCAGGACGTCATCGACCTGCTCGAGCAGGACGGGACGCCGACCTTCCCGTGCCTCCCGGACTCCGCGCTCGCCGGCGCCGTGGGGTCCCCGGCCCGGCTCACCGTCGAGGACGCCCGCGCCCACCCGGCCACCGTGTCGGTCGTCCTCACCGGCCGGCTCGTGCTGGCCGGCGGCGGCCGCGCTCACGCCGACGGACACCTCCTCGTCGCACTGGCGGTCACCAGGGTCGTCGTGGAGTACGACGACCTTTCGTCGCCCACCGTGGTGCAGCGCGAGCTCCCCGTGGACGCCTACCTCGACTTCGAGCCGGACCCGCTGGTGACGAGCGCGAGATCGCTGATGGCCCACCTCACGCACTGCCACCAGGCGGACCTGCGGGCGTATGCCGCGACCGTGGCCGACTGCTCCGTCGATGACGTCGCCGGCGCCTGCCTCAGCGAGCTGGACCCGTGGGGGGTCCAGCTCGCCTGGGTCGACGTCGACGGTGGTGGCCGGGTGGAGCTCCTCTTTGCGCGGCGGGCAACCACCCCCGACATGCTCATCGCGCTGCTGCGCCAGCGGCTCGAGGAGACTCGCCCGGCGGCATACTGAGGTCCTCGGGGTCGTGAGGTCCTCGGCCGCCGGGGCCCGTGCGCCGGAGCAGCTGCGGCGTCGTCCGGCGGTCGCCGTAGCGCGACTTGCTCACAATTCGATGACCGTTGGCTGACAGTTGCCCGAGAACGTGGTCCCGGCAGGTAGGTTGCCGGAATGAGCGACGCCCCGTGGGACCACAGCCCGGCTCCGGCGACCCCGCCGTCCCCCGCGCCCTCCCACTCCGTCGTGACCCGCGCACCGATGGTCGAGATCGTCGGGGTCGACAAGTACTACGGCGACCTGCACGTCCTCCAGGACATCGACCTCACCGTCGGCAAGGGTGAGGTCGTGGTCGTCCTCGGCCCGTCCGGCTCCGGCAAGTCGACGCTCTGCCGCACGATCAACCGGCTCGAGACCTTCGAGTCCGGGTCGATCAGGATCGACGGCCAGGAGCTGCCCGAGGAGGGCAAGGCCCTGGCCCAGCTGCGGGCCGACGTGGGGATGGTCTTCCAGAGCTTCAACCTCTTCGCGCACAAGACGATCCTCGAGAACGTCACGCTCGGCCCGATCCGGGTCCGGAAACGGAGCAAGGCCGAGGCGGACAAGCGCGCCACGGAGCTCCTCGAGCGGGTCGGTGTCGCCCATCAGTCGGAGAAATATCCCGCCCAGCTCTCCGGTGGTCAGCAGCAGCGCGTCGCGATCGCCCGCTCCCTCGCGATGGACCCCAAGGTGATGCTCTTCGACGAGCCCACCTCGGCACTCGACCCCGAGATGATCAACGAGGTCCTCGACGTCATGGTCGAGCTGGCCAGGTCCGGGATGACGATGATCGTCGTGACCCACGAGATGGGGTTCGCGCGCCGGGCGGCCGACCGGGTCGTCTTCATGTCCGACGGTCAGATCGTCGAGGCCGCCGAGCCCGAGGTCTTCTTCACCCACCCCCGGTCCGAGCGCGCCAAGGACTTCCTCGGCAAGATCCTCTCGCATTGAGGGATGCCGATCCGACTGTCCTGCAAGCACATTCACCCCCGATGTTCGCCGATCGGTGCCGGACGGGGCCGCTCGCACAACCAGGAGGAACCAGATGAAGTTCGGACGCATCAGCGCCATCGCCGTGGCGGCCCTGACGGCCACCAGCCTCGCGGCCTGCGGTAGCGGCAGCCCCGGCACCGGGTCGACAGGAGGGGCCGCCGGCGGTGCCGGACAGACCGTGAAGGTCGGCATCAAGTTCGACCAGCCGGGTCTCGGACTGAAGAGCGGGTCCACCTACGAGGGCTTCGACGTCGACGTCGCCAACTACGTCGCCAAGGAGCTCAACTACACGCCGCAGTTCGTCGAGGCCATCTCCTCGCAGCGCGAGACGCTGATCTCGACGGGCCAGGTGAAATACATCGTCGGCACCTACTCGATCACCGACACGCGCAAGGCGAAGGTCTCCTTCGCCGGCCCGTACTTCGTCGCCGGCCAGGACCTGCTCGTGAAGTCCGACGAGACGGCGATCACCGGCCCCGACACGCTGACCGGCAAGAAGCTCTGCTCGGTCAAGGGCTCGACCTCGGCGTCCAACCTGCAGAAGAAGTACCCCGGCGTCCAGCTCCAGGAATACAACACCTACACGCTGTGCGTCGACGCCCTCAAGGCCGGAAACGTCGACGCGTTGACGACCGACAACACCATCCTCGCCGGGTATGCCGCTCAGGCCGCCAACAAGGGCCAGCTCAAGGTCGTCGGCACGACGTTCTCGACCGAGAACTACGGCGTCGGCCTGAAGAAGGGCGACACCGCCTTCTGCACGCAGGTCACCACGGCACTGGCCACGTTCATCAGCTCCGGCGAGTGGCAGAAGTCGGTCGACAAGTGGCTGGGCCCGGCCGGCTTCAAGCCGGGCGCGGGCAACCCGCCCACCGCGGCTGCCTGCTCCTGACTCAACGGCCGGCGGTGTGCCGGGTGCTCGGCCGAGCACCCGGCATACCCCGCACTGGGCTGACCTGTCCCACCACCACCCCTTGCGGAAAGGCACTCCATGGGTGAGCTGTTCGCGACCTACCCGATCCTTGCGGCATTCGGCATGACGCTCCTGCTGACGTTCTTCGCGGCCATCGGTGCAGCCGTGCTCGGCACGCTCGTGGCGGTCCTGCGGGTCTCGCCGGTGCCGCTGTTCCAGAAGGTCGGTGCGCTCTACGTCAACGTCTTTCGCAACACCCCGCTGACGCTGATCATCATCGCGAGCAACATCGTGATGATCGTCAACCTCGGCTTCAGCTTCACCGAGGACATCGCTCGCGACAACGTCTACTGGGCGATCATCGGGCTGACCGTCTACCACGCCGCGTTCGTCTGCGAGTCGCTGCGCAGTGGGGTGAACACCGTGCCGGTCGGCCAGGCCGAGGCCGCCCGGTCCATCGGGCTGACCTTCGGTCAGAGCCTGGTCCAGGTCCTGCTCCCCCAGGCCGTGAGGGGCGCGATCACCCCGCTCGGCAACACCCTCATCGCGCTGGCCAAGAACACCACCGTCGCGACGGCGATCGGGGTGGCCGAGATCAGCGGCCTGCAGAAGACCATGACCGAGGACCGTATCGACCTCATCCTGCCGATCATCCTCGTCGTGGCCGCCGGGTTCGTCGTCATCACGCTGCCCATGGGACTCGCCACGAGCTGGCTGTCCGGCCGGCTGGCGGTGAAGCGGTGACCGACTCCATCCTGTTCGACGCTCCCGGCCCGAGGGCGCGGGCGCGACACCGGATCGGCGGCGTGGTGGGCGGCCTCGTGGTCCTCGCCTTCCTCGCCTTCGCCCTCTGGAAGCTCGGCGAGAAGGGCCAGCTGCAGGCGGACAAGTGGAAGCCGTTCATCGGGGTGAGCGTCAACGACATCGACGCCAACCTCTGGGTCGACTACATCGTGCCCGGGCTCCTCAACACCCTCAAGGCGGCGGCGATCTCGATCGTCCTCGCCCTCGTCTTCGGGCTGGTCTTCGGGATCAGCCGGATGTCGCACGTGGCGGTGGTCCGCTGGGTCTGCACCGTCGTGATCGAGCTCTTCCGGTCGGTGCCGGTCCTGGTGATGATGATCGCGGCCTTCTACTACTTCAGCTTCAACAACGTCTTCGTCAGCGACGTCAACGCACTGGCCGCGGTGGTCACCGGCCTGACGCTCTACAACGGCTCGGTCGTGGCGGAGCTGCTCCGGTCGGGTGTCGCCAGCCTGCCCCGAGGGCAGTCCGAGGCCGGGCTGACGATCGGCCTGACGTCGGGCCAGACCCTGCGGCAGATCGAGCTGCCGCAGGCCGTCACCGCCATGCTCCCCGCTCTGGTGGGCCAGCTCGTGGTCGTCCTCAAGGACACCGCGCTCGGCCAGATCATCACCTATCCCGAGCTGCTCAACACCTACCAGCAGATCGGCTCGACCTGGTCCAACATCGTGCCCGCGATGTTCGTCATCGCGCTGATCTTCATCGGCATCAACTACACCCTCTCCGTGGTGGCGGGTCGCGTCGAGCGACGACTGCGGGGACGGGGCCGGGCGACGGTCAAGCGAGTCGGCGGAGTCGGCGGCGGCGGCGCCGTGCCGCCGCTCGTCCTCGAGCGGGCACCCACCCGGAGCGCCTGAGCCGCCGTCAGCGCCTCGTTGGTGAGGATCGGGTGGACATGACCACGCCCTGACGGGGTGATCTCCACCCGATCTCTTCCGGCCCCGATCCCCCCGCGCCGCCGCCGTGGGATCCGGGACAGGCGGTCCGGTCGAGGGCCCAAGGTCCCTGTGGGGGCGGGACGATCCTGACCATGCTGGAGAGGAGTCCGACCGTCGGTCGTGACGCGCTCAGGAAGGGATCAGGTCATGAAGGCACTCGTCGTCGACGAGTCTCTGTTCGGCAACAGCGAGAAGGTGGCCCAGGCCATCGCTACGGGGTTGGCCACGACGCTCGAGGTCGAGCTGGTCGAGGTCACCGCCGCTCCCCCGGTGATCGACGAGCAGCTGGATCTCGTGGTCGCCGGCGGGCCGACGCATGCCTTCTCGATGACCAAGCAGTCGACCCGCGAGGAGGCCTTCAGCAAGGGCGCCACCCACGGGACCGCCGCGGTGGGACTGCGCGAGTGGCTGGGTCACCTGGAGAGGGGGCGACACTCCGCGCCGGTGGCGACGTTCGACACCCGCGTCGGCAAGGTCCGCCATCTCCCGGGTTCTGCGGCGAAGGGAGCGGCGAAGCTCGTCCACAAGCTGGGCTACCGCTCGGCCGGCCCACCCGAGAGCTTCTACGTCGAGGGCGTCGAGGGCCCGCTGGTCGACGGCGAGCTCGACCGGGCCCGCGCCTGGGGCGAGGGCTTGGGGGCCGATGTCTCCGCAGGCAGCAGAGCCCCGTCGTGAGCCGGTCGACCTGGCTCAGGCCAGTGCCCTCTGACATTGCTCCCCCGACTGGACTCGAACCAGTAACCTGCCGATTAACAGTCGGCTGCTCTGCCAATTGAGCTACAGGGGAACGGCCGTGAGGCCGCGCGCTGGTGCGCCGGGCAAGGTTAGCAAAGGTCCGGGGCCAGAGTGAAAACGACCGGGCGTGCGGTCGGGGCGGGCTTGGGCAGCACGTCGGTGAGGGGCGCGCCGACCGGTCAGGACGGCATACCGACCTGTTCGCGCAGGAAGGCGAAGGCGATCGCGCAGGCCGCCTCGACCTCGGGGTCGTCGCCCACTCCCCGGCCGAGGACCACCTGCTCGATCAGGTCGCCGGTCGCGAGGTCCTGGCGGATGACAGCGCGGCCGGTGCGGCGGCCCGACAGCGGCAGCTCCTGGGTGAGGACGACGCTGGCCTGGACCCGCTCGCGCAGCGTCTGGAGGAACAGCGCCTCGTCGCCGAGCCGCCACTGACCCGGCCGGCCGCGGTCGGCCCACGTCACGGTGAGCAGGCTGCTCTCACCGTCCCACGACCCTCGGTCGACATCGTGCCAGGGCCGCCGCCAGACGACTCCGTCGCTCGGGTGCACCAGCACGAGCGCGTGGTTGGTGCAGACCAGCCACACGCCGGAGTCGGTGTCGCTCGCGGCGGAGAGGAGCTTCTCTCCCCTACCGAGCTCGAGTGCCGCCGTGATCTCGTCGGGGGTGGTCGCCTTGCGGCCGAAGGGCAGGCGCATCAGTCCTCTTCCTGGGTGCGCAGCACGGCGAGCTCGCGCTGGAGGGTCTGGAGCTCGACACTGAGCTCGCGTTGGTGGGCGGGGTCGGCCTCACCGGACGTCCCGAGCCGGCGCAGCTGGCTCAGCGCCTCGGAGATGCGGCGGGTCAGGGACATCTCGCGCAGCCGCATCGTCAGCGACGCGACGTAGCGCCGCCCGGGCTGCCCGGTCGTCTTGTCCATCATCACCGGGAGGGTGGCCACGGCGAGCTCGGAGACGAGCCCGTGCACCGCGCTCGGCGCCGCCTGCGTCACCGCCGCGGTCCAGGCCGCCGACGAGAGGTCGCGCGGCAGCAGTCCGGCTCCGACGACCCCGTCGAAGACCGCCCGGTGCGCCGGTGCGCCGAAGGCCGACGGGTCGACAGCCTCCAGCTCGGCCTGCGGGACCAGGTGGGGGAACTGGAGGATGACCTGGAGCAGCTGCCGCTCGAGCAGGACCACGGGGTCGTGCAGGTCGGGCCGCGGCAGGAGGCCGGCGAGCTCGGCCGCGGTCGGCTCGAGGGTGGCCTCGTTGGGCTCCGGGTGGCTGCGTCTGTCCCGACCCTGCTCCCCCGCCCCGTATGCCGGCTTGGCACCGGCCTTGGCCGCCCGGCTGACCTCTCCGGTGACCTGCTCGACCTCGACGCCGAGCAGGCCGGCGAGCACCCGGGAGTACTCCGGCCGGAGCGACCGGTCGCGGATGCTGGCGACGATGGGGGCGGCGGCCCGCAGGGCCTGGATGCGCCCCTCGGCTGTGTCGAGGTCGAAGCGCCGCAGCGTGGTCCGGACGGCGAACTCGAACATCGGCACGGCGTCCTCGACCAACGCACGGACCGCGATCTCGCCCTGCGCCTGGCGCAGCTCGCACGGGTCCATGCCCGACTTCTCGACGGCGACGAAGGACTGCGAGGCCCAGCGCTGGTCCTCGCCGAAGGCCCGCATCGCCGCCTTCTGCCCGGCCGCGTCCCCGTCGAAGGTGAAGATGACCTTGGCCGGCGCGAGATCGGCCTCGTCGCGCATGATCCGGCGCAGCGTCTTGATGTGGTCGACGCCGAAGGCCGTGCCGCAGGTGGCGATCGCGGTCTCCACGCCGGAGACGTGGCAGGCCATGACGTCGGTGTAACCCTCGACGACGACGGCGGTGCGGTCGCGGGCGATGGCCTTCTTGGCGGCGTCGAGACCGTAGAGGACGGTCGACTTCTTGTAGATCGTCGTCTCGGAGGTGTTGAGGTATTTCGCCTCGATGCGGTCGTCGTCGAAGAGGCGCCGGGCGCCGAAGCCGACGCAGTCGCCGGTGATGTCGCGGATCGGCCAGACCAGCCGGCCGCGGAACCGGTCGTAGAGGCCGCGGCTTCCCCGCCCGGCAAGGCCGCCGAGGACGATCTCGTCGTCGGTGAAGCCCTTGGCCCGCAGGTGACGGGTGAGGTCCTCGCCACCTCGGGGGGCGAAGCCGACGCCGAACAGCTTGGCCGCCTCGCCGTCGAAGCCACGCTCGCGCATGAAGTCGCGCCCGGCGCGGGCGGCGGCGTTGGTCGTGTCCAGGAGCTGATCGGCGTAGTACTCCTGGGCGACCCGGTGCTCCTCGATCAGCCGCGAGCGCTTGCCGAGGCCCTCCTCGCGGGAGCCGACGCCGTCCTCGTAGGTCAGCGTGAAGCCGATCTTGTGCGCGAGCCGCTCGACGGACTCGGCGAAGGTCAGGTGCTCGAGCTTCTGGACGAAGGAGATGACGTCGCCGCCCTCCCCGCAGCCGAAGCAGTGATAGGCCCCGACGGCTGGCCGGACGTTGAAGGACGGGCTCTTCTCGTCGTGGAAGGGACACAGCCCCTTGAGCGAACCCGGGCCGGCGGAGCGCAACGTGACGTGCTCGCGCACGACGTCCTCGATGGAGGAGCGCTCTTTGACGGCGGCGACGTCGTCCGCCCTGATCCGTCCCGCCACGCGCGCTCCTCTTCGGTGCCCTCCGGTCGTCCCGAGTCTAGGTGCTGGCTACGACACCCCGCTTCTTGCTTCACGAGTGACCGAATCAGGGCGTCCGAGCCATGATTCGGGTACGTCAGAAGCAACAAGCGGGGTCGTATGCCGTCCCGACCGGGCCGCGCGGCCCCCCTCGGCGGCAGTGGGTCCGGTAGCGGGTCCGGTAGCGGGTCGTCAGCGGGTCGTCAGCGGGGGCGGAGGCCGTCGATCGCGAGGTCGACGACCTTGTCGCGCTGTGCCTCGTCGGGAAAGGCGACACCGGCGACGCCGGAGACGAGGCGGACGACCTCCTCGATCTCGACGTCGGCGCGCACCACCTCGGCGGCCTGGGCGCGCACCAGCAACGGACGGCCGGCGGCATACAGGAGGGTGCGGCACTGCAGGAAGACGCCGGAGCTGCCGGGGTCGCGGTTGAGGCCCTCGATCAGCGCCTTCTTGGTGCCGACGTAGGCGACGTAGCGGTGCAGCCACTGGACCAGTCCCGGCCAGGCGTCGGCGGTCAATGCCTCGCGCGCGGCCTCGACCATGGCCTCGACCTCGCCCACGTAGACCGCCTCGATGAGGTCGTCGCGGGTCGGGAAGTTGCGGTAGAGCGTCCCGATGCCGACCCCGGCGCGCTTGGCGACGTCCTCGAGCGAGGTGTCTCGACCGTCGGCGGCGAACGTGTCGCGGGCGGCGGCGAGGAGCGCGTCGAAGTTGCGGCGGGCGTCGGCGCGCTTGGGGCGCTGCACTCCGGCCGTGATGACGAGGGCGTCGAGCATCGCCAGCTCGTCCTTCTCGTCCTTCTCGTCGGGCTCGGCGGGCTCGGCGGCCTCGCGGGTGGTCGTCATGAGAAAGATCCTCGTCAGGTGTTGCTAAGCGGAGGTAACCTCCGATATGTGGTTAACCGGAGGCTTCCTCCGATCGGAGACTTCCTCCACTATACCGCTTCCCACCGGCCACGGGCGTCCGATGGGCGGCACCGCACCCTTGCCAGAAGGACACCCATGTTCCGCACCACCCGACCTTCGGTCGCCTTCGCCGCCGTCGCCCTCAGCGTCGCGTCGTTCTCCACTCTCCAGTCCCTCCTCGTGCCCGTCCTGCCGATGATCCAGGCGGACCTGCACACCACCCCCGAGGCGACGACCTGGACCCTCACCGCATGGCTCATCACCGCCGCCGTCGCGACGCCGGTGCTCGGCCGGGTCGGCGACCTCGCCGGCAAGCGCCGCACGATGCTCGTCGCCCTCGCCGCCATCACTCTGGGCAGTGTCATCGCCGCCCTCGCCCCGACGATCGGCGTCCTCATCGGCGCCCGCGTGCTCCAGGGGCTCGGCGGCGCGATCTTCCCCCTTGCCTACGGCATCCTGCGCGACGCCCTCCCGGCCGAGCGCGTGCCGTCGGCCATCGGCGCGACGTCGGCCGTCCTCGCGATCGGCAGCGGCATGGGCATCGTCCTCGCCGGCCCGCTCTCGCTCGTGGTCGGCTGGCGTGGCCTCTTCCTCGTCCCGATCGTGCTCGTCGTGGTGGGAGCGGCCCTCGTCGTCATCGGGGTCCCCGAGTCCCGAGGACACGCTCCGGGTCGGATCAGCGCCTCCTCTGCCCTGCTGCTCTCGGCGTGGCTCGTCGCTCTGATGCTCCCGCTCAGCTCCGGCGCGCGCTGGGGATGGACCGCACCCAGCACCCTCGGCCTGCTTGCCCTCGCGATCGTGCTCCTCGTCCTCTGGGTGCGCCACGAGGCCCGCTCCGACAGCCCGCTCGTCGACATGCGGCTGATGCGCCGGCGGGCGATCTGGACGACGAACCTCGCCTCGCTCCTCATCGGCGCGTCGATGTTCGGCGTGTTCGCGTTCCTGCCGCGGTTCGTCCAGACGCCGGCTTCCTCGGGCTACGGCTTCGGCGAGAGCATCCAGTCGTCCGGACTGATCATGCTGCCGATGCTGGTGATGATGGCCGTCGCCGGGTTCTCGAGCGGGCCGCTGACCCGGGTGCTCCCGATGCGGGGTCAGCTCGGCGTCGGCGCACTGCTCATCGCCGGCTCGGCCGCGGCCATGGGCCTGTTCCACCACGCCCCGTGGCAGGTCGTCACGGCCGGCGCCACCTTCGGCCTCGGCCTCGGCATCGCGTATGCCGCCATGACGACCCTCGTCGTCGCGGCGGTCCCCGCCTCCCAGACCGGTATCGCCACGGGCATGAACACCAACCTGCGCACCATCGGCGGCGCCCTCG
Organism: Lapillicoccus sp.; assembly: GCF_025353065.1. Lineage (GTDB taxonomy): Bacteria > Actinomycetota > Actinomycetes > Actinomycetales > Dermatophilaceae > Lapillicoccus. Next base: position 15,879 of record NZ_JANXRJ010000087.1, read on the forward strand.
GCAGCGCCGTGATGTCCAGCCTGGTCTTCGGCTCGCTCGACCCGGCGGGACTGCCGTTGGAGCCCGGCTACACCGCCGCGTTCCTCGTGCTCGCCGTCCTCGCCCTGGGCGCCGGCGTCGTCGCCCTCGGTCTGCGCGTCCCGGCATACGAGACCCAGCCCGCCCGCGGCACGGAGCTCGACCAGCGCGAGGGAGTGACGCAGCCCGTCAGCGCCCAGGCCCTCGTCGCCTGACCCGCGCCCCACCCCCCTCACCCCCGCTTGTTGCTTCCGGTGTGCCCGTTGTCGCCCTTCGGACGGCGGAAACGGGCCATCCGGAAGCAACAAGCGGAGGGGTTGTGTCAGTCACGGGTGGCGGGCGGGGCGCCAGGTCTGGGCCGAGGCCACGACCCGGAAGCCGGCCGACAGGAAGACCCCCAGCGCCCGGGCGTTGCCAGGAGCGACCTCGGCGACCAGGGGCTCGCTCGGCGGCACGAGGCGACGCACCGCGTGGACCACCTCGACGGCGCGGCCGGCGCCGAGCATCGGCCCCTGCAGCTCGATCCCGACCTCGGTGAGCAGCCCGATCCCCCGGCCGAGACTGACGACGACGTGCTCCCCGGTCGGCATACCGAACGCCCGCACGTCGCGTCGCAGTCGTTGCGCGTGGGCGACCCGCGGGTGGGCCATGAGGTCGGACCGGGGGAAGAGCTCGAGCACGTCAGACGCGAGCAGCGCTCCGGGTATGCCGCTGCTGCCGCCGAGCGGGTCACCGGTGCCCCACGCCATCAGCACTCCGTCGAGGCTGTCGACCCAACCGCCGCCCACCAGGGCAGCCACGAGCCGCGGATCGTGCACTCCCCCATGGCCGTTCGCGCCGAGACGGGTGAGCTCGGCGTCGTCGACGTCGTCACCCAGGACCAGGAACCCGTGACCGGTGAAGGCGACCGCGGCCTCCACCCCCGGCGTCCACGGGGCCACGCGGGTCCAGCCGCCGTCGACCGGCGGGAAGCGCCCGTCGAGCGCCGCCCGCAGGAGGGTCGCGACGGGGTGCTCGCTCACCGTCAGAGGTCCCACTCCCGGGCGAGGGCGGTGGCCCGTCGATCGGTGAGCGAGGCGACCTGGTCGACGACGACCCGCAGCCGCTCGTCGTCGTCACCTGCGCCGGCGAAGTCCGCCCGGAGCTCGACGTCGAGCCGGGTCGGATCCCGTTGGTACGCCTCGGCGAGCGCCGCCACGACGTCGCGCTGACCGCGCATGACGCTCACCCGCTCGTCGGCGAACATCACGAAGTGCGCGGCCACCGCCTTCAGCACCGAGCACTCAGCGCGCACCCCGTCGGGCACCACGAGATCGGCGGCATACCGGGTCAGCTGGCCGTCGCCGTGCTTGGCCCGGGTCGCCTGCTCGACCACGAGCACGAACCGCCCGACCAACCGGCTGGTCATGTCCTTGAGAGCGGCGAGGTCGGCGCGCGAGCCGGTGTAGGTCGTGGGGATGGTGCCCGTCCCGAGCAGGCGCTCCAGCGAGGCCTCGAGCGCGGCCGTGTCGAGGTCGGGCGCGTAGGTCGTGCGGGCCACCTCGTAGACCACCGCCATCTCGTCCCGGCTGTGCAGCGCGCGCGGGTCGACGCGGCCCGAGGCGATGGCGTCCTCCACGTCGTGCACGGAGTAGGCGACGTCGTCGGACCAGTCCATCACCTCGGCCTCGAGACACCGGACGCCGTCAGGCACGCCCTCTCGAAACCATTGGTAGACATCGAGATCCGCAGCGTAGACGCCGAACTTCACACCCCCGGGAGACCGCTGCCAGGGATATTTCGTGGTCGCGTCGAGGCTGGCCCGGGTGAGGTTGAGACCGGCCGACCGGCCGTCGGGACGGACCCGCTTGGCTTCCAGCCGCGTCAGCACGCGCAGGGTCTGGGCGTTTCCCTCGAACCCTCCGATGCCCGCCGAGACGGCGTCGAGCGCGGCCTCGCCGTTGTGCCCGAAGGGCGGGTGCCCGAGGTCGTGGGCGAGGCAGGCGGTGTCGACGACGTCGGCGTCGCAGCCCAGCGCGGCACCGAACTCCCGCCCGATCTGCGCCACCTCGAGCGAGTGCGTGAGTCGGTTGCGGATGAAGTCGTCGCTGCCGGGCTGCACCACCTGCGTCTTCGCCGAGAGCCTGCGCAGCGAGGCGGAGTGGATGAGCCGGGCCCGGTCACGCGCGAAGTCGTCGCGGTCGACACGCTTGTGCGCCGGGTCCTCGGCGACCCACCGCTCGCGGTCGCGCGCGGCATACCCACCCTCGACCCTGCTCACGACGGAAGTATGCCGTGGTCAGCGGCTCGCGCGCACGCGCACCAGGTGCCCGACGACGCCAGGGAGCCAGCCACTCTCGCCGTTGAACCAGCGTGCGGTCACGAGATTGCTTGGGACGACGACGAACTCGTCGCGCCCACCGGCCACCGCGAGGTCCGTGCCGAAGGCGTCGCGGACCAGCGACCAGCCGAGATCGGTATGCCGCGCGAGGTGCTCGCCGATGCCGATGGCGAAGCGCTCGGTCACGACCGCGTCGTCCTCACGGTGCCGCTTCGAGGTCGCGTGCCACGCGGCCAGCGCAGCGTCGTAGGCGGCACCCAGCGACGCGAGGTCGTCGACGTCGACGCCCTCGGCGGCCAGGGCGGCGAGCCCGGCGGCGATGCGTTGCTGCTCCTCGTCGCCGACCGGGTTGATGCGCGGTCGCAGCGGCACGCCGGGGTCGTACTCCGGCAGATCCGGGTCCGCCCCCTCCGGAGCGGCAGAGCCGGGACGCTGCTCGTCGCGGTCGTCGACGGCGCCCTTGTCCTTGCGCGAGAACCAAGCCACGTCGCTCACTTTAGTGGCCCGACCTAGGGGCCCGACGTCGCGTCGGCGGCAGCCGCTGCCGCCGCCGCCCGCCGGAGCCAGCCGGGCTCGGTACCGTAGCGCTGGCTCGGGATCAACGCACCGGAGGCACAGCAGTCGACGAGCTGCGCCATCCGCTTGTCGTTGGTGAGCACCTGCTTGGCCGTGGTGACCCAGGAGACGCAGACCTTGCGGTAGCTCTCAGTGGACTCTGCCCAGAAGGCCGCCGCGGCCGGGTTCGCTTCCAGCAGAGCGGCATACGGGCCGGGGAGGGCGAGGGCGCCACCCTGCTCGTAGGCGTAGATCCCGGAGCGCTCGGGCTTCCGCAGGGCGTGCGCGGCCAGACCCATCGGGAGCATCCGACCCTCGGCCGTGAGCCGCTCCACGAGGTCGAGGTTGACCGTGCTCCACACACTGGTCGAGCGGCGCGGGGTCCAGCGCTGGCGCACGACGTCCTCGTCGATGCGCTGCACCTTCGAGTCGATCCAGCCGAAGCACAGGGCCTCGGGCACGGCCTGTTCCCAGGTCAGCCCGCGGTCGGCGACGTGCTTCTTGCTGAGCCCCATCCAGAGCTCGTCCGCACTCTCGTGGTGCTCCTCGAGCCAGGCCCGGAAGTCTTCGGGCCCGTCGAAGAAGACGGCCGGACGCTCGGGAGTGCCGCCCTCGCGCACGTCAGCCGCCGGACACCGACTGCTCGGCCTGCGCCACCATGGCGGCCTGCTCGGGGGTCAGCTCGCGGGTCGTCAGCCAGCCCTCCGGCAGGACGACGTGGCGTGAGGTGCCGGCGCGGCCGCGCTGGCCCTCCGCCGCCTCGCCAGGCCACGGGGCCGAAGGGTCCAGCGTGGCCAGCAGCCGGTCGAGGGAGGCCAGCGAGTCGACCAGCGCCAGCGAGCTGCGCATCTCGGATCCGGCAGGAAAACCCTTGAGATACCACGCAATGTGCTTGCGGATGTCGCGGCAAGCACGACCCTCGTCGGCATAGAACTCCGCGAGGTATGCCGCGTGCCTCCGCAGCGTCCCGGCCACCTCTCCGAGGGTCGGGCTCACCCGCACCGACGAGCCGGCGAAGGCGGCCGCGAGGTCGGCGAACAGCCAGGGTCGGCCGAGGCAGCCGCGGCCGACGACGACACCGTCGCACCCCGTCTCCGCGACCATCCGCAGGGCGTCCTCGGCCGACCAGATGTCGCCGTTGCCGAGGACGGGCACGCTCGTCACCGTCTCCTTGAGCCGCCGGATCGCCGACCAGTCGGCGGTGCCCGAGTAGGCCTGGGCCGCCGTGCGGGCGTGCAGCGCGACGGCCGCCACCCCCTCGGACTCGGCCGCCAGTCCGGCGTCGAGGTAGGTCTCGTGGTCGGCGTCGATGCCGATCCGCATCTTCACGGTGACCGGCACGTCGCCGCGAGCACCCTCCTCGACGACGGCGCCGACGATCGCACGGAAGAGGTCGCGCTTCCACGGCAGGGCCGAGCCACCACCCCGGCGGGTCACCTTGGGCACCGGGCAGCCGAAGTTGAGGTCGATGTGGTCGGCGCGGTCCTCGCTGACGAGGATGCGCGCCGCCGCCCGGGCCGTCGCCGGGTCCACGCTGTAGAGCTGGATCGAGCGCGGGTCCTCCTCGGGGTCGTGCTCGATGAGCCGCATCGTCTCGGCGTTGCGTTCGACCAGCGCGCGGGTCGTGATCATCTCGCTGACGTAGAGCGCCGACCCACCTGCGGCGCCCGAGGCGCCGGGTGCACCGTCCGAGCCGTACTCGCGGCACAGCCGGCGGAACGCGCGGTTGGTGATGCCGGCCATCGGGGCCAGGACGACCGGCGAGCCGATGACGTGCCGTCCGATCCGCAGCGGGGGCAGGACGGCAGAGCCCTCCGGCGGGCCGGCGGACGGGGTACGGGTGGCGGTCGCGGTCATGACGGGGTCCAGTCTCCCACCGGGAAACCCGGGCCACGAAATGCGTGGCGCGGTCCGGGAACAACTGCGTCACGAACTACCGGAACGTCACGCCCACGAAACATGCGGAGGTCTACTGTGGCGCCAACGTCGAGCCCCGGGAGTGGCCTTGAGAAGAATGACCATCAGTGGAGTCGCGGTCGCAACGGTCGCCTTGGGGCTCGCGCTCGCAGCGTGCTCGTCCTCGGGGAGCACGGCTACCTCGACCAGCGGCGGTGGAGCCGACAAGACGCTCGTCGTCGACCAGACCTTCGACCTCAAGACGTCCGACCCCGCGCGGGCCTTCGAGCTCACCGGGTCGATCGTCGACAAGGCGATCTACGAGACGGCGCTGACCTTCGACGGCGGCGACCTCACCAAGCCGGTGCCGCAGCTGACCACCTTCGCGGAGTCGCCCGACAGCAAGGTCCTCACGCTGACCCTGGCCGGCAAGCACACGTTCACCAGCGGCAACCCCGTGACCATCGACGACATCGTCTGGTCCTTCCAACGGGTGCAGGGCATCGCCGGCAACCCGTCGTTCCTCCTGCAGGACCCCTCGACCAGCAACAACCTCAAGATCGCCAAGACGAGCGACACCACGATGACGCTGACGAGCGAGACCGCCAACCCCGCGCTCCCCTCGATCCTGCCCAACCCCTCCCTCGGCGTGCTCGACTCGAAGACCGTGATGGCCAAGGGCGGGACCACGACCAAGGACGACAAGGCGGAGTCCTACCTCAACGGCGCTTCGGCGGGCTCGGGTCCCTACCAGCTCGAGTCCTACGACGTCACGACCAAGGTCGTCTTCAAGACCAACCCCAACTACGCCGGCACCAAGCCGGCATACGGGCGCGTCGTCCTGCAGAACATCACCGGCCCGTCGCAGAAGATCGACATCCAGGGCGGCCAGGCGCAGCTCGCCACCGGGCTGAACTCCCAACAGGTGCAGGGGCTGGCGTCCGACTCGATCAAGGTCGTCAAGACGGTGTCGGCCAACGTCGGCTACATGTGGCTCAACCAGGACCCGAAGCACTCCGGCAGCATCACCGACAACCCGAACTTCATCACCGCCATGCGCAAGGGGATCGACTACGCCGGGCTGCTCGCGGTCGCCGGTGAGGGCTCGACCCAACCGGGCGGGATCGTGCCGTCGCAGTTCCTCGGCGCCATCAAGCCCGACGCGACGACCAGCTTCGACCTCGCGGCCGCGAAGACGGCCCTCGCGGCCAGCGGCTACAGCGGTCAGGAGGTCAAGCTGACCTACCCCACCGACGCCACCCTCGACGGCATCCAGTTCACGACGCTGGCCCAGAAGGTGCAGGCCCAGCTCAAGGACGTCGGCATCACCACCAAGCTCGACGGGGTGCCGATCGCGACCCTCCTCGACGCCTACCGGGCGGGCACCCTGCAGGCCGGCCTCATGTACTGGGGCCCGGACTACCCCGACCCGGCCGACTACACGACGTTCAGCCCCGGTGACTCGCTCGGCAAGCGCGCCGGGTGGGCGGCGGGGATGGCGCCCGAGGTGACGACGGCGAAGAAGGCCGCCATCGCCTCGACCGGCGACGCCCGGGCCGCGGCCTACGCGGCCTGGCAGGAGGCGGCCAACAAGGTCGGGCCCTTCATCCCGCTCGTCCAGGCGGCGCGCTACTACGTGACGTCGGGCAGCATCTCCGGCGTCGTGCCGAATGCCGTCTGGACCGTCGATCTTGCCCTCATCAAGTAGCACCCTCGACGAGCGGACGGAGGCGTCGGAGCAGGCCACCCGGCCCGGCCGGCGCCTCCGCCACCCGCTCGTCCGCTACCTCGCGATCCGCGTCGGGGTCTCGCTGCTGCTCGTCCTCGGCGTCACCGTCGTCACGTTCGTCCTGACCAACCTCGTCCCGGCCAGCCCCATCACCGCGGCGCTCGGCGAGCGGGCGTCGAGTGACCCGAGGATCGTCGAGGCGTTCAAGGCGGCGCAGGGTCTCGACAGGCCCAAGGTGGTGCAGTACTTCATCTATCTCGGGCACCTCTTCCAGGGCAACCTCGGCACCTCGATCCAGACCCACAACCCGGTCGCGACCGACCTCGGCCGAGCCTTTCCCGCGACCGCCGAGCTGGCGCTCTTCGTCATCGTGCTGTCGATCATCCTCGGGCTGGGCCTCGGACTGGTCGCAGCGTTGCGGCACAACAGGTTTGCCGATCAGCTCATCCGGGTCGTCAGCCTCATCGGCATCTCGGTGCCGACGTTCTGGCTCGCCGTCGCGATCTACTTCGTCTTCTTCTTCCAGCTGCACTGGGCGCCCGGAGCCGGTCGACTCGACCCGGCGAGCACGGCCCCGCCGAAGGTCACCGGGATGTATACCGTGGACGCCCTGCTCGCCGGCCAGCCGACCAGCTTCGTCGACGCCCTGCGCCACCTCGTCCTGCCGGGCGTCGTCCTGACGCTGTTCACCACCGGCCTGCTCATCCGGTTCTCCCGGTCGGCGATCCTCGACGTGCTCAATCAGGACTACGTGCGCGCGGCCCGGGCCAAGGGCCTGCCGGCGCGGAAGGTCGTCTTCGGCTACGTGCTGCGGGGCTCGCTGACCCCCATCCTCACGGTCGTCGGCCTGGCGTTCGGCTCGCTGCTGTCGGGGACGGTGCTCACCGAGCAGGTCTTCGCCTGGGGCGGCATCGGCCAGTATGCGTTCCGCGCGTCGACCGCACTCGACCTCCCGGCGGTGATGGGCGTGGGACTCGTCGTCGGTGTGGTCTACATCGCCACGAACCTCGTCATCGACGTGATCTACGGCGTCGTCGACCCACGGGTGCGAGTCGGGTGAGCACCCGTGCTACCGGCCGGATCCGGCGTCCGCGACTGCCCGCGGTGTGGCGTCGTCCGCTCACCGTCACCGGTCTGGTCTTCGTCCTCTTCTGGGTCGTCGTCGCGCTCGTCGTGCCGATCCTGCCGCTGCCCGACCCTCTCGCGCAGACGTCGGCCACCCTGGTCGCACCGGGCTCGGGCCACCTGTTCGGCACCGACATCCTCGGCCGCGACCTCTTCTCCCGCACCCTCTGGGGCTCCCGGGTCTCGCTGCCGCTGGCGGTCATCCTCGTTGCCGCGTCGCTGGTCATCGGCTCGGTCCTCGGCGCGGTCGCGGGCTACCTCGGCGGGGTCGTCGACGAGGTCATCATGCGCTTCGCCGACCTCGTCTTCGCCTTCCCGACGATCATCCTCGCGATGGTCGTCGCGGCAGCGCTCGGCCCCAGCCTGACCAACGCGGTCATCGCGCTCGCGTTCATCACCTGGCCCAACTACGCCCGCGTCATGCGGGCGCTCGTCGTCGGTGCCCGCGGCCAGGAGTACGTCGTCGCCGGTCGCCTCCTCGGCTCCGGCCCGTTCACCTCGCTGCGCCGCGACGTGCTGCCCAACGTCGCCGCCCCCATGCTCGTCCTCGCGATGCTCGACTTCGGCAGCCAAATCCTGCTGCTCTCGGGCCTGTCGTTCCTCGGCCTCGGCGCCGTACCACCGGCGGCGGAATGGGGCTCGATGGTCGGCGACGGGGTCCAGCAGTTCAGCAGCTGGTGGCTGGCGACCTTCCCCGGCCTGGCCATCCTCACCGTCGTGATGGGCTTCAACTTCATCGGCGACGCCCTGCGTGACGTCCTCGACCCGCGCACCGCGAACGCCGTCCAGCGGGTGTCCACGTGAGCGCTGCGGCCGGGCGGGGCACCACCGCCCGCCACGCGGGCAGCCTCGAGGTGCGGGGGCTGACCCTGTCCATCGGGGGGAGCGAGATCCTCAGGGGGGTCGACCTGTCGGTGCCGGCGGGCGAGATCACGGGACTGGCGGGCGAGTCCGGATCGGGCAAGACGATGACCGGTCTCGCGGTCTGCGGGCTCCAGCCGGCGGGCTCGCGGCTCGGCGGGTCGATCGAGTTCCGGCAGGGGGACGAGCCACCTGTCGAGCTGCTGTCCCTCGCACCGAAGGCGATGAACCGGCTGCGCGGCCGCCGGATCGCGATGATCTTCCAGGACCCGTCGGCGAGCCTGCACCCCATGCTCTCGATCGGCGCCCAGCTCACCGACCACGTGCGGCACCACCTCGGCCTCAGCCGGTCGGCGGCACGCCGGCACGCGATCGAGCTCCTCGAGCGCGTCCAGGTGCCCGACCCGGCGTCGGCCGTGCAGCGCTATCCGCACCAGTTCTCCGGTGGCCAGCTCCAGCGCATCGCCATCGCCGGCGCGATCGCCTGTGACCCCGTGGTCCTCATCGCCGACGAACCGACCACCGCCCTCGACGTCACGGTGCAGGCCGGGATCCTGCGGCTGCTGCGTCAGCTCTGCGACGACCTCGACCTCGCTGTCGTCCTCGTCACCCACGACCTCGGCGTGATGTCGGCCGTCGCCGACACGGTCGCGGTGATGCGCACCGGAGAGGTCGTGGAGCACGGCACGCGCTACCAGGTGATCCGCGAGCCGGTCACGGAGTATGCCCGTGAGCTCGTCGCGTCGTTGCCGCACGTCCCGCCGCCGGGAGCCGGGGTGGTGGGTCCCGACTCGGGCGAGGGACCGGCTGGGCCGACCGGCATACCGGCTGATGCGCCCGTCGAGGTTGCGCCCCACGCACCCGAGGAGGCCTCGTGAGCGCGGGGCTCGTGGTGGCGGGCGCCAGCGTGACCTACCGCCAGCGAGGCCGGGACGACCTCACGGCCGTCGATGCGGTCGACCTGACCGTCGCGCCCGGCGAGGTCCTCGGTCTCGTCGGCGAGTCGGGCTGCGGCAAGTCGACGCTCGCCCGCGCGGTCTGCGGTCTCGAACGCCTTTCCGCCGGCACGATCTCGCTCGACGGCGAACCGATCCGCCCCCTCGGACTGCGGCGCCGGCCGAAGAGCCTGCTGCGGATCCAGATGGTCTTCCAGAACCCCTACGCGTCGCTCAACCCCCGCCGTCGCGTCGGCGACCAGATCGAGGACGGTCGGCGGGCCGCGCCGCGCGAGACCGGTTCTGTCACCGAGCTGCTCACCGACGTCGGCATGGAGGCGTCGGCCGCGCGGCGCTATCCCCACGAGTTCTCCGGCGGCCAACGACAACGGCTGGCCATCGCGCGGGCCATGGCGGCGGCGCCGGACATCCTCATCGGGGACGAGCCGATCGCGTCGCTCGACGCCAGCCTCCAGTCGCGGGTGGCGGCCCTGATGCGCGACGTCGCCCTGCGCAACGGCGCCTCGCTCCTCTTCATCAGCCACGACCTCGCCGTCGTGCGCCAGATCGCCGACCGCGTCGCCGTGATGCGGGCCGGGCGCATCGTCGAAACCGGCCCGATGGCCGACGTGTGGAGTGCGCCGGTCGACGCCTACACCCGGCGGCTGCTGGCCGCGATCCCCATCGCCGACGGGCTCGGGCGGCTTCCCGGCTGACGCAGGCCGTGGTCCGGCGACGCCAAAGGTGACCACTGGTGCGGTGACGCCAAAGGTGACCACTGGTGCGGCGACGCCAAAGGTGACCACTGGCGCGGCGACGCCAAAGGTGACCACTGGCGCCGCCTCACCGCCGGGCCCGGCCCACCTCGCGAGAGGTCAGGAGTGGTCGATTTCAGACGTCCAGAACGACCGATCATGACCACTGGACGAGGCGGGGCCAGATTCTGATCGCGAGAGGTCACCTTTGGCCGACGTTGCTGCCCGGGCCACCTCCGCGATGAGCTCAGCGAGCCGCCCGGGCTGGTCGAAGCCCACGAGGTGGCCCGCCCCGCGGATCCGCACCACTCTCCCATCGGGTGCCGCGCGCGCGAACCGCGTTGCCTGGATGGACAGCTGGTCCCAGCGCCCGCCCGCGACGACCACCGGGCAGGTGACGCGTCGGAGCATCGCCGGGCGGCAGTAGGCCATCACGTCACGCCAGGCGGCGGGCGTGGGGTCGAAGTAGTAGCCCCCGGCGATGGCCTCGTCCACGACCTCCAGGGGATACAGCCGGCGCAGGACCCGGTCGTTGACCCGGGTCATCCGCTCGGGTCCGGCCCGCTCGGTGAGCGCCCCCACCATCCGGTATGCCGCGGCCCCCACCCCCGTGGGCACCGCGGCGCTCCCTACCAGCACGAGTCCGGCGAGCCGGCGCGGGAAGCACCCGGCATACGCCATCGCGACGTAGCCGCCGAGTGAGTGCCCGACGAGGACCACGGGCGGGACGGGCGCATCGGCATCGCGCGCGGTGTCGCCCTCGACTGCCTCGGCCACCGCACCGATCGCCCGGTCGAGCGTGAACGCTTCACCGGCCCGGCTGCCGTGCCCCGGCAGGTCGGGCGCGACTACCTCGAACTCCGGTGTCAGTGAACGGATCTGAGGCGCCCACTGCGTGTGCGAGAGCCGCGACCCGTGCACGAGGACGACGCGCGTCCGCTGGCCGTCGACGCCGGGCACGATCTCGGTGGCGGTCAGAGCCAACCGTTGTCGTCCGCGATGCGCACGGCGTCGGCCCGGTTCCGCGCGTCCGTCTTGCCGATCGCCGCAGACAGGTGGTTGCGCACCGTGCCCTCGGAGAGGAAGACGGCGGCGGCGATGTCGGAGACGCTTCCACCGCCGCGCGCCGCACGCAGCACCTCGGTCTCCCGCGTGGTCAACGGCGACTCCCCTACGGCCAGGCTGTCGGCGGCCAGCCCCGGGTCGACGACCCGCAGCCCGGCATGGACCCGGCGGACCGCGTCGGCGAGCTGCCGGGCAGGGGTGTCCTTGACGACGAACCCGCTGGCCCCGGCCTGCAGAGCGCGGCGCAGATATCCCGGGCGGCCGAAGGTCGTGACGATGAGGACCTTCACGTCCGGCAGGGCGGACCGCAGCTCGCGCGCCGCCTCGATGCCGTCCAGGCCGGGCATCTCGACGTCGAGGAGAGCCACGTCGGGGAGGAACTCCTTCGCGGCGGCCATCACCTCGTCACCCCGGCCGACCTCCACGACGACCTCCATGTCGTTCTCGAGGTCGAGCAGGCTCGCGAGCGCCCCACGCACGAGGGCCTGGTCGTCGGCCAGGAGCAGTCGGATCGTCACGACCTCACGGCCCGACTGGTCTGGCCGGCCGGGCTCGCGTGGCTCGCCTGATTCTCGGCGAGGTTCTGCTCGTGGTCGTCCACCAGACGCTCCGGCACCAGGCGGTCGTCCACCAGACGGTCCGGCACCAGACGGTCCGGCACCAGACGGGCCGGTACGACGACGGCCAGCGAGAAGCCGCCACCCTCCGGGAGCTCGACGATCAGCCGGGCCCCGGCGGCCGCCGCCCGCTCCCGCAGCCCGATGAGGCCGTTGCCCCCGTCGGCGCCCACGCAGCCCCGGCCGTCATCGGTGATGCGGACCGATGTCTGGGACAGCGACACGGTGCAGTGCTGGGCGGCGCTGTGCCGCACCACGTTCGTGACGCCCTCCCGGATCGTCCAGGCGAAGAGCTCGCGCCACTCCGTGGGCACGTCGTCGGTCGAGCCAGGAAGGCTCGCACTGATCTCGGCCGCCTCGAGCGCGGACTTGGCCCGGGAGATCTCCACCGGCAGGGTGAGCTCGCGGTAGCCCTCGACCGTCTTGCGCACGTCGGCCAGGGCGTCGCGCGACAGTCGCTCGATGTCGGCGATCTCGGCGCGCGCCCGCGCCCGGGCCTCCTCGGAGTCGGCCTCCAGGAGCCGGCCGGTGAGTTCGGCCTTGACCGTGATCACCGTGAGTGAGTGCCCGAGGATGTCGTGCAGGTCGCGCGCCATCCTCGCCCGCTCCTGACCGATCATGAGCTGGGCGTTCTCGTCCTTGGCCCGCACGAGGTCCATGCTGCGACGCATCGCCTGCCAGATGCCCCATACGGCGAAGGACCCCAGGCCGACCGACAACCCGATGCCGTTGGCCCCCTCCCAGCCCGGCACCGTGCGCGAGAGCAGCTCCGACCCGGCGGCAAGCACGACCGCCTGCCCCACCGCGAACCGCGTCGGGAGCATCATCACGCCGGCGATCGAGAGGTAGACGGCAGCGGATAGGCCGGCCGAGTGGAGGCTGAGGACCATGACGGCGCCCAGGAGGAGCAGCGCGAGGTAGAGGCGGAGCGACTGGGCGGTGACCCTCGTCAGGCTCTCGCCGCGGGAGCGTTTCGGGCGGGCGAGCAGGAACGACACCATGTAGAAGACGGCGAAGGCGACCGTCGACACGAGCCCGACCCAGCCCACGAGCGCGCCTCGCTCCCGCCATCCTTCCTGGATGGCGGGAGCGAGGAAGATGAGCCAGACACCGGCAGCGGCCAGCGCCCACCCGCTGAACCGACGCTCGTAGGTCGCGACCGGGTCGGTCAGCGGCTGGTCGGGCGAGTCAGTCATGGGCACGACGCTACTCCGGGTTCGTTGCGGTGGACCGGCTTGCCGGTGAGGTGGGCGGTCAGACGCGGTCGGTGTCGCCGCGCAGGCGCCAGGCAGCGCCGCCGACGAAGATCGCCAGCCAGACCACGACGTTGGCGACCCACCACCACTGCACGGTGTCGCCGGTGAGCGGTGCGTGCGCCAGCTTCGAGATCCCGTACATCGGGGTGAAGCGCGCGAAGATCTCGAAGGCGCTGCCGTCGGTGAGCGGGATGAAGAGACCGCCGCCGAAGGCGAGGAGCGCGAGCCCCGGGCCGAGGATCTGCATGACGTTCTCACTCGGGAGCAGGTAGCCCATGAAGAGACCGAATGCCGCGAAGACCAGTGAGCCGGCCCAAGCGATCGCCGCGGTGGCGACGAACAGCCACGGGCTGTCCATCTTCGCGTGGGTGAAGAGCCCGCAGATGTAGACCACGAGGATCGAGAGCAGCCCCAGCACCATCGCGACCGCGACCTTGATCGTGACGTAGGCGATGGGCGAGAGCGGCGTGAGCCGGAGCTGTCGGCTCCACCCCTGGGCCCGTTCTGTGGCGACCATCGCGCCCCCACCGGTGGTCGAGATCATCGCGCCGTAGAGCGCCATCGAGATCATGATGAAGGCGCCGACGTTGCCGCGGCCGGCATTGTCGTTGGTGTAGGTCTGGCCGACCCCGAACAGGAAGTAGAACGCCGCCGGCACGACGAGGCTGAAGATCATCGTGCGGCGGTTGCGCAGGACTCGCTTGAGCTCGATCCACGCGAGGGTCCTGTTCAATCCGCCCATGGGCGGGACCTTGCGCAGGGACCGGTCGACCACCCCGGCAGCGGGCACGCTGGTCGTTGCGGATGCGGTGGACGCGGTCGAGGCGGACGTGGTCATCGGGCACTCTCTTCGGTCTGGGCTTCGGTGTGGGACGAGGTCAGGGCGATGAAGGCGTCCTCGATGCCGCGGGCCTCGATCTCGAGGTCGTGAGCGGTGGTCTCGGTCAGCAGGTAGCGGGCCACCGCGTCGGTGTCGTTGCTGTGGATCAGGACCGTCTCGCCCCGGATCTCGATGCTGTCCGCAGAGGGCACGGCCGACTGCAGCGACTCGGTGGTCGCACCCGGGAGGGTGGCCCGCACCGTGCGGCCGGCCGACATCGCCTTGATCTCGGAGGCCGTGCCGTCAGCGACGATCTCGCCCTGTCGCACGAGGATGATCCGGTCGGCGTAGGCGTCGGCCTCCTCGAGGTAGTGCGTCGCGAAGACGATGGTGCGGCCCTTGCCGGCGTCCTGGCGGATGGCCGCCCAGAAGTCGCGGCGGCCCTCGACGTCCATGCCCGTCGTCGGCTCGTCGAGGACGAGGACCTCGGGGTCGGAGAGCAGCGCCATCGCGAATCGCAGCCGCTGCTGCTGACCGCCGGAGCACTTCTGCACCTTGCGGTCGGCGATCTCGGTGATGCCGGCCCGCTTCATGACGGAGTCGACCGAGGCGGTGTGGGTGAAGAGCGAGCCGGTCAGCTGCAAGGTCTCCCGGACGCTGATGTCCTTGAGCAGCCCCGCGGTCTGCATCACCGCGGCGACGAGGCCGTGGGCGATGGCGGTGCGGGGCGCCTCGCCGAGGATCGTGACCTCCCCCGCGGTGGGCTGGGAGAGGCCGAGGACCATGTCGATGGTCGTCGTCTTGCCCGCGCCGTTCGGGCCGAGGAAGGCCACGATCTCGCCCGGCTCGATGTCGAGGTCGATGCCCCGGACGGCGTGCACCGATCCGAAGTCCTTGCGCAGCCCACGGATGGAGATGGCAGGCGCCGAGGTGCCTGACCGGGCCGAGCCGAAGGCCCGGGTTGGAGAAGCTGTGGTTGTCATGGCCCAACCCTCGTGCTCGCCCCGCCCGGTGTCACCCCACAGGCGTCACGAGTCACCCGTGACGTCCGTCAGGGGTATGCCGCGTCGAGGCGCTCGCGGAGCCGGCTCACGGCCCGGTCGGCGGCCGTTCGCACCGCCGGCTCGTCGTCGTCACGGGCACGCTCGGCGGTGGCCAGGTGCTCGTGCTCGCCGACCACGGCGAGGGCCCGTAGGGCAGCCACCCGGACCCGCAGGTTCTTGTCGCGAAGCAGGTCGGCGGCGACGTCCGCAGCCTCACCGACCTCCCAGCGGATGACGACCTTGGCGCACGTCTCGCGGACGCGCCACGCGGGATCCTGCAGTCCCGCAACGATGTCCGGCGCGCACTGCTCGTCCCAGACGTAGAGCAGGGTCCGCGCCGCCCACGTCCGCACCCAGTAGTCGTGGTCGCTGCCCACCAGACGAGCGGGCGAGCCCCACGTCAGCGCCGCCCGGCCCGCGAGCCACCCCGGGTCGGGCTCGGCCACGTCGCCGTATGCCGCCCGCCCGGCCAGCAGGTCGCCGCACCACCGGGTCAGCTCGTCGTCGCCGAGGGCGTCCGCTGCTGCGCGGGCGCGCTCCGCGGGCGTCGCGGCCAGCACGGCGTCCGTGATCGTGGTGGTCACGACCACCACTCTCCCGGACGTGGGCGGCATACCGGGGTCAGCAGCCGACGAGCCGCTGGGCGAGCCACCCCTCGACGTGGTCGAGGCCGATCCGCTCCTGCGCCATGGTGTCGCGCTCGCGGATCGTCACGGCCTGGTCCTCGAGGGTGTCGAAGTCGACGGTGATGCAGTAGGGCGTGCCGATCTCGTCCTGGCGGCGGTAGCGCTTGCCGATGGCCCCGGCGTCGTCGAAGTCGACGTTCCAGTGCTTGCGCAGCGTGGCGGCGAGGTCACGCGCCTTCGGTGACAGGTCGGTGTTGCGCGAGAGCGGCAGGACCGCCGCCTTGACCGGCGCGAGCCGTGGGTCGAGACGCAGGCTGACCCGCTTGTCCACGCCGCCCTTGGTGTTGGGGGCCTCGTCCTCGGTATAGGCGTCGACGAGGAAGGTCATCAGCGAGCGGGAGAGACCGGCGGCCGGCTCGATGACGTAGGGGGTGTACTTGTCGCCGGAGAGCTGGTCGAAGTAGAGGAGGTCGGTGCCGGAGGCCTCGGAGTGCGTCTTGAGGTCGAAGTCGGTGCGGTTGGCGATGCCCTCCAGCTCGCCCCACTCGGAGCCGGTGAAGTTGAAGCGGTACTCGATGTCGACGGTGCGCTTGGAGTAGTGCGACAGCTTCTCCTTCGGGTGCTCGTAGTGCCGCAGGTTGTCGGCCTTGATGCCGAGGTCGACGTACCAGGCCGTGCGCGCGTCGATCCACGTCTGGTGCCAGGCCTCGTCCTCGCCCGGCTTGACGAAGAACTCCATCTCCATCTGCTCGAACTCGCGGGTGCGGAAGATGAAGTTGCCCGGCGTGATCTCGTTGCGGAAGGACTTGCCGATCTGGGCGATGCCGAACGGCGGCTTCTTGCGCGAGGAGTTCATGACGTTGAGGAAGTTGATGAAGATGCCCTGGGCGGTCTCGGGGCGCAGGTAGTGCAGGCCCGCCTCGTCCTCGATGACGCCGAGGTAGGTCTTCAGCATCATGTTGAAGTCGCGCGGCTCGGTCCACTGGCCACGGGTGCCGCAGTTGGGGCAGGCCACCTCGGTGAGCAGGACGGAGTCGGGGTCGACCTGCTCGCCCTTGAGGGCCTTCTTCTCGGCGACCGCCTCCTGCAGGTGGTCGGCGCGGAACCGCTTGTGGCACGACAGGCACTCGACGAGCGGGTCGGTGAAGACCCCGACGTGGCCCGAGGCGACCCATGTCTGGCGCGGCAGGATGATCGAGGAGTCGAGCCCCACGACGTCGTCGCGCTGGGTGACCATCGACTTCCACCACTGCCGCTTGATGTTCTCCTTCAGCTCCACGCCGAGCGGGCCGTAGTCCCAGGCCGATCGCGTCCCGCCGTAGATCTCACCGCAGGGGTAGACGAACCCTCGGCGCTTGCAGAGGCTGACGACGGTGTCGACGGTGGAGGTCTCCTTGGCCATGACACCAAGGTTATCGGTCGCCGCGACCTGTTTTCGCCGTCGGTATGCCGCGCGGCCCCGCCCGGTGCGCGGCATCGCCCGGCGCGCACGCGGCATACTCTGGTGACGTGAGCCTGCCCTTCCGATCCCGTGTCGAGCACAAGACCTACCCGGTGGTCGAGCGCTTCAACAGGCTGCCCCGGCCGGTGGTCTTCCTGGCCGTGCTCGCACTCGTCATCATCGGGATCTTCGTGCCGCACGTCGGCTTCCTCGCGACTCTGCTCGTCGCCCTTCTCGTGGCGTTCCTCGTGTGGTCGACGTGGCCGCTCTGCACACTCCCCGAGCGGGTCATGCGGATCGCCGTGCTCGCGATCATCGTCGCCCTGACGATCGTCCAGGCCTTCCCGCGGTCCTGACCCCGGATCCGTGAGAGTGGTTTTGACAATCATTCTCACTCGGGCCAGACTGGGGACATGTCGAACCGCCACCTGCCTCGAGCCCGCCCCCGCCATCTCGTCGGGCTCGCTGTCGTCACCCTCCTCGGCGCGACCGCCCTGGCGGGGTGCTCCGGTTCGTCGGCAGCGAGCAGCAGCAATGGCTCGGGCGGGACCCTCGACGTCGTCGCGTCCTTCTATCCCATCGAGTTCGCGATCGAGCAGATCGGCGGAAGCCACGTCCACGTCACGAGCCTGACCAAGCCGGGCGCCGAGCCGCACGACGTCGAGCTCACCCCGAAGGACGTCGCGACGGTCACCGACACCAAGCTCGTCGTGTATGCCACGGGCTTCCAGCCCGCGGTCGACGAGGCCGTCTCGCAGCAGGCTGCCGACCGCGCTTTCGACGTCGCGCCGACCGCGCACCTCGACCTCGCCGCCCCGGCCGAGGGGGGCAAGGCACCCGCCGCCGGCGCGAAGGACCCGCACTTCTGGCTCGACCCCGAGCGTTACCAGGCGGTCTCGAAGGCCATCGGCGCCAAGCTCGCCGAGGTCGACCCCGGCCACGCCGCCGACTACGCGAAGAACACGACCGCGTTCGTCGCCAAGCTCGTGGCGCTCGACCAGGAGTTCGCCGCCGGCACGAAGACCTGCACCAACAAGGACCTCGTCACGAGCCATGCGGCGTTCGGCTACCTCAGCACGCGCTACGGCTTCACCCAGGTGCCGATCACCGGGCTGGACCCCGAGGTCGAGCCCTCCGCCGCCGACCTCAGCCGGATCGCCGACTTCGTCAAGGCCCACAGGGTGACGACGATCTACGCCGAGACCCTCGTCGAGCCGAAGTTCGCCCAGACCGTCGGCGACGCCACCGGCGCCAGGGTCGCCACCCTCGACCCCATCGAGGGCCTCACCAGCAAGTCCGTCGGCAAGGACTACCTTGAGGTCATGCGCTCCAATCTCGTGACCCTGCAACAGGGACAAGGGTGTTCGTGACGGCGTCGGCGCCGGAGGTCGACGGCGCGAGCACCGCTCCCCCGATCATCTCCCTGCGGTCGGCCTCCTTCGGGTATGCCGACCGCGCGGTCGTCTCCGACGTCACCCTCGACGTGCGGGCCGGGGAGGTCGTCGCCGTCCTCGGACCCAACGGGTCGGGCAAGTCGACCCTCGTCCGCGGGCTGCTCGGGTTGACCCAGCACCTCGGTGGTGACCTCGAGCTGTTCGGTGTCCCGCGGGACCGGTTCCGCGACCACGCCAGGGTGGGCTACGTGCCCCAGCGGCATACGCTCTCGACGTCGGTCCGGGCGACGGTCGAGGAGATCGTCGCGACCGGCCGGTTGGTGCGCCAGTCGTGGTTCGACCGACCGAACCGCACCGACCAGTCCGTCATCGACCGGGCCCTCGACGTCGTCGGGCTCGCCGACCGGGCCCGCGCCGACGTCACGACCCTGTCCGGGGGCCAGCAGCGCCGGGTGCTCATCGCCCGCGCCCTCGCCTCCCAGCCCGACGTCCTGATCATGGACGAGCCGACGGCCGGCGTCGACACGGCCAACCAGCACGTCCTCGCCGAGGTCCTCGGCCGGCTCGCCGCCCAGGGCGTGACGATGGTGATCGTCACCCACGAGATGGACGCCTTCGTCGACGTCGTCACCCGAGTCGTCGTCATCGACAACGGCCGGGTGTCCTTCGACGGCCCCGCGGACGACTTCGGCCGACAGTCCGGGGCCGTCCTCCACGAGCACCACACCCACCATCACGATGACGAGATGCGCAGGGCCGCAGGGCTGCCCGGCACACCGGGGGCCGGGCCCCTCGACCGCTCGGGTGGTCGTCGTGCTTGACCTCCTCGCCTACGGCTTCATGCAGCGCGCGCTCCTCGCGGCGCTGCTCGTCGGCCTCGTTGCGCCGCTCGTCGGCATCTTCCTGATCCAGCGGCGCCTTTCGCTCATCGGTGACGGGATGGGCCACGTCGCCCTGGCCGGCGTCGCCATCGGGCTGTTCACCAACACCTCGCCCGTGTGGTCGGCCCTCGCCCTCGCGGTCGTCGCCGCGGTCGTCATCGAGCTCATCCGCGCCAACGGCCGGACCAACGGCGACGTCGCCCTGGCGATCATCTTCTACGGGGGCATCGCCCTCGGCGTCGTCATCATCGGCAAGGCGCCAGGGGGCACCCCGGCCAACCTCACGGCATACCTCTTCGGGGCGATCACGACGGTGCGCGAGAGCGACCTCTGGGTCTTCGGCGTGCTCGGACTCGTCGTCATCGTCGGCACCTGGCTGCTGCGGCCCCGGTTGTTCGCCGTCGCCAACGACGAGGAGTATGCCCGGGCGAGCGGGATGCCCGTGCTCGCCCTCAACATCGCCCTCGCGATCCTCACCGCGGTCACGGTGGTCGTCTCGATGCGCATCGTCGGTCTGCTGCTCATCAGTGCGCTGATGATCGTGCCCAACGCCGCGGCGCAGCTGCTCGGGACCAGCTTCCGCACGTCGATGCGCCTGGCCATGCTCATCGGCCTGGTGTCCGCGGTGGGCGGCGTCGTCGTGTCCTACGAGGCCGACACACCCTCGGGCGGCACGATCGTCATCCTCGCGATCGGCTTCTTCCTCGTCGCCGCGATCGGTGCGTCGCTCCGGGGCCGACTGGCCGCGCGGCGGCACGAGCGCGCCGAGCGGCACGCCCACGAGCACGGGGTGCAGTGCGGCCACCCGGCGGTCGCGCACGGCGACCACGTCGACTACCTGCACGACGGACACCGGCACGCGCCCCACGAGGGCCACTACGACGAGCACGACCAGGAGGTGCGGCGCTGATGGTGCAGACCCCCAAACGGCTCACGCGGCAGCAGAGCGCCGTCGCCGAGGCGCTGCGGTCCGGCGAGGACTTCACCTCGGCCCAGGACCTGCACGCCCGGCTCCGCTCGTCGGGCAACCCGATCGGTCTCGCCACGGTCTACCGGACGCTGCAGACCCTGGCCGGCGACGGCGACGTCGACGTGCTGCGCACCGACGACGGCGAGTCCGTCTACCGGCACTGCAGCACCGGCCACCACCACCACCTCGTCTGCCGGGCGTGCGGGAAGACCGTCGAGGTCGAGGGACCGATGGTCGAGAAGTGGGCCGACAAGATCAGCGCGCAGAACGGTTTTCGCGACGTGCGCCACACCCTCGAGATCATCGGCACCTGCTCGGAGTGCCCGGCCTGACCTGCATGGAATCGGCACGCTCTATCCGGCGGCCGAGCCGGCGCGGGCCCGGGCGCGCAGGTCCTGCGCCGACGCGGCATACGTCTCGCCGGCGGCCCTGAAGTAGGTCGCCAGGCCCCTCTGTTGGGGCGCGCTGAGACCGGTCACGACCTCGGCGATCGGCACGCGCACCGATTCGAGGATCTCGGCGAGCCGGTCGGGGACGTGTCCCGTGTGCTCGACGAGCACCCGCCGGCGGTCGTCCGGGTCGGCGACCCGCCGCACGTAGCCGGAGTCGACGAGCCGGTCGATGAGGCGCGTCGTCGCGCTCGTGGTCAGCCCCATCCGCTGCGCGAGCGCACCGGTCGTCATCGCTCCCTCGACGTCCAGCAGGCTCGACGCCTGGTAGTCGGTCGGACCCATCCCGACCGCGTCGGCCGCGGCGAGGTGGAAGAGCACGAGCGAGGCGAGGTAGCGGCGGTAGTCGGCGGAAGCTTCAGTCATCGTCCCGCTCGACAATCATGTGTATCCATGCAACTATTGCGTTCACACACCCAACATAGCAGGAGGAGTCATGGTCATCACCGCACCGGACCTCGAGCTGGACATCGGGATCCGCACCTGCCTGGACCGGATCACCGCCGCCTGGGACGCCGGCGACGCGAGGGCGTATGCCGCGCAGTTCACTCCCGACGCCAGCTACGTCATCTACGTGGGAGACGCCTCCCTCGGTCGCGACGCGATCGAGCGCGCGCACGCGCGGCTGTTCGCCAGCTGGCTCAAGGGAACTCGGATGGACATGCGCATCATCCAGGCCAGGCACATCGCGCCCGGGACCGCCGTCGTCCTCACCGAGGGAGGCATCGGCAAGGGCAGGACGATCCGCCGCGACAAGCTGCAGACCTTCACGCTGGTCGAGGAGGAGGACGGCGCCGGCGACCCGCTATGGAGGTGCGCCGCCTTCCAGAACACCAGGCGCAACCGGCTGCTGCTGCGCGTCCAGCGCCTGTTCGACCGCAACCGCAGCGCCTGACCCCAGGACGACCTTCCTCAGCCCTGGCGACGCGTCTCCAGCAGCCGCAGCCAGATCTCGCTGACCGTGGGGTAGGAGGGCACCGCGTGCCAGAGGTCGGCCAGGGTGACGTTGCCGATGATGGCGACGGTCGCGGAGTGGATCAGCTCCGCCGTGCCGTTGCCGACGAACGTCGCGCCGACGAGGGTGTCCTTGGCACGGTCGATGACGAGCTTGGCCCGGCCCGTGTAACCGTCCTCGAGCAGCGCGGCCCCGGCCACCCACGAGAGGTCGTACTCCACGGTCTCCACGTCGATCCCCGCGTCGCGGGCCGCGGCCTCGGTCAGCCCGACGCTGGAGACCTCGGGCGATGTGAACGTCACGGATGGGACTGCGCGCTCGCTCGCGAGGTCGCGGTACTCGCGACCGGTGGCGCGCTCCCCCGCTGCCCGGGCACCAATGACTGCACCGGCGATGCGGGCCTGGTACTTGCCCATGTGGGTGAGGAGCGCGCGACCGTTGAGGTCACCCACGGCATACAGCCACTGACCCGGCACCCCCTCGACCTGGAGGCGGTCGTTGACCTCGACGTAGCCGCGATTGCCGGCCACCCGGTCGGCGATGCCGAGGGTCTCGAAACCGAGCTCGGCAGAGTTCGGCGTGCGGCCGGCCGCGACCACGACCTCGTCGACGACGAACCTCCGCCGCCGGCCGAGGTGCACGGTGACCGGCCCACCGCTGATGTGGCCGACTCCCTTGTCCAGCGGCCCTTTTCGGTCGACCGCGGTGACCGCCGAGCCCAGGATGATCCGCGCCCCACGGTCCTTGAGCGACTGGCGCACGAGCTCACCGGCGAACGGCTCGGCCCGACCGAGCAGGCGTTCGCCGGGGTCGATCACCGTCAGCTCCTCGACGCCCATGCCGAGCAGCCACGTCGCCGCCTCGCAGGCGACGACACCACCGCCGATGATGGCCACGCGACGCGGCACCTGGTGGAGGTTGGTCACGTCGCGCGAGGTCCACGGCAGGGCCTCGGCCAGACCTGGGAGGTCGGGGACGGTCGCGCCGGTGCCGGTGGCGAGGACGACGGCCTGACGGGCGTGCAGCATCCGCGGAGGGTCGTCGCCCGCCGCGACCTCGACCGTCCGAGGGCCTCGCAGCCGACCGACACCGCGGACCACGTCGATGCCGGCGTCGTTGGCCCATTTCACCTGACCGGAGTCGTCGAGGTGCGAGGTGAAGGAGTCGCGGCGACCGAGCAGGCCTCTCACGTCGATGCCCCGGGCGCTCGTGCGACCGACGAGCCCGGGCAGGTGGCGCGCCGACTCGAGGACCTCGATCGGTCGCAGCAGCGCCTTGCTCGGCATGCAGGCCCAGTAGGAGCACTCACCGCCGACCAGCTCGGACTCGACGATGACCGCGGTCCGGTCGCTCCCCCTGATCGCGTAGTCGGCCGCGTTCTCGCCTGCCGGGCCGCCGCCGATGACGATGACGTCCCACGTGTCCTGTCCAACCCCTGCATCCGGTGCCATGGGCTCAGCGTAGGACGCCTGTGACCGCCCTCCCCGCCGGAGGAACCGAACTCACTCCCCCGCCGTCCATGTCAGCGGCATCGTTAAACTCGTGCCCATGGCGGGCCGACCGCGGCGCCGACGCCCATCCACGTCAGGAACAGGGGAACCCATGCACCGCAACGTCACCGCGATGGTCTGCGGCGCCACCCTCGGCGCGCTCGTCCTCGGCGGCTGCTCCGTGTCGAAGAGCGCCACCAGCACGACCAGCACGTCCTCGTCGTCGTCCTCGTCGTCGTCCTCCTCCGACACGAGCGGCGACTCGTCTTCCGGCACCTCGACGACCGCCGCCGTCGCCGCCGTCCCCTTCGACACGAGCACACTGCCCACCTCGACGGCCACTCTCGGCGCCGACCTGCCCTATCTCGCCCTCCCCGCGACCATCAAGCTCCAGACGGAGGACAAGCTCGCCGACTTCGACACCCCGTTCTGGGTCGGCACGGGGTTCCACGTCGTCACCGGTACGACGTGGCAGTCGTTCCTGCGCAAGGCGGACACCGCCGACACGGTGCCCAACTTCCCCAAGGAGGTAGCCAAGGCCGTCACGGCACTGGGTGGCACGGTCGTGGTCCAGGACAGCACGGCGTCCTCCGCCTACCTCGACGCATTGCCGGAGACCACGACCAGCGCCCTCAACACCGGCTACGGATCGATCAAGTCCTCCCCCGTGACCACCTGGGTCATCAGGACGCCCAGCAAGACCGTCTGGGTGCAGCTCTGCCTCGCGGCCGCGGACAACGGCTCACTGCTCGTCACCGACGAGAACCTCAGCAGCTCGACGACCACGACGACCACGACGACCGGCGCGTCGGGCACGAGCACCACCGGCTGACCTCAGGCCGACGGCGTGTCCACCGCTCCGCCGTACCTCCGGTCGCGGGCGACGTACGTCTCGATCGCCTCCCAGAGATGGCGCCGGTCGAAGTCGGGCCAGAGGGTGTCGAGGAAGACCATCTCGGCGTAGGCGGACTGCCACAGCAGGAAGTTCGAGGTGCGCTGCTCCCCGGAGGAGCGCACGAAGAGGTCGACGTCGGGCATCGACGGCACGTCGAGGTGCCGCTGGATCGTCTTCTCGTCGATGGACGAGGGCTTGAGCCGACCGGCCTTGACCTCCTCCGCGATGCGCACCACCGCGTCGGCGATCTCGGCGCGTCCGCCGTAGTTGACGCAGAAGTAGAGCGTCAGCCCGGTGTTGTCCTGAGTCAGCTCCTGGGCGACCTCGAGCTCGCGGATCACCGAGCGCCACAGCCGCGGGCGACGGCCCACCCAGTGCATCTGCACGCCCCACTCGTCGAGCTGGTCGCGCCGACGGCGGATGACGTCGCGGTTGAAGCCCATCAGGAACCGCACCTCGTCGGGCGAGCGGCGCCAGTTCTCGGTGGAGAAGGCATAGGCCGACAGGTGGGTCACGCCGATCTCGATGGCGCCGGCGACGACGTCGAGCAGCGAGGCCTCGCCGGCCTCGTGACCCTTCGTGCGCGGGAGCCCCCGGGCGTTGGCCCATCGGCCGTTGCCGTCCATGACGATCGCGACGTGCCGTGGGACGAGCTCCCGGGGGAGGGCCGGCGGGGTCGCCCCGCTCGGGTGCGGAAACGGTGCTGCGTATGCCGCGCCCGGCTCGCGAGGGGTCACACCGGTTCTCTCACGTCGGGTTGTGTCGCGCCGAGGTGGCGGTCGAGGGCCGGGTGGCTGCCCAGCGGCGGCACAACGGCGGCGAGGTCGACGCCGTCCTCGTGCGCGCCAGCAGCCTTGAGCGGCAACGTCCGTCGCGGCGGGGCCGGTGGCCGGGTGCCGTCGCGGTCGACGTGGCGCAGGGACCGGACCCCTCGCTCGAGGTGCCACTGCAGGAACGCGCTGACCAGCCCGCTGCCCTCTCGCCGGTCGCGCGCTTCGGAGCCGTCGGCGATGACCCAGTCGCCACTCAGCAACGAAGCCAGGAGCCGCATCGTCTCCGGCGCCGGAGCAGCGGAGCCGGGCGGGCGGCATACGGTGCAGACAGTGCCGCCGGCAGCGATGTTGAAGGCGCGGTGCGGGCCAGGCGCGCCGCACTTCGCGCAGTCGTAGAAGCTCGGCGCCCAGCCGGCGATCGCGATCGAGCGCAGCAGGAAGGCGTCGAGGACGAGGCTGGGGTCGTGCTCGCCGCCGGTGAGCGAGCGCAGCGCGCCGACGAGCAGGAGGTGCTGCTGGGTCGCCGGCTCGTGCTCCTCGCAGAGGCGCTCGGCGGTCTCGACCATGACCGTCGCCGCGGTGTATGCCGTGTAGTCGCGGCAGATCGCGTCGCCGTAGACCGCGAGCGTCTCGACCTGGGTGACCGTGTCGAGGTTGCGGCCCTCGTAGCACTGGATGTCGATGACCATGAAGGGCTCGAGCCGGGCGCCGAAGCGCGACCGCGTGCGCCGGACCCCCTTGGCGACCGTGCGCACGAGCCCTCGGTTGCGGGTCAGCAGGGTGATGATGCGGTCGGCCTCACCGAGCTTGTGCGTCCGCAGGACGACCGCTTCGTCTCGGTAGAGGGGCACGCTGGCATTCTCCCCCACCAGCGGCCCGGGTTCGCCATGACACGCACCCACCGCCCATCCCACCCCGCGGGGGTTGACGCTGCGTCAAGGGGGTTGACGCCCGTTATAGCGGGCGTCAACC
>NZ_JANXRJ010000093.1 GCF_025353065.1 Lapillicoccus sp.
GAGGAGCGAGCCCTGCGCCTGCTGGGCGAAGACGACGAACTCGGCGTCGCGGTCACCGTCGGCTCTGCCGAGCATCCGTCCCCCTCAGCGTCGTCGTCGGCCAGTGTGGCCGTCTCCCTCTCCTACGGTGCCGGGGTGGCAAAAGGTTGCCACGCGGTGGCTGCGGGTCCGGTATGCCTCGCGGCGCACCTGCCTGGACAGGGCCAGCACACCACGACGAAGGCCCGGCGCGTATGCCGCGCTGTCTGAGACCACGGGCAACACGCAGGTCGGCACCCTCGTTCAAGACGACAGGACGGAGTGCTGATCACACGGGGGTGGGGTCAGCACTCCGTCATGATGGTCCGGCCCGGAGGCCGCGGACCGCAGGTCGGTCTTGGTGCTACCTCAGTACGGGCTTCACGTGGGCGGTGCCCGCGCTGTCTGTCCACCGAATCTCGGTGAGCGTGACCTGGGAGGGCGCGAGCGCACCCGTGCTGTCGTACTTGCCGGGGACGGTGACGGCGAGGGCGCGGCTCTTACCCAGGGGCACGGTGGGCACGACGTGCGACGACCCGTCGCTGAGGAAGGCCGTCACCGCCGCCGCCGTCGTCACCTCAGGTCGGATCACAGCGAGCACGGTCCACGGTGCGTCGGCCTGGGGGCCCGCGGTGAAGCCGTTCACGTAGATGTCCTCGGGGCCGGCCACGTATGAGCCCTGATCGGACCCCAGAGCCGTACCGTCTGCGGTCAGCCAGACCTGCTCCCCGCCGACCGTGGCGATGCTCCCTACATGGCCCTGGCCGTCCACCGGGCGTCCGCGGGAGTCGAACCACAGGATGCTCTCGACCGGGTTGTCGCCGGTGAGGGGTTTCTCGTAGTAGGCGACGAAGGCTGAGTAGTCCGTCCCCGGGATCGCTGCGACGTCGGAGGCGTAGCCCCCGAAATCGTCGGAGGCGGTGACGATAATCCTGTGCTGCGCCGTCGCTGACGGGATCACCCCGAGGACGACGGACGAGGTCCCCCCGTGCGCCCAGGTGATGCGCCGGTCCGCGGGGTCGATCCCGGCCCCGACCATCGACACGAACCCGTCGGCGGTCTTCTCGGCGTAGTCGACCATCAGGTCCTTGCCGTCACCCGGGCGGACGGACACCACGTAGGTGTGGTCGACACCGCCGAGGTTGGCCGGGCCGGGCGACACGAGGGTGACGGAGCTCGTGCTCGGGGCGGCGGGGACCGGGGCCGCCACCGGCCGGCCGGTCGTCAGCAGTTGAGTCCCGACGGCGACCACGGCGACCGCGACGGCGGCGACGAGGGCGGCGCGGATCCGGCCGCGCCGGACCACGCGCTCACCGGCGCCGATCACGGCGGCAGGGTCGAGACCGGCATACGGGGCGGGGGTGGTGGCGTGGAGCTGCTCGCGCAGCTGCTCCTCGTAGGACGTGCTCATCGCGGGCTCCTCTCGGGTCGGCGTGTGGCTGGATCGGGTGCGGGCAGGCCGGACAGCTCGCGGAGGGTCGCCAGCCCGCGGCTCGTGGCGGCCTTGACCGTGCCGACCGAGACCCCGAGCGCATCAGCGGTGTCGCGCTCGCTGAGGTCGGCGTAGAAACGCAGGACGACGGTCTTGCGCTGCTGCTCGGGCAGCCGGGCGAGGAGCCGCACGATCTCGTCGCGGTCGTCGCTGGCTCCGCTCCCGGTCGTGCCCCCGGCAGCGACTGGTCGGTCAAGAGTGTCGGTGAGCACCTCCCGGGACCGGGACCGCCAGACGTCGACCTTGTGGTTGACCAGGACGCGCCGCGCGAAGGCGAGCGCCGTCTCGGGGCGGACCTTCGCCCAGGAGACGTAGGTCTTGACCAGCGCTACCTGGACCAGCTCGCGGGCGGCCTCGGTCGACCCCGTGAGCAGCCAGGCGGTGCGCATCAGCGATGGCTCGGCCTGCACCATGAAGTCGGTGAAGGCCGCGTCCCCCTCGGCCTTGCTCGTGCGTCCCATGCCTCCCCCTCGTCGCGCCTCAGCCTGTCACCCCTCACTACGGGCGGGGACACGAAAAGGTTGAGACGTCGGCACCCTTCGCTAAAGTGACTGCCATGAACGGGGGACGGTCGACGACCGACGAGGCCGGCCGGGGAGCCGCCGAGCGGCTCATCTTCTTCTCCGACGCCGTGGTGGCGATCGCGCTGACACTTCTCGCGATCGAGCTGCCGGTGCCGGAGGGGTCGACGCCGCAGGCTCTCGCCAAGGCCGTCGGGCGGGGCGGCCAGCAGTACCTCGCCTTCCTGATCAGCTTCCTCGTGATCTTCCTCTACTGGAACGGGCACCACCGGCAGTTCCGCTACCTCACCGACGCGACCCCGGCCCTGGTGCGCTGGAACGGGTTGTGGCTCTTCGCCATCGTGCTCACCCCCTTCGCCACCCGCGTCCTCACCGGGGGTCAGGGCGAGGACCACGGCGCCTTCCCGTGGCGCTTCGGGGTGTATGCCGTGCTCCAGGTCATCGCCGGTCTCGCCTCTCTCATGTCGGCCCGGACGATGCAGACGCAGCACCTCGTGGCGGAGGGTGCGCCCACGGAGCTCTTCCACAACTCCTACGTGCGGATCGGGTCGCTCGTCGTCGTCTTCGCCCTGTCCATCCCGCTCGCCTTCGTCCTCGGCGAGTACACCTACATCGGGTGGAGCCTCGCGCCCGTCGTCATGCGGCTGTGGTTCTTCGTTGCCGCCCGCCGACGTCCTGCGCCCAAGAGCCCGGCGCCCAGTAGCCCGGCTCCCAGCAGCCGGGCGTCGGCGTGAGGATCGACCTGCACACCCACTCCCGCGCCAGCGACGGCACGCAGCCGCCGGCGGAGGTCATGCGGTCGGCGCGCGAGGCGGGGCTCGACGTCGTCGCGCTCACCGACCACGACACGACGCTCGGCTGGGCCGAGGCCACCGACGCCGTGACCCGCGAGGGGGTGGCGCTGGTGCGCGGCATCGAGATCTCCTGCGAGCGCGGCGGCACGTCCATCCACCTCCTCGGCTACCTCACCGACCCCGAGGCGCCCGGCCTGACGGGGGAGATCACGAAGGCGCGCGAGGCGCGGGTGAGCCGGCTGGAACGGATGGTCGCGCTGATGGTGGCGGACGGCATACCGATCACGTATGCCGAGGTGCTGGCCCAGGTGCCCGAGGGGGCCACGCCGGGCCGTCCCCACATCGCGGATGCGTTGGTGCACAAGGGAGTCATCGCGCACCGAGACGAGGCCTTCGCCGACTGGCTGAGCAACGACAGCCGGTTCTACGTCGGGCACTACGCCCCCGACCCGGTGCGGGCGGTGGAGCTCGTCGTCGAGGCCGGCGGGGTGGCTGTCCACGCGCACCCCTTCGTGCGGACCGCGGGTCGCACCGTCCCCGACAGCCTGATCGAGGAGATGGCCGCGGCCGGGCTCGGGGGCGTGGAGGTCTACCACCGGGACCACGACGAGGAGGCGCGTGCTCGCGGGCTCGCACTCGCCGCGCGGACGGGGCTCTTCGTCACCGGGTCGAGCGACTACCACGGGACGGGAAAGCGCAACGTGCTGGGCGAGAACACCACGACCCCCGAGGTGCTCGCGCAGATCGAGGACCGCGCCAGCGGCGTCACACCCGTCGTCCGGCCCTGACTCTCCTGCCAACCCCTGCTGGAGCCGGACCGCACCCCCCGATGACAGACTGACGCCGTGCCCCCACGCAGCAGGGCCCGCAAGGCCCCTCGTCCGCCCTCCGGTGCCACCGTCGTCTCGGTCGCG
Source organism: Lapillicoccus sp. (assembly GCF_025353065.1). Lineage (GTDB taxonomy): Bacteria > Actinomycetota > Actinomycetes > Actinomycetales > Dermatophilaceae > Lapillicoccus. Next base: position 3,740 of record NZ_JANXRJ010000093.1, read on the forward strand.
AACCAGAAGGGTGGCGTCGCCAAGACAACGTCGGTCGCGAGCCTGGGCGCCGCCTTCGCCGAGGCCGGCCGGCGCGTGCTCCTCGTCGACCTCGACGCGCAGGCGTGCCTCACCTTCTCGCTCGGGGTGGACCCGGATGCCGTGGAGGTCTCGATCAACGACGTGCTCACCGGTACGACCCCGGCAGCCGACGCCGTCCTCCGCTGCGACGACGGGGTCGACCTCATCCCGTCGGTCATCGAGCTCGCCGGGGCCGAGGCCCAGCTGCTCCCGCGGCCGGGCCGTGAATACGTGCTGCGGACCGTCCTCGAGCCGCTCCTCGGCGACTACGACGTCGTGCTGCTCGACTGCTCGCCCAGCCTCGGGGTGCTCACCCTCAACGCCCTGACGGCGTCCCAGGGCCTCGTGATCCCCATGCCGTGCGAGATGCTCAGCCACCGGGGTGTGGGCCAGCTGCTCGACACGGTGGCCGACGTGCAGCGGATCCTCAACCCCGGTCTCGAGGTGCTCGGCATCCTCCCGACGATGTATGACGGCCGCAGCAACCACGCGCAGGCGGTCCTCGCCGACATCGGGGAGCGTTACGGCCTCCCGGTGCTCGACCCGCCGATCCCGAGGACCATCCGCTTCGCCGAGGCCCCGGCCGTGGGCCGGTCGATCCTCACCACGGCGCGCACGTCGGCCGCGGCCCAGGCCTACCGCGACGTGGCGGCCAGCCTGCTGAAGCGGATCTGATCTTCTTTGCCCCGGCATGCCCGTGCCGGGAATGTCTGCGCGCTGCGGAGACTTGGAACTCAGAGTGCCCCTCAACATCCTCGACCCTCAAGGAGCCTGCATGTCCCCCGTTGCCGCCCTGTCCGTCGCCACCGCCGGTGGCCCCCTCGAACCAGCCGGTATCGAGCTGCGTCCGCTGCGTGACGACGACATCCGCATCGACGTGAAGTTCGCCGGCATCTGCCACAGCGACATCCACACCGTCCGCGAGGAGTGGGGCGAGGCGCACTTCCCGCTCGTCCCCGGCCACGAGATCGCCGGCGTCGTCGCCGAGGTCGGCGCAGCCGTCACCCGCCACAAGGTCGGCGACCGCGTCGGCGTCGGCTGCCTGGTCGACTCCTGCGGCACCTGCGAGTTCTGCAAGGACGGCCAGGAGCAGTTCTGCTCGACCGGAAGCGTCGGCACCTACAACAGCAAGGGCTACGACGGCGAGTGGACGCAGGGTGGATATGCCCAGCAGCACGTCGTCTCGGAGCGTTTCGCCGTCAAGATCCCCGAGGGGCTCGAGCTGGACGAGGCCGCGCCCCTGCTCTGCGCCGGGATCACGACCTGGGAGCCCCTCAAGCGCTGGGGCGCCGGTCCCGGCTCGAAGGTCGCCGTCGTCGGCCTCGGCGGTCTCGGTCACATGGCCGTCAAGCTCGCCGTCGCCATGGGCGCCGAGGTCACTGTGCTCTCCCGCTCCGCGGCGAAGCGCGACGACGCCCTCGGGCTCGGTGCCGTGACCTATGTCGCCACGGCCGACGAGGACGCCCTCGGCAAGCTCAAGGGCAGCTTCGACATCATCATCAACACCGTCAGCGCGGACCTGGCGATGGACGACTACCTCGCGATCCTGCGCCCGCTCGGCGTGCTTGTCAACGTCGGCCTTCCCAGCGAGCCCTACTCGGTGCGGCCCGGCTCCGTCGTCGGCGGCAGCCGCGTCCTCGCCGGCTCCAACATCGGCGGCATCCCGGCCACCCAGGAGATGCTGGACTTCTGCGCAGAGCACGGCGTGGGCGCGACGATCGAGACGGTCGACGCCAAGGACGTCAACGCGGCATACGACCGGGTCGTGGACGGGGACGTGCGCTACCGCGTCGTCATCGACACCGCGACGATCCCCGCGGTCTGACACGTCGGCCGGACGCCGGCCACCCCGCACGCGACGACGCCCGGACTTCTCCTCACCTGAGGAGGAGTCCGGGCGTCGTATGCGTGGGGCCGCCGGACTTCTCCTCAGGTGAGGAGAAGTCCGGGCGGGCCGACTGACGAACGACCTACTCGCCGGCGGGTTGCGGCGCGCTCTCGGCTCCGGCGTCGCTGCGGCCGCGGCCGCCTCGGCGGCGACGGTTGCGGGGACGCGCGGCACCCTCGGAGCCGGCTCCGTCG
>NZ_JANXRJ010000110.1 GCF_025353065.1 Lapillicoccus sp.
CACACCACGACCTCAGCGCCAGACCACGACCTCGGCGCAGGTAGGCCGGGTGAGGTGCCTCGCGACGGATCAGGGCTGGTCGAACCAGGTCAGTGCCGAGCCGACGAGCGTGGCCCGCTGCGCGTCGGAGCCGTAGGCCTCCACGGGGAACGCGAGGAAGAACACCTTGTAGCCCGTGGTGCTGACGGTCAGGGCGTCCGACGCCCCGGAGTCGTCGGTGAACGCGGCGGTCGCGGGGTCGATGGGCGTGACCCGGTCCTCGAAGGTGGCGTTGAGGACGGTGTGGTCGATCACCCCGGACAGACCGTTGGTGACGGGGTTGCCGGTGACACCGGCGACCGATGCGGTGGGCTTGTCGTTCTGGGTCTCGCTCCCGTCCCAGGCGACATGGAGGTAGTCATGGACGAAAGTGGTTGTCCCCGCTGCCTGGTCGAGGATGTCCTGGCCGGACAGCATCAACCGCCCGCCACCGTCGAGGAGAGCCTTGAGCTCCGACTCGTAGGGAGTCACCGGACCGGGATAGGTGTTGCCGGTCCACCAGATGACGTTCTTGTGGGCGGTGAGGTAGGACTGCGGGAGGGCGGCGTCGGCGGCGAGGTCCCAGTAGCCGTGGGGCCGGGCGCCGATCGCGGCCTGGTACCTCGCGGCGACATCGGGGTTGTTGCCGTCACCGTCGACGAGCAGCGTGTCGCTCGCGACGGCGATCGAGGTGAGGGAGACCGATCCTGTGACGGCCGGCGCGGCGGTGGACGTGACAGTGAGCGTGGAGGGCGAGCGCGAGTCGTCGGCTGCGGTGGCAGGGACGGCGACCTTGGCGCAGATGGTGGCTGAGGCCCCGGGGGCGATCCGTGCTGTCGTGGTCATCGGGGTCGTGCAGGACGCATCGTAGGTCGTGACCGGCCAGGTCGAGGACGAGGTGAGGGAGAACGTATCGGCTTGGTAGCCAAGGTTCGTCACGGTCGTCAGGTAGGTCACGGAGGCGCCTACCTTGGCGCCGCCGCTCTGCTGCGCGGGTGCGACGCTGACGGCGTGCGACGGTGAGATCACGGTGGTGTGGGGACTTCCGGTGGTGCCGACTCCCTGTGCGGAGGTGACGACGATGCCGTCGTTGACGATCGTGCTCCGGGTCGCGGAGGGTTTGACCTGGACCCGGAAGGTGACCTGCGTGGACCCACCCGCCGGGACGTTCAGTCCCGTCCAGGTGATGGTGCTGCCCCGGAGGCTGCCACCGCGGTTGGCGCTCTGGAAGAACGTCCCGTCGGGCAGCTGGTCGCGGATGGTCACGCCGGTCGCGGCGGCATTGCCGATGTTCTTGAGGGTGACGGTGTAGGCGATGCTGCTGCCGGGACCGACCGGCATACCGGCGTCGGCGCTCGAGACGACGAGCGCCGCTGAGGCGTCACGGTTCTGGAGGGTGTAGGCGCCGCGGCCGTGGGTCCCGGCGAGCAGGACGCCGTTGGTGGCGTCGTAGTCGAGCTGCCAGGTGGCGACCTGAGGGATCCCGGCGCCGAGTCGCTGGTAGCTGAACCCGGCGTTGGTGGAGACGAAGGTGCCGACGTCGGTGCCGACGTAGATCGTGCGCGAGTTGGAGGGGTCGATGACGAGCGTGTTCACCGGGACATCAGGCAGGTTGCCCGATACGTCGGTGAACGTCTTGCCGCCGTCGGTGGTGCTGTAGACGTGCCCGACGCGGCTGGGGGTCGCGGCGGAGAAGCCGCCGTAGCCGAGGTAGGCGATGCGCCAGTTCGACTTGTCGACGGCGATCTGGTCGACGGGACGGTTGGGCAGGACCGAGGAGCCGACGCGCGACCACGTGGGGACGGCCGCGGTCACCGCATCGGGACTGACGCTGACGACCCCGTCGTCGGTGCCGACCCACGCGCCGTCGCCGCCGTCGGCGACCCCCACCGCCGAGATGAGGCAGCCGCGGGCGCCGTTGGGAGCGGCCCCGGTGCAGCCCTTGGTGAGGTCACCGCTGATGGCGTCCCAGTGGACGTCGCCGGCGGCGGGGGTCTCGGCGTTGTTGGTGCGGTAGAGGCGGTAGGTGCCGAGGAACATCTGGTTGGGGTTGGCGCGGTTCGACGTCCAGGGGACGTAGAACTCCGCACGGTCGGTCTTGTCGATCCCCCCGTCGATGGTCTGGTTGCCGAAGAAGGTATTGGTGTGGGCCGGGTCGTAGCGGTAGGGGCTGATGCTGAAGTAGCTGCCGAACACCCAGGCCGGGACGGTGGGGTTGAGGGTGTTGGGGGTCGTCTGGTCGACGATGACCTGTCCGCCGTCGCCGCTCGCCTGGTCGAACCACCGGGAGTTGGTGACGGACTTGCGCAGGGTCCCGTTGTCCTGGGTCCCACCCCAGTACTGGCCCGCGATCAGGGGGACGGTCGCCGCGGAGGTGAACTGGGCGATCGCCAGGCCGGTGGAGTGGACCAGGGCGGCAGTGGTGGGGTCGACGGTGCCGTTGAGGTCCTCCCACGTCGCCGTGGACAGCGGCGCTCCGGCCACGTCTCGCCCGCCGCGGTTCGCCGACTGCCACACTCCACCGTCGTTGCCGATGGCGATGTGAGTGGGATCGTTGGCCTGGATCGCGATGGCGTGGTAGTCCGGGTGGAGGTCGTAGCCGAGGCTGATCCAGTTGGCTCCCCCGTCGGTGGAGCGGTAGATGCCGCCGGACTGGGGGGAGTTGGCGTAGCCGTAGAGGCCGAGGGCGTAGACGATGTCCGGGTTGGTGGGATCGGGCTTGATGACGTTGTCGTAGAAGCACTGGGTGCCGCAGTAGCCGACGACCGAGTCGGGTCCGGTCGCGGGCGCACCGCTGGCGCTCGCCCACGTGCTGCCCCCGTCGATGCTCTTGAAGATGACACTCGGGTGGTAGGTGCTGGCCAGGTCGAAGTAGTCGAAGCCGGTGTAAAGGGTGGCCGGCTTGCCGGCGGGGTGGGAGATGCCGAGGGAGAACCTGGTGCCGCCCTGGACGAACTGGCCCGCGGGGAGGTTGCCGAGGGCGCTCACCCAGGTCCGGCCGCCGTCGGCGCTCTTGTAGATGCCGTCGCCCCAGAACGAGGCCCACAGCTTCGAGGGGTCGCGGGGGTCCATGACGAGGTCGGTCGCGCCGTGGATCTGGTTGGTCGTCCCCTTGCGGAGCACCCAGTTGCGGCCTCCGTCAGTGGACTCGTAGACCCCGTAGGGTGTGCTCGTCGGGGCCGTCGTGCGGTGGTCGCCACCGCGTCCGCGGATGGTCGCGGCATACAGGTGGTCGGGGTTGGTCGGGTCGACCACGATCGAGCTGGTCGACTGACCGGTGAACCGGGTGGAGACGTGGGTCCAGGTGACGCCGCCGTTGGTGCTGCGGAAGATGCCCGTCCCGTAGTAGGCGTCGCCCGAGAGGGAGGCTTCACCCGTGCCGAGGTAGACGATGTTGTCGTTGCTCGGCGCCAGGGCGAGGGCGCCGACGGACTGCGTGTTGGTGTCCGTGGTCCGGGAGGTCCACGTCCCGGCGCTCTGGTCGTAGGTCCAGACCCCACCCTGGGCGGCCCCGAGGATGATCGTGCCGTCGTTGCGTATCGCGAGGGCGCCGATGCGCCCGCTCATCGCGGCGAAGGTGTTGGTCGTGCGAGCGACCTGCACGAGCGGGTCGGGACCCTGGCTGGTCCAGGTGCCGCCACGGGCCGCGCCCTTGGTGGTGACGTTCGGGACGGCCTTCGCCTTGTCTCCGGCGGCCGCTCGCAGTGCGGCGGCCTCGTTGACGGTGAGCTGTTTGTCACCGGAGAGCAACCGGCTGGAGTAATAGGCATCGCGGAGCTTGTCGAAGCCCAGCTCGTCCGAACCGTTGTCCCGCTCCCCCTTGGGGGTCAGCAGGGTCGGGGTGTCGTCCTTCGGGGGCGAGGCCGACGCGGCAGGCAGTGTCGGCAGGTAGCCCCCCACGACAAGGGCCAGGGCAGCCGGGACGAGGGCAAATCGGGAACGACGCACGGAATTCCTCCAGACACTGATGCCTGGTCGCGGGGATGTCTCCCCGTGGCCTCGAAGCAGACTGTGGCACGGGCGGCCTCGGAAGGGAAGGGGTTCGGCAGGCGGCCCACTCGCGGTGCTCACCGAGCCTGACGAGGGCGAGCCTCACGCAGCTCCGAGACGCTAGTTTGTCGACGTGACCCGAGACCGGTCGAGCAACCGGCGGCGGCAGCCGCAACCGCTGCTGCGGCGTCGGCTTCCCTCGGGGCGCGGCGCGATGGAACAGCCCAACGCCTCGGACGACGGCGCCACTGCGCTGAGCCCCCGGTTCTGGGTCGCGCTGGGTCTGACCGGTGTCGCGACCGGGCTGTTCGGCGCCGGCCTGATGGCGCTCCTGTTCCACGTCGAGTCGGCGGCGTTCGGGTATGTCGGCGGCACCTTCCAGTCGGGTGTCGAAGCGGCATCAGGGCTGCGCCGGATGACGTCGTTGCTGCTGGCCGGGGTCTTCGGTGGCGTGGCCTGGTACCTCCTGCGCCGCTACACCCCCGGACGGAAGTCCGAGCTGGACGACGTCCTCTGGTCCCGGACCGGCGAGCTGTCGCTGCGCCGGTCGCTGGGCACCGGCGTGATCTCGGAGATCGTCATCGGGATGGGCGTCTCCCTCGGACGGGAGGCGGCCCCGAAGACCATGGGCGGGGTCTCGGGCGGCCTGCTCGGGAGGTGGTTCGGCCTGTCCCCCGCCCAGCTGCGGCTGCTGATCGCCTGCGGCGGAGGCGCTGGTCTCGCGGCCGTCTACAACGTCCCCCTCGGGGGCGCGTTCTTCACCGCGGAGATCCTCATCGGCTCCGTGTCGATCGCCACGATGCTGCCCGCGCTGGCCTGCACCGGCATCGCAACCGCGACGGCCTGGGTGTATCTGCCGAACCAGGCCACCTACCAGGGGGTGACGGATTACCACGTCACGGCATCGATCCTGGTCTGGACGCTCGTCGCCGGACCGGTCCTCGGCGTCGCTGCCGCGGTCTACATCCGCGCGATCGGGTGGCTGTCGCACCATCGCCTCACCGGGATCCCCAGCCTGTTCGCCCCCCTGGTGGCGTTCGGCCTCCTCGGGATCGTCGGGCTGGCCTACCCGCAGCTCTTCGGCAACGGAAAGGACATGGCCCACGACGTCTTCCTCGGCAACGGCGACCTCGTCCTGCTGCTCGCTCTCGCCGTGCTCAAACCGGCGGTAACGGCCCTCTGCCTCGCCAGCGGCGCATCAGGGGGCCTGTTCACGCCCGTGATGAGCAGCGGAGCCGTGCTCGGGGCCGCCCTGGGGATGATCTGGTCCCACTGGTGGCCCGGCACCCCCGTCGGCGCCTTCGCGATGGTCGGTGCCGCCGCCATGATCGGGTGCTCCATGCAGGCCCCCGTCACCGGCCTCGCGCTGGTGCTGGAGCTGACCCACAGCGGCTTCGGCCTGATGGTCCCGATGATCGTGGCGACGGTCATCGCCACGGCCGTGGTGCGCTACGTGGACGGCTACTCCATCTACTCCGCCCGCCTGCCCGCTCTTCCCGACCTTCCTCCCGCTGGGCCCCCTCCGTCCGGGGTCAGGCGATCGGGGCCTCACCGAGGGTGACGGTGGCGAACCGCGTCGACCCGGCCCGGGTGGTCCAGGTGACCGTGACCTTGTCGCCGGCATGGTGGGCGGCGACCGCCGCGTGGACGTCATCGGCGGTCGTGACCGCCGTGCCGCCGATGGCGGTGATGGTGTCCCCACCGACGAGGCCGGCCGCTGCGGCTGGGCCACCGCGGACGACGCCGTAGACCGTGGCCGAGGAGCTCGACGTGAGACCGATCCCGAGGTATCCGCCGTAGCCGAGCGTGACGGTCGCGCTGGACTGACCCGCCTCGACGGCGTTCACGACCGACATGACGGTGCTGATGGGGATGGCATAGCCGGTGACGGTGCTCGTGCCGCTGGACGCCGCGACGTTCATCGCCACGACCTTGCCGGCCGCATCGACAACCGCACCACCGGAATCACCGGGCACGATGTCGGAGGCGAGCTCGATGAGCCCGGTCAACCTGCTCGCGGTGCCGTCGTCACCCTGGACGGTGATGGCCTGGCTCTCGGCCGTGACCGTGCCGGGCGCCGCCGTGAGGGACCCGGTGCCGCCCGCGTTGCCGACCGCGGTCACGGTCTCGCCGACCGCGGCTCCCGTCGCGTCGAGCTGGACCGGGGTGAGGCCGGAGGCGTCGACGAGCTGCAGGACGGCGACGTCGGTCGTGGCGTTCGCGCCGACGAAACGGGCGGTGTAGGTGGCGCCGGTCGAGGCCACGGTGACCTTGATCGAGGTGGCCCCCGCGACGACGTGGTGGTTCGTGACGACCTCGCCGGTCGAGGAGAGGATCATGCCCGTGCCGGCCGCTTCGCCGGTGGTCAGCTCGGAGGTGATCTCGACGAGGCCGACCTCCTGGGCGGCGGTGGCGGCCGACGTCGCGGCGTTCGTCGTGCCGGACCGGGTGCCCGTCGAGCCCTGCGCCGTCCCACCCCCGGAGCCGGGGTCCAGCGGATAGCCGTTGGCGTCGGTCCCGCTGCCCGAGGTGCCGGGCTGTATGCCGCGAGGGCCGCGGCCGGCGGTCAACCCGTTCGGCAGGGTCGTCGTGCCCGACGTCGCCCCCGACGCGGTCGTCTGCTGAGCCGCCTGTGCGGACCGGTTCGCGAGAGCGACGCCGCCACCGGTGACCGCAGCGACCGCGAGGGCCGTTGCAGCCGCCAGCACCACGACGCGGCGCCGGCCGCGACGGCCGCGACGGCCGTGACCGTCGTGACCGTCGTGACCGGAGTGGTCGGAAGCAGGCGGTGTCGTCCTCTCCGGCTGGACCTCGTCGGGACCCTGCGGCTGGTCGGTGGTCATGCGGCTCATCCCCTGCTGGTGGCGAATGTCGTTGCTAACAGGCTCATCCGCGCCGCTGTGCACTTCTTGTGCCGCTCGTGTGGCTCCGCCTTGGCTTCGCCCAGCCAAGTGGACCGGCGCTCACGTGAACCCTTCCCCGTTCCCAGCACACGTTTTACGCAGTTGGGCCGACGTCGGAGCCCCAGGACCTGCGCAAAACGCGTGTCTGGAAGGAGGACGCCACAGACCAACCGTGGGGCGGGCGAAATGTCCTCGCCGTTGCGCGTCCGTAAGGTTCCCCTCACGGCCTTCGGCGAGGGTGGTGAGAGATCCACTGCGCGAGCCCTCCCACGCACAGGCGCGGCCGACTCCGGTCACAGCGCGGGCAGGTGAGAAGGGCTCCACGCTGCTCGGCATGAGACAGCCCCACGCCCATCGGGTGAGTTCATGAGCCAGGCCGCGTCGAAGAAGTCGGTATGGCGGCGGGGCCAGCTGCTGATCACGGGCGCCGTGTTCGTGCTGGCCACCGTCATCGGTGTCGACGTCGGACTGCACGGGGCTGCCGTCTCGCCCGTGGCTTCGGTCGTCGTGTCCGCAGCCGCGGCCGCTCCCGTCGCTGGGGACCAGACGTCTACTGCCGCAGGGCCGTTCGACGGGGGGCGCGGTCAGGCCGACGTGGGCCAAGTCGGAGGGGGCGGCGGAGTCAGAGGCGGCAGCGGTCAGGGCGAGCCCGGACAGGGCGGCGGTGGCGGGCGATGAGCCGCTCGCCCGGCTCCGACCGCACCCTCGCCTCCTTCTGGGTGGGCGCCGTTGTGGCAGCTGCTCTTTCGCTCGTGGGGGCGCCTCTCCCACTTCCGCTGGACGCCGGCCTGCTCGCTCACGTCGCCGGGATGCTGGCCGGCTACCTCAGCGCGGTCATGGTCGTCCTCATGTCGCGCGCTCCCCTCCTCGAGCGTCACGTGGGGTCCGACGTGCTGACCCGGTGGCACAGCAAGGGGGGTCGACTCTTCCTCATCCTGGTATGCGTGCACGCCGGCGCCGCGCTAGGGGCCTGGGCCCAGACGCGCCAGGAGAACCTCGTCACGGCCCTCGTCGCCGTTCTCGGCCTCCCCGGCCTCCTGGCAGCCACGTTGGGGACGCTGCTGTTCTTCGCCATCGCCGGCGTCTCCATCCGCGCGGCCCGGCGCCGGGTGTCCCACGAGGCGTGGCACGGGGTCCATCTGCTGACCTATGTGGCGATCTCCTTGTCGTTCATCCACGAGCTCGCCGGTCCCAACCTGGCGGGGCATCCCGCGCTGCAGGTGGCCTGGACGTTGATGCACGTCTACGCCCTCGCCCTCGTCGTGCGGTTCCGCCTCCTCCTGCCGTTGGAGAACGCCTGGCGCCACCGGTTGCGGGTCGAGGCGGTGGTCCCGGAGGCGCCTGGTGTCGTCAGCGTCATCATGAGCGGGCGACACCTCGACGAACTCGGGGCCGAGCCCGGACAGTTCTTCCGCTGGCGCTTCCTGAGCTCCGGGCTCTGGAGGACCGCCCACCCGTTCTCCCTGTCGGCGCCCCGGCACGGCGACTTCCTCCGGATCACCGTCAAGGCCCTCGGCGGCGGGAGCACCCGCATCCAGACCCTGACCCCGGGCACAAGGGTCTTCGCCGAGGGTCCGTCGGGAGCCATGACGGCCCGGCGCCGGACCCGGGGCTCGGTCCTGCTCATCGCCGGAGGGGTCGGCATCACCCCGATGCGGGCCATGTTCGAGACCCTCGAGATGACCGGCGGTGCCCTCACGCTGATCTACCGGACCTCCCGGCCCCAGGACGTCATCTTCCGCAGCGAGCTCGAGCACCTCGCCCGGCTGCGCGGCGCCGAGGTGCTGTGGCTCATCGGGCCGTCGTCCTCGCCCGAGCTGCAGATGACCGGACAGAACCTGCTGCGTCTCGTGCCGGACCTCGCCGAGCGTGACGTCTACCTCTGCGCCTCGCCCGCCATGTCCGCCGCGCTACGCGCGGGTCTCGCGGAGGCCGGCCTTCCCCTCCGCCACCTCCACGAGGAGGCCTTCACCTTCTGACCGGTGAGGGCCCCACCGGAGTTGGCCGACGGACGGCCGCCCGCGTCCTACTGCGAGCCGGTGGCTTCGAGCCGTCCGGAGATGGGCTCGAGCATAGTGATCAGCTCATCGAGCTCGAGCGGCTGCAGCCCCTCGTAGGGGGCTTCGGCGAGGGCGTCGGTCAGGGACTCGATCCGGTCCTTGGTCGCGCGCCCGGCGTCGGTGAAGCGGCCGGCGGCGTCGAGGAGGCCGCGGTCGCGCAGGCCGTCCATGACTGCGGCCAGGCGAGCCACGGGCAGGTGGTGGATCCGGCCGAAGGACTCCGCCGGGTAGATGCCACTGGCGAGGGCGGTGAGCACGTGGGCCTCGGTCCCGCCGATCTGCTCGCCGACCAGGGCCGCGATGTGGCCGTCGCAGCGGTGCTCGCGCAGCATGTTGGCCGCGTGCCAGAGTCGGGCCACCGGCTCGTCGGGCATCGGAAGGGTGCGCAGCGCGGCATACATGACCCGTCCCTCGGTCGGGGCGCTGGTCGACGCCCGGGCGAGGAGCTCGGCGGCTCGCGCGAGCCCGGGAGTCTCGACGAGGTCGCCGAGGATCCGCCGCAGCGCCGCCACGCAGCCCTGCTCGCGTGCGGCGTGCGCGGCCTCGGGTGTTGTCGTGTCCCAGACATGGGGGATGTGGCGGGCCACCTCGCCGTCGGCGAAGCTGTAGAAGGCCGCGTGGACCACCTCGGCCGGGACCCGGCCGAGCGGCGCCGAGCGTCCCGCGAAGTAGCCGTCCCAGTAGGTGCGGAAGCCGAGCGCCGCCATCGCGTCGTTGGGCTCGGGACAGAAGAAGTTGACCAGGGAGATCGGCTCGGTGAGGTCGTAGAGACGGTGGGCGACAGGCTGTGGATGCGGCATGTGTGACATCTCCCGTATGCGTGGCGGCCCCCTCGTGGGTAGCCCCTCACCCGTGCGACGAAGAGGGCGACCAAGATACGACAATCCCCGTGGGACGACAGAGCGGGCATTGAGTTTTGTCCCGGCAACGCGACAATTGCCGAGCTCCGCAAGGTCCTCGACACCTTGGCCGCCCTCGGTGTGGCTGTCGCACTGGAGGCGGTGCCGCAACCGGGTGGCGACGACGACCCCTTCGCTGACCTCTTCGGTGACCCCCGATGACCCTGCTGGACGTCTCCCTCGATGGCGTTCGCGCCGGGCAGCTGGAGCAGCGCCCTGGTGGAACTCTCTCCTTCACCTATGACGCCGACTACGCCTCCCGCCCCAGCCCGACCCCACTGTCCCTCTCGATGCCGTTGAGCGCGCGGCGGCACGGCAACCGGGTTGTCTCCGCATGGCTGGAGGGCCTGTTGCCGGACAACCTGGCCGTGCGAGAGGAGTGGGGGCGCCGCTTCCAGGTGTCGGCGCGCAACCCGTTCGCTGCTGCGCCAGGTCGGGCGCGACGCCGCCGGGGCGGTCCAGGTGCTCCCCGTCGATGTCGACCCCCCGGACGCGGCGGAACGCAGCGGCGATGTCCGCCGCCGCTCCGAGGGTGAGGTCCGCGACATGCTGCTGGCCCTCACTGTGGGCGACCAGGGCTGGCAGGTCGGCACGGGCTCGGGCCGGTGGAGCCTGGCCGGCGCGCAGAACAAGGTCGCCCTGCACCGCCTGGACGACGGGGTATGGGGCGTTCCGAACGACTCGACACCTACCACCCACGTCCTCAAGCCGACCAGCGTCGGGACCCGGTTTGCCGACCTGCACGTCAACGAGTTCGTCTGCGTCCGCGCTGCGGGGTTGCTCGGCCTGCGGGTCGCGCACGTAGATCTCGCCGACTTCGGCGGGGCCAAGACCCTGGTCTCGACCCGGTATGACCGGCGCCGCGACCCTGCCGGGGCCTGGCTGCGCCTGCACCAGGAGGACCTGCTCCAGGCGATGAGCTACCCGTCATCGAAGAAGTACCGGGCCGACGGGGGCCCGAGCGTCAAGGACGTCGCCACCCTGCTCGCCACGCTGGGTCTCGCCGATCGTGATCTGGTGCGAACCGCATTCTTCGAGGCGTTCGCGTTCAACGTCCTCGTCGGCGGATCGGATGCTCACGCGAAGAACTACTCGCTGCTTCTGCGTGGTCCGCGAGTTGCCTTGGCCCCCCTCTACGACTCCGCCAGCTATGCGCCGTATCTCAGACGTGGTGAGGCTGTGCGCAGCTCGATAAAAGGTCGGTGCGAGCTGGGAGGTCCGTGACGTCACGGTCGACGACTGGGTCGATGTCGGGACAGCTCTCGGCCTGGGTCCTGAGGACGCCCTGAAGCGGGTGGAGCGGCTGCGCACCGGACTGCCCGACGCCGTGTCGGAGGCCGCCGGGCTGGCGTCCTTATTGTTTGCGAAGGACGCTCACCGCGTGGCAGATGCGGTCGCCCGGCAAAGGCACCTGCACGTGCCCCGGCTGCCCCGGGCCACCCGAATCTCAGGCCCGTAGTGGTCGCCGGCGTGGCCGCATACCCCGCCCAGTCACCCGGCATACGGGCTGGAGCCCCACGGTCGTCCGCGACGGACCGAACTAGTCTCGGCGGATGAAGATCGAGGAGCTCGACTGGGGCGACACGCCATGGGGTGTCATCAGCCTTCGTCGGCGCTGGGACTCCGTCACGGAGCGCGACGTGCACGAGGTCAAGCTCGGGGACGACTTCCTCATGTCCAGCCAGTTCACCACCGGAGAGCGCGAGCTGGCCCGGATCGGCCTCGCGGCCGTCGCCGGCACCTCACTCGCCGTCCTGGTCGGCGGCCTCGGACTCGGCTACACCGCGGTGGCCGCTCTCGAGGACGACCGGGTCGCCGAGCTGACCGTGATCGAGGCCCTGCCGCTCGTCATCTCGTGGCACGAGCGCGACCTGCTGCCCGACACCGAGCGACTGGCCGCGGACCCGCGGGTGCGGCTGCTGCTCGACGACTTCTTCGACGTCGTCCGCGCGGGGCGCGCCGACCGGACCTACGACGCGGTGCTGCTCGACATCGACCATGCGCCCGACTGGCTGCTCCGCGACGACCACGGTGACCTCTACACGGTCGAGGGGTTCGCACGGGTCGCCGCGATGATCACCGACGGCGGGGCGTTCGCGCTGTGGTCCGACGAGCCGCCCGAACCCGAGGTGATCCTGCGGATGGCCGACGCGTTCGAGCACGCCGACGCGCACGTGGTCCCGTTCCCCAACCCGCTCACGGGTGGGGAGTCGACCAACACCGTCTACCTCGCGGTCCGACCCCGTCGCTGAATGCAGAAGGACGACCCGAGCACTGCCGGGACTCTGTCGATTCTGCTGCTCGGCGCATTCCCGAGATCACCCGCTGTTGCCGACGGGATGCCTTCGGGATCGGCAGACAGGACTGGCCGTGCGTGGGACGCTGTGCACGACCGTTGTCGCCGGACCGGCGCATTGTCGAGCGGGACAGCGATGGGGGACCGATGCGTCGAAGTGTGTGGCTGGCGATGGTGGTTGCTGTCAGCCTGGCCAGTGGGTTGATCTTGCCGTCCGCGGCCAGCGCGGCTCCCGGCGTGTCGAGGCAGCAGGCAGCGGTACGAACGGCTGGCCTCTCCGGCGCGGCCGCGGTTCTGCCCGGGGCTTTCGTACCGATCGGGCCGGCCCGGGTCATTGACACCCGCACCAACGGGGGGCCGGTTCCGGCGTTCGGCGATCTCGTGGTCGTGGTCGCTGGACAGCAAGGGATCCCCTTGTCCGGGATCGCCGTGGTCGCGATGAACCTCACGGCGGTCGGGGCCAGCGCCGCGGGCTACCTGTCCGTCTACGCGTCGCGGACTGCGCGACCCGGCACGTCCAGTCTCAACTTCGATGCGGGTGCCACGGTGGCCAACCTTGCCCTCGTCCCGGTCGGCGCCGACGGCCGCGTGGTGATTCACAACGGTTCTCCCGGCTCTGTGCAGGTGCTGGCCGACGTGACCGGCTACACCCTCGCAGGCACGCCCACGACGCGCGGGTCCTATCAGTCGGTGCCCCCGTGGCGGGCGGTCGACACCCGCGACGGGACCGGCGGCATACGTGGAGCGTTCTACGGCGGCATGGGCACTCAGTTCTATCTGAGTGGTCACGGGGTTCCGACGTTCGGCGTCGCCGCCGTCGTCGTCAACCTGACCGCTACCCGTCCCAGCCAAGCCGGATGGCTGGCGGCTTGGGCCGACATCGGCGCTCACCCGGCGCGTTCGGACCTCAGTTTCGGTGCCGGGCAGACGGTGTCGAACCTCGTCGTCGTCCCCGTCGACATCTACACGCAGGCCTTCTTCCAGAACGGTTCCTCGGGGTCGGTGTTCCTCCTTGTGGACGTCGTCGGATACGTCCGCGCAGGCCTGCCGACGGGCGCCGGCACCTACAGGCCCGTGTCCGGGCCACGGTTGTTCGACACCCGCAGGCCAGCCCCGGGGCGACCGGCGGCGGCAGTCCCCGCCGGCTCGTCGCTGACGCTGACGGTCGCCGGAGCGGCGGGGCTCCCAGCCAGCGGCATCGACGCTGCCGTGCTGGCCGTTACCGTCGTCGGCGCCCAGCGGCCGGGATACCTCACGGCATACACCAGCGGACGACCGCGGCCGTCGACCTCGAGTATCAACTTCCAGGCCGGGCAAACGGTGTCGGGCCTCATCATGGTGCCCGTCGGGGCGGATGGCCGCGTCGTTCTCGACAATCGCTCGACCGGGTCGATCAACCTCGTCGTCGACACCGACGGCTTCACCGTGGCCGGCCCCTCCCCGATCCCGGCCGTGGCGACGCAGGTTTCGTCCGGCGGGCGGTACAGCTGCGCCGTTACCCAGGACGGCTCACTGTGGTGCTGGGGAACCGGCCCACTAGGCAACGACGTGACGTCCTCGTCCTCCACACCGGTGGCAGCGGCCGGGACGGCGCCGGGCATTCGTCAGGTCTCCGCGGGCAGTGTGGGCGCGTGCGCCGTCACGGTCGACGGCGCCGCACGATGCTGGGGTGACAACAGGTTCGGCTCCCTCGGCAATGGCACCACCTTGTCGTCGGCGGTGGCGGTGCCGGTCACCGGACTGACCACCGGAGTGGCTCAGGTGGCCATGGGTGACTCCTTCTCCTGCGCCCTGCTCACCTCGGGCGCGGTGCAGTGCTGGGGGTTGGGCGGTTGGGGCCAGCTGGGCGACGGGCAGCTGCGTAACAGCTCCACTGCTGTCGCGGTCAGCGGTCTGGACGGTGGCGCAGTTGGCATCTCCGCGGGGAACTCGTTCGCCTGCGCCACGATGACGACGGGCTCGGTGCGCTGCTGGGGGCTCGGCTACTTCGGGCAGCCCGGGTCTACGGGTCGCACCGTCGCGCCGACCCCCCAGACGGTTCCTGGACTTCCTCCGAACGTCGTGTCGGTCACCAGCGGCTTCGCCTACAGCTGCGCCGCAACCGGCGACGGTCGTGCCTTCTGCTGGGGGGCCAACGATCACGGCCAGCTCGGAGACGGGACCATGACCACCTCGAGCGTGCCGGTGCCGGTGTCGGGGCTGACCGACGTCGCCATGCTGTCCTCGGGATATGACCACGCCTGCGCTGCCTTGACCACCGGTGGCGCGATGTGTTGGGGTTCCAACGGAAGTGGGGAGCTGGGCGACGGCACCACCGCCCTGTCCACCGTGCCGGTGGCCGTCATCTCGATCGGCGACGCCATCCATGGCGCCGTCCAGTTCGCGGCCGGCGGCGAGCACACGTGCGCCGTCTCGACCATCTCCGGCGTCCTGTGTTGGGGCGCAAACGCACAGGGCCAAGTGGGCGTCGGCTCCGTCGACCAGCTCTGGTATGCCGAACCGGTCAACCCGGTCGGTTTTTAGTCGTCCTGTGCATGGAGGCCGAGCTGGTCTGCAACGCACCTCGGAACGCTCGGCGGTCTCCGATCATGCCTGCCAGCGCCCCCTTCCTGGCCCCCTGGGCGAACATGCCAGCGTAGGAAACGGGGTGGATGAACGGCCTTCTCCAGGCTGCTTCGACGGGGACGCGATGTCTGAGACGCGGACCGGCCGAGTGCCCGGTCGATCGACCTGCAGCGGAAGCAGCGATGGACGAGTGACGTCGCACTCGTCGTCGGCGACCATAGGTCTGCTGGCTCACCCGCAAGACCTTTCGCACCGCGGCCGCTCAGCGCACCAGACCCGCTGACCGAGCAAGCGGCGAGGGCACGGCATGAGCGGAAGTCGGGAACGGACCGCTGACGCATAGGTATGCCGGGACGCCGGCACCCGAGGTGCCGCGGTCACCGCCCACTCTCCTCAGGCGATCACCTCAAGGTCGGCGTTTGCCCGCGCCCAGTGGTCGACGTGTCCGGGTCGGCGTCACTGCCCGGCCAAATCGGTGCGCCGTCGCCGTCAGAACGAGCGGGTTGCCGGACATTACCTGGTGTGAGCACATCGACGAGCGCCGAACGGCGTTTCCAGGACGTCTTCGACAGCTGTGCAAGCCTGGTGCATGCATACGCTCTACGGCACACCGACCCGGAGTCGGCCCAGGACGTCGTTTCCGACGTCTTCCTCGTCGCCTGGCGGCGGATGGACCAGCTGCCCGCCGAGCCACTGGCCTGGCTCCTGGTCGTCGCACGCAACACCCTGGCCAACAGCCGGCGCTCGGCCACCCGACGCGGGCAGCTGGAGCGGAGGTTGGCCGCCGCGGCTGGGCACGGGACCACCGCTACTGCTCAGCCGGCCGAGGAGCTCGCAGTCGACCGGGCCAGCATGCTGGCCGCTCTCGCCGAGCTGACGGACGCCGAGCGTGAGGCCATCCTGTTGATCGCGTGGGACGGCCTCACCGCGGCCGATGCGGCCCGGGTCGCTGGCTGTTCGCGCAACGCCTTCGACGCCCGACTGCACCGTGCCCGCGATCGGCTCGAGCGCTTGTCCCGTCACCGACACTCAGGTGATGCGATCCCTTCCCTTCGACTCACCCGAGAGGCACGCGCATGAGCATCGACATCGTGGACCAGCTGAGGACCCTTCGGCCGGACGCCGACCAGCTGGAGCGGCTCTGGCCGGCGGAGGAGCGTGCCCAGCTGGCTCAACGGATCCGCGACGACGAGGGCGTAAGGCTCGTGCGCCGACGCATCCACCCGCCACGATCGCGGCGGAGCCGTTTCGTCGCCTGTTCCGCGCTGGTGGCGGCGGCGGTGGCGGCCGGGGTGGTCGTGCCGGTCCTGCTGCCCCACGGGTCACCGGGTGCGGCCAGCCCGGCAGCGGCGGAGGCGCTCCACCGTCTGGCCCGCGTGGCGACGAGTTCAGCAACCGACGCCGCCGGTCCGGGCCAGTTCGTTCACTCTGTCACCCAGGAGCTGCGGACGGGGGTCCAGGAGGGCAACGAGGCCTCCGGGGGACCTATGACCTATGAGCAGTGGACCGCCCATGATGGGCGGTTCTGGCGGCGGGACACCAGTGCGGGCGTCGTCAACGAGATCTTGTTCTTCCCAGCCGACCAGTCGAGCGTGAGCTATGTGGTGTCGCTCCCGACCGACCCTGATGAGCTCAACCGCTTCCTGCGCAAGAACGTCAGTGGGTCGAACTCCACCGACGAGGCCGTTTTCGTGGCCATCGGCGACCTGCTGCGTGACCACAACGCCTCGGCTCGGTTGCGCGCGGCGATGATGTCCGTGCTGGCCCGGACCGACCACGTGAGCCTGGGGTCAGCCACCGACGACACCCGGGGACGACCGGCCACGGAGTTCGACTTCGTCGACGACTCCAACCGCCCAGGTGTCGTCGCGTCGCTGTTCTTCGACCCCAAGACCGCCGAGCTCATCGATGAGCGCACCACCTCACCGCAGTCGACGGGCACCATGTCGGTGCTCGTGTCGGATGTCGTGAGTGCCGTGCCGCCGGAGGTCGTGAACACCGCCATCACGCAGTAGCCGAGGTGGACGAGCAGCCGTGCGACATCCATGGTGCAACGACGGGTAGTCACCTCTGCCGCACGCGCCGGTAGGGCCGCGTCGCTGAGGTTCGCGGGGCGGCCCTCGCAAGACCCCGGGAACGAGTAGGGCCCCTCCCGCTTCTCCGCAGGTCAGGGCCCCAGTCGTCTGTCTCAACACGGCGTGCGCCCGAAGGATTCGAACCCTCAACCTTCTGAACCGTAAGAGGCCTACCCCGCGGTTCTTGACCCCATCCTGCCGCACCCGCTCCTCAGCCCCGGGGTGGTTGGGGTCGTCGTCTGCACGACCCTGTCGGACCGGCCGTCGCCATCGGGATCGAGCTGCCAGGCCCGGACCAGGCCCTGACCGGACGTGACTGCGCTGGGAAGATGGTGGCGATCGTCAGCCGGGCCGGTAGACATCAGCTCGGTGGTCGATGGCCACGATGGTGACGTTCTCTGCGATGAGGTACGCGATGCGGAAGCTAGCGCGGCGTGCGGTGTGCAGTGTGGCAGCGCAGCACGAAGGTAGTCGTCAAGGCCGTGGCTGTAGCCGGGCATGTGTCCGACACGGCCGTCGGGCGACGTCTGCACCAGCGGCTATCGCCTCGAACCGGTGAAGTGGCCACGCGTGTCCACCAGGAGCAGGTGCCCACCCGGCCGCATGACCCGCGCGGCCTCGGCGAAGAACGGCCGGAGGTCGCTCACATGTGTGAGCGCCAAGCTGCACACCACATGGTCGACCTCGCCGTCCGGTAGTGGGAGGTCAGTACGCCAGGGGATGCTGGAAGATGACCTCGCCCGGAGGTTGTGGGCCGGAGGTTTGGCCGGGCAGGTCGACAGACAGGACCACATCCGCAATCTCCTGGATCACTGAGTCGATGGAGCGTCTGCTCACATCGATGAGAATGTCCTCGTCAGCCCCGGCGTCGAGCATCTCCTGCAGTGAGCGGGCCTGCTGAATGACGTCAACCTGTCGAGTCGGCGAGGCTCCAGCCAAGTCGTCGCCAGCCAGTCTGGCCCCACTTCCCGAAGTCCGCTGACGCACATGCCCAGCGATGGTTTCGTCGTCGGCCCTGAGCCGGACGACCCTCACTAAGGCCCCCGGCGCGGCCATCCGCACTACGTCGTGGCGCAAAGTGCCACCCAGGTGCGAGCTGACGATGACTCGCGCAGCACCGTGTCTAAGGAAGAGTTCATGCAGTGCCGCCACATTCGCCACCCCCAGCGCGCGCTCTGCACGGAGGTCCGCGTCGCCGGTTCTGAGGAAAGCGAGGTGGTCGAGGTCAGCGAATCCGGTGGTGACCCCGCTGTCCCACTGGGACCGCGCCAGCTCGAAGCCGACCGTCGACGTCCCGACGGCGCGGGCGCCGGTGAGCACGATGAGGCCTGCCTGCTCCGCTGACGGGGTGAGGGTCTGCGCGGCATCTGGGACGCTTGATGCGATGGTCGACAACAGCGGACGAACACGTTCGACCACTTCCTCGATGCTCGCCCCGGTGGTGTCGATCGAGGCGTCCAAGAACCCCGCCTTGGCCACGGTCGCGGCGTCGGCCACCACGTGGTCTGCATCCTCTGGGTCCCAGCCACGCGCCAGGATCCGCTGACGCAACGTGGCCTCTGCCGTCTTGAGAAGGCAGAACCTCAGTTGAGCGTTCGGGTACCTCTCAGCCAAGTCGGCTGGAGCCTCAAGGTCGACAACCCCGGACATAATCAGCGCCCGGGCACCCGAGGCAAGGTAGTTCGGGATGAGCGCGTTCAGCGCTTCGGTCTTGAGGCGAAAGCGGTCCGGATCATCGGCTGACTCGGGGTAGAGCATCCCGAGTTGGTCGATGTCGAGGTAGGCCACAGCTACCCCTTCGCCGGCGACCCTCTCGAACAGGGACCACGTGCAGAGGACTTGCCCGAGCCGGGGGGACCGCAGATCCAGAGCACCGGCAGGCTGGAAGTGGACATCGGTTTGGGCTCAATTCATGCCGTGGAGAAGTGGTGAAGCCGGGGACGGTCCGGCAAGCAAAACCGTCACGACCCGTGGGTGGAGGTACATCCGCTCCTGCGTGCGGGTAGCCGGCGTCGCTCGCCTCGG
>NZ_JANXRJ010000111.1 GCF_025353065.1 Lapillicoccus sp.
GGTTTCTTGACGCGGTAGCCGTTGTGGCGGGCGCGTTTGACCGCGCGGGGGCAGGTCCGTTCCCTGCGGGTCGGGATGAGGAGGGCCGCGATCTGGATCAGCCGCCGCGGGAGGGCGTCAGCCCAGTCCTGAGGGGGGAATGTCCGCCGTCCCGGTGGCGGTTCGGCGGATCAGGCGGAGGGCCTTGGCGAAGGAGATCCGGTCTGGGTCGAGGTCGGCGGCGGTGGAGGCTTTCGCGATCAGGGCGCTGATCGCGTGGTGCACGATCAGGTAGGCCCAGATCTCTTGGTGGACCAGGTCCGGCAGCCGGGAGCGCAGCACCCAACCCGGCCCGCGCAGGTGGGTCTTGAGCTGGTCGGTGGCGGTTTCTTCTTCCCACCGCTGGTGGTAGGCGGCGGCCAGCTCGTCGGCACGGGCGTCGGC
This sequence comes from Lapillicoccus sp., assembly GCF_025353065.1. Classification (GTDB taxonomy): domain Bacteria; phylum Actinomycetota; class Actinomycetes; order Actinomycetales; family Dermatophilaceae; genus Lapillicoccus. Next base: position 424 of record NZ_JANXRJ010000111.1, read on the forward strand.
CGGGTCGGTGATGGTGGACAGCAGCACGATCAGCTCACCGCTGCCGTTGCCGGTCCGGTCGGGCACGTCGTACTCGATCACCCGGGCCAACCGCGCCACGGGCAGCCCGTTCTTGCCGGTGGCGTCGGGCTGGGCGGCCAGGTCGTGCCCGGCGCGGGCGGCGGCCAGGATCTTCTCCCGGCGGGCCCCGCGGATCGTGGCATCCATGACCACCGTGGCGTAGGTGCCGTCGGGCAGCACCGCGATCACGGGCAAAGCCAGTTGGGTGGGCGCGCGCCACAGCAGCGCCGCCCCGGTCGCGGCGGCGCTGTCCCACGCGACCCAGGAATAGGGCCTGTCAAGTTCTCTGGGTGTGACGGTGCTTGGTGGGTGGGGTTGAAGAGCTCTTCGACGAGCACTGGCTCGTCGCAGTTCGCACAGTTTCCGCCGGTTCCAAGCCGACGGCTGAACAGGTTGCAGTCCGGGCAGCGACGGTCGATGGAGCGTTCGCCGCAGTCGCTGCATTCGTAGATCGTGGCGAGGGTGCTGGCGGTCTGAGGCATCACAGCACCCCGGTGGGGAATCGGTCGGGGTAGCTCATCGCGAGGGCGTTCAGCGCCTGTTTCCAACCCGCTGTCGCGGTGCCCCCAGATCGGGCGGCCCTGGCGGTCTCGACGGCCAACGCGAACCCGGTCAGGGTCGAGATCCCCCGCAGGCATCCCGGCCTGCGGGTGACCGCGGTGAACTCGCTATCCGCGGCCATCACCGCTATCGCGGCGTCCAGCCGGTCCCGCCGGCGGCAACGGTGACGACGGCGTCGTAACACTCGTCGACCGCGACCGCGACCGCGACCGCGACCGCGACCGCGACCCGGGCCGCGGGCGAGGCCAGCTGCAGCCCCTGTTGACGCAGCCACCGGTCGTCGACCCCGGTCCAAGCGGTACCCCCTTGGTACACGATCCCGTTGCGCAGCAAAAGTTTCGACAGCCGATGCCGGGCCCGCATCAGATCCCCGCAGCAGTCCTCCCGAGCTGTAGTGAGCCCGGATCATGTCCCGGGCGGCCTCCTGCACGACGCTCGGCACCGTCACCGACGTCACCTCGTCCAACCGCAGCAACCGCGCCAGGTGCATCGCGTCCCGCGCGTCCGTCTTGACCCGGTCCCCCGACGGCCGCTGCAGCTTCGAGGGCGTCGCGACCTCACACCGAATCCCCTGAGCGCCCAATGCTCGAGCCAACCCGAACCGGTCGGACCGGCCTCGTACGCCACCGCCGCCGGCCCGGGCAGGGCCTGGACCCACCGCACCACCTGCCCGTAGTCCGGGGTCAACCTCGCCCGGAACACCTCCCCGTCTCTCCGTCGATCGCCGCCGCGACCACCGACCGGGCGTGCTTGTCCAGTCCCGCACTCGTACGCTCAGAACCCACCGGGCCTCCCACACATGTCGGATGCCGAGCAGGACGCCCCTCCTCGGCAACCCACGAATCTGTGTGAGAGAGGCCACGGCCCGCAACCCCCCGGCACATCCGGGGCGTCACTCCATACCGTCTAGGGGGGGTGGCTGTCGGCAGTGCCTGGTTCTTTCGATCACTCGAGGGAAACTGAAGATGGCCAGGCGCAGCTCGTGGTGAGCGATCCAGCAGCGGCTGCGAGGACGTTCTTCTGCAGGAACGCGAAAGGATCTGATGGCGGCCATATCGGCGCAACACGTCCCGTCGACCCGAGCAGCCGGTGCCGCTTGAGCTCGTGCACGAAACCGCGGGGACGGAATTGGGTAGACTCAGCTGGTCACCGCAACACCTCGAGCAGGAGGTGGCGAACGGGGCGGGACGGGTACGAATGGTCACGATCACGGGCAGGCCGGCGCTGAGGTCGCCCGGGCGCCCACCGACCCGGGGTGATCTGTCGCGGATGTTCTGGGGCAAGTTCGCGCATGGGCTGAAGCCGGAGGACGCGGGAATCGCCTTCGCGGATCGCCCCCGGGCCTGGACCGCTACACCCCGGGTACCAACCAACCTTCAGACGCCCTATGCGAGTCCTCCTCCTTTGGTCTCAGTTCTAGTCTCATTCGTGTGCGTCCAGCGCGGGTCGAGCGGGCCCCCGGTGACGGCGGCTGAGCGTGCCCGAGCGGTCGCAGCACCGTTTGAACCCCTCGCGGCAGACCTCGAAAGCGTG
>NZ_JANXRJ010000112.1 GCF_025353065.1 Lapillicoccus sp.
GGAGAACCCGCAGTGAAGAGTGCGCTCGAGACCCTCAACCCGACCCGGGTCAAGCTGACCGTCGAGGTCCCCTACGAGGAGCTCAAGCCGAGCCTCGACGCGGCATACAAGACCATCGGGGCGCAGGTCCAGGTCCCCGGGTTCCGCAAGGGCAAGGTCCCGGCGCGCATCATCGACCAGCGGGTCGGCCGGGGCGCCGTGCTCCAGGAGGCCGTCAACGAGGCGCTGCCGAAGTTCTACGGCCAGGCCATCGACGACAACCACGTGCGTCCGCTCGGCCAGCCTGACGTCGACGTCACCGAGGTCCCGGCCGAGGTCGGCCAGGAGCTCAAGTTCACCGTCGAGGTCGACGTGCGCCCCGACATCACCCTGCCCGACTACGCCGGGATCACCGTCGAGGTCGACAAGGTCGAGGCGACGGACGCCGACGTCGAGGAGCGCCTGCTCACCCTGCGCCAGCGGTTCGGCACCCTCAAGGGCGTCGAGCGGCCGGTGCTGGACGGCGACTTCGTCTCCATCGACCTGTCCGCGACGATCGGCGACGAGGAGATCGACTCCGTCACCGGCGTCTCCTACGAGGTCGGCACCAAGAACATGATCGAGGGCATCGACGAGGCCCTCCTCGAGATGAACGCGGGGGAGACGAAGAACTTCAGCGCCCCCCTCGCCGGCGGCGACCACGAGGGCCAGGACGCCCAGTGCGTCGTCACGGTCCAGTCGGTCAAGGAGCGGGAGCTGCCCGAGCTCGACGACGACTTCGCCCAGCTGGCCTCGGAGTTCGACACCCTCGAGGAGCTGCGGGCCGACGTCACGAAGCAGGCGGAGCAGGCCAAGAAGTTCCAGCAGGGGATCCAGGCCCGCGACAAGATCCTCGAGGCCCTGCTCGAGTCGGTCGACGTGCCGATCCCCGAGAGCCTCGTCGAGGCCGAGATCCACTCCCACCTCGAGGGCGAGGGTCGCCTCGAGGACGCCGAGCACCGCGCCGAGGTCGACACGAGCACCCGCAAGGCGCTCAAGGCCCAGCTCCTCCTCGACGCGATCGTGGAGAAGCGGGAGATCACGGTCGAGCAGCCCGAGCTCATCGAGTACATCGTCATGTCCGCCCAGCAGTACGGCATGGACCCCAACCAGTTCGCGCAGACGATCGACCAGCAGGGCCAGGTGCCCTCCATGGTCGCCGAGGTCGGCCGCCGCAAGGCGCTCGCCCACGTGCTCGAGCTGGCCAAGGTCGTCGACACCGACGGCACCGCGATCGATCTCAACGAGGTGAACACCGAGGACCTCGCCGGCACCGGCGCCGAGGAGTTCGAGGTGGGGGGCGACGAAGGCCGGACCGGGGACGCCGCCGACGCGGTCGTCGAGGGTGAGGTCATCCACTCCGACCAGTCCGAGGACGCGCCGGACCACGAGCCCGAGGACGCCAAGGCCTGACCGGCCGGGAACGACAACGTGCGCCGCCCTTCCCTTCGGGGTGGGGCGGTGCCCGTGTCCCCGGCCTGCTCGTGTCCCCGGCCTGCTCGCGTCCCCGGCCTGCTCGCGCACGGCCTGTGGACAGCGCAGTTCCCTCTGTCGGGTCCGCGGAATACGATGGGCTTCCCCCACCGGTCCGGCGGGGCCCTGGCGGTAGGGGAGCGACATGCAGCGCAACGGTCGGCGACTCGTCGCGACAGCAGCCATGATGCTCGCCGCGACGGTCGCACTGCTGCCCGCGGCACCTGCCGCCTTCGCCGCAGCGCCACCCACCAGCCCGAAGGGCCTGCTGCCCCCCGACGCCGGCCTCAGCGCCGCGTCGGCTGTCGGCGCCTACTACCCCGCACCCGCCCGACGCCTGCTCGGCACCGCCACGTCGGGGTATGCCGCCGTCCCCAGTGTCGTCGCCAGGGTCGTGGTCGCGGGAGTGCCCGGAGTGCCCCCGTCCGGCCTGTCGGCCGCCGTGGTCAACCTCACCGCCACCGCGGGCCCCGCTGCGGTCGCGATCACCGCCTTCCCGGGTGCCGGACCCCTGACGGGGCCACCCCTGGGGGGGCCCGACGGGCCGATGGTCTCCAGCTCGGTCCCCATCGTGCCGAGCGTGCCGAGCGCGGCGAGCGCGGCGACCTCGCTGAACGCCCCGAACCTCCTGAGCCGGCCCGCCGTCCCCGGCCTCTCCGTGACCGCGCCCGCCGGCGGCAGCCGCACCACCCTGGT
>NZ_JANXRJ010000130.1 GCF_025353065.1 Lapillicoccus sp.
GGGGGTCGTCGTCTGGTCCAACCCTGGTGCGGCGGGGGAGCAGCGCATCCTGCCCGACGGCTGCCTCGACCTGATCTTCGACGGTGACCGGCTGGTCGTCGCAGGCCCTGACACCAGCGCCCGGATCCACGTCTCGGGCTCCGTCGCTCCGGGCTCCGTCGCTCCGGGCTCCGTCGGTCCGGGCTCCGTCGGTCCGGTCATCGGGGTCCGCCTGCACGGAGGTCGTGGGCCGGCGCTGCTCGGCGTCCCGGCCGACGCGCTCACCGACAGCACGCTCGCGCTGGAGCAGCTGTGGGGCGACCGGCGGGCTCGCATCCTGGCCGGCCGCGTCGCGCGCGACCCGGCGCGGGAGCTCGCCGTCTGGGCGACGAGCCCCGACGAGGGGTCGGGGGCTCTCCCCGGCGGGCCCGCCGACGGCTTCGGCCCGCTGCTGCTCGCCCTGCTCGCTCGGGGGGCGGGAATCGCCGAGGCAGCCGGGGTGCTCGGCTACAGCCCGCGCCAGCTGCACCGCCGCTCCCTACCGGTGTTCGGCTACGGTCCTCAGCACCTCGGTCGGGTGCTGCGGCTCCAGCGGGCGCTCGCCGTCGCCGACCGTGGTGTGGGCTGGGCCACCGTCGCCGCGCAGACGGGGTATGCCGATCAGGCCCACCTCGCCCGCGACGTCCGCGCCCTCACCGGCGTCACGCCGACCGCGCTGCGGCGTGAGCGGGACGTCCGATCCGTCCAAGACGCGGCCTGACCCGGGGGCCTAGCGTCAGGGACATGAAGCTCTCTCCCACCCTCATCGAGCTGGTCGTCTCCGACATGCCGGCCACCCTCGCCTTCTACCGCCGCCTCGGCCTCGACATCCCGGCCGACGCCGACACCGAGCCCCACGTCGACGTCGCCCTCGGCGGTATCCGGCTCGCCTTCGACGCCATCGAGGTGATCCTGAGCTTCGACCCGTCGTGGACCCCACCGTCCGGCGGCCACCGGGTCGCCCTGGGGTTCGCCTGCGACACCGCGGCGGAGGTCGACGCGGCATACGCCGAGCTGACCGCCGCCGGAGCGAGCGGCCACCTCGAGCCCTGGGACGCCTTCTGGGGCATGCGGTATGCCGTGGTCCACGACCCCGACGGCACCCCCGTCGACCTCTTCGCCCCCCTCAGCTGACGCGTTCCGCGCTCGCCCTCAGCGCCCGCCGCCACCCCCCCCGGCTTGTTGCTTCCGGAGTGCCCGTTCGGCCCGACATTTCGGGCAGGAAGGGCATACCAGAAGCAAGAAGCGGGAAGGTGGGGGGGAGAAGCGGAGGCGGGGAGGCGGGAGGCAGGTGCGGTCAGGCGCGGTCGGTGGCGGGTTCGGCTGAGACGACGTCGGTCCGCTCGGCCCGCCCGTCGGGAGCGGCCGGGGCGGTGTCGGCGCGCACCTTGGGCATGGCCAGGCCGGCGGCGACCGTGAGCACGCACGCGACGAGGACGGCGACGAAGACCGCCGTGCCCGACGAGGTCGCCGTGGCCGGGTCGGTCTCGGGCCGGCCCGAGGCGGAGATCACGTGGTTGGCGACGGCGCCGAAGATGGCCGCGCCGACCGCGCTGCCGATCGAGCGGGCAAACAGGTTGGTGCCCGTGACCACCCCGCGGTCGTGCCAGTCGACACTCGCCTGGGCGGCGATGAGCGACGGGCTCGCCACCAGGCCCATCCCGAGCCCGGTGGTGAAGCACGCGATGGCGACGACGGCGACGCCGGGGTGCCTCCCGGCGAGCGCGAGGATCGCCGTCCCGGCCACCGCGAGGACCATGCCCACGAGCACCGTCGGGCGGAAGCCGAAGCGCAGGTAGAGCAGCCGGCCGGACAGGGTCGCGGCGATCGGCCACCCGATGGTCAGCGAGGCCAGGGCCAGCCCGGCCACGAGGGGTTCGACGCCGAGCGCGTTCTCGAGGTAGGTCGGGACGAACGAGGTGAGGCCGATGAGGATGGCGCCGACCCCGAGGGACAACAGGCTCGTCGTCAGCAGGAGACGTCGGCTCAGCACCCAGAGCGGGAGGACCGGCTCCGCGGCGCGGCGTTCGACGAGGACGAAAGCCGCCAGGAGCAGGGCACCGACGGCGAAGACCGCGATGCTGGCCAGGGAGGTCCAGGCCCAGGCCTGGCCGCCCTCGAGGACGCCGAGGATGAGCAGCGTCATCGACACGGTGAGCAATATCGAGCCGAGGTAGTCGATCCGGTGCCGGCTGCGCTCCACCTTCTCGTGGAAGTTGCGGTAGATCAGCGTGGCCGCGAGCAGGCAGAGGGGGATGTTGACGAAGAAGATCCAGCGCCAGATGTTCAGCTGCGAGAAGATCCCGCCGAGGGTCGGGCCGACCACCGAGGAGATGGCCCACACGCTGGCGATGTAGCCCTGCGCCTTGGCGCGCTCGGCCACGCTGTAGATGTCGCCGGCGATCGTGATCGACATCGGCTGGACGGCTCCGGCCCCGAGGCCCTGGACCGCCCGGAAGGCGATGAGGGCGGGCATGCTCCAGGCGAATCCGCAGAGGATCGAGCCGAGCAGAAAGAGCCCGATCCCGAACAGCATCAACGGTTTGCGACCGATGGTGTCCGCGAGCTTGGCGTAGATCGGCACCGACACGGCCTGCGCCAGGAGGTAGACCGAGAAGAGCCACGGGAAGAGCGAGAAGTCGCCGAGGTCCTTGACGACGGACGGGACGGCCGTCGCGAGGATGGTCGCGTCGATGGCGATGACGCCCGTCGACACCATGATGGCGAGGAGGATGGGGCCGCGTTCGGAGCGCAGGCCGACGCCCTCGGAGGAAGTTCCGGTCACAGGGGGGTCAAGTCGCCGGGGAGTCGCGTTCATTCCCGAGGGGCGTCTTCTTGACCAGCCAAAGAATCACCACTGGGGGTACCCCAGGGGTGATTCTTTGGCTGGTCAGGCGTCAGCCGAGCTGCCAGGACCGCTTCGACAGGCCGAACCAGAACCCGTCGATGACGCTGCGGCTGACGATCGGGCCCTGCCCCGCCGAGGCGTATGCCGCGCCGAGACTGACGAACAGCGGTGCGAAGTGCTCGGTGCGCGGGTGCGCGACGTGAGCGGCCGGTGCCTTGTCGAGGAAGTCCAGGAGCGCGTCGACGTCCTCGTGCTCCATCGCCTCCTTGGCCCACTGGTCGAACTCCTTCGACCACGCGGGCGCCTCGTAGTCGGAGCCCAGCGAGGGGTTGAAGCCGCTGAGGTTGTGCGTCGTGAACCCCGACCCGACGATGAGCGTCCCCTCCTCGCGCAGGGGGGCGAGCTTCTGGCCGATGGCGAAGAGCGTCCGCGGGTCGAGGGTCGGCATCGACAGCTGGAGGACGGGCACGTCGGCCTCGGGGAACATCTCGACCAGCGGCACGTAGGCGCCGTGGTCGAGGCCGCGGGCCTCGTCGCGGTGCACCGTGGTGCCGGCGGCCGAGAGCAGGGCGGTGACGTCGTCGGCGAGCTCCGGCGCGGCCGGGGCGGCATACGTGACGTCGTAGTACCGCTGTGGGAAGCCCCAGAAGTCATAGGTGAGGGGGGCGCCCGTCACGGACGACAGCGCGAGCGGTGCCTCCTCCCAGTGGGCCGAGACCATCAGGACGTTCGTGGGCTTCGCGGCGGCCTCGACGATGTCGCCGGACCAGGTCGCGAGCTCCTTCGTCCACACCGTGTCGTCCGCGAGCGGAGGGGCCCCGTGGCTGAGGTAGAGCACCGGCTGGGTCGTCATGCGGACATTCTACCCGCCTATAGTTCAATCTTCAACTAGTGCTCGGATGTGGTCCGATGGGAGGAACTTCCCGGCTGACGCGTTACAGTCCTGTCGCCGACCCCCGTCCGAGCCGTGACGAATCCACTGCACGAGGGTCAGGGAAAGACATGGGGGTATGGC
>NZ_JANXRJ010000132.1 GCF_025353065.1 Lapillicoccus sp.
GGGATGGTCGGCAACCACGTCGCGGACATCATCGCGCGCTACGGCACGGAGGGCGCCGCGATCCCGCAGGCGCTCAGCGACTACATCGCGGGCCGCCAGGGATACGACTACAACTCCCACGGCAAGGTCGGCAACGCCCACACGGACTTCGTGCCCGACGAGGTGATCGACCGGTTCTGCGTCATCGGTCCGGAGGCGGAGCACGTGGCCCGGCTCGAGGAGCTCAGCGCCCTCGGCGTCGACCAGTTCGCGCTCTACCTCCAGCACGACGCGAAGGACGCGACCCTCGCGGCATACGGGGAGAAGGTCATCCCGGCGATGGCGGTCCGACCCTCGGCCACCTCGTGACGGCGGCCCGACGGTGGGGCGTGCGGTGGCTGGCTCGGGCCGGGCTCGTGGTCGTCGGCCTGCTCGTCCTCGCGGGCGTCTGGGAGGCCTACAAGTCGTTCGGCCCCGCGGCCGGGGTGACCGTCCTCGGCGCCACGATCCTGCCGCGGACGACGGACGCCGCGATGCCTCACCTCTCGTCGGTCGGCCGGGCATTCAGCGCGCCCGAGGTCGGGGGAGCGATCACCTTCGGCCCGACCACGAGCGTGCTCGACTCCGTCGTCGACGCCTGCCTGCACACCCTGCGGTGGGCCGCGGTGGGCTTCGTCATCGGGGTCGTCGTCGGCCTCCTCCTCGCGCTGCTCATGGACCGCCTCGTCGTGGCCGAGCGCGCCCTGCTGCCCTACGTCGTGCTCAGCCAGACCGTGCCGCTCATCGCGCTCGCGCCCCTGGTGACCCGGTGGGGCCAGGGCTCGTCGATCGGCAGCCTGCAGTGGCAGCCGTGGATGTCGGTGGCGGTCATCGCGGCCTATCTCGCCTTCTTCCCCGTCGCCGTCGGGATGGTGCGCGGGCTGAAGTCCGCGACCGCCGTGCACCTCGACTGGTTCCGCTGCTCCGCCGCCGGCTGGTGGCGCACCCTGCTGCTGCTCAAGCTCCCGTCGTCGCTGCCCTACCTCGTGCCGTCGCTGCGCCTCGCCGCAGCCGCTGCCGTCGTCGGCACGATCGTCGCCGAGATCTCGACCGGGCTCGAGGGAGGCATCGGGCGGCTGATCATCACCTACGCCCAGCAGGCGACCGGAGACCCCTCTCGCACGTATGCCGCGGTGCTGGGCGCCGCGGTGCTCGGCCTCGCCGCGGCGGCGGTCGTCTCGCTCGCTGACGTCGCCCTGTGGCGCTACACCCGCGGGGGAGAGGCCTGATGTCGACCACGGGCGCCACCACGGGCGCGACCACGGCACCTGCCGTCGAGATCCGCGGCGTGAGCAAGACCTTCACCGTCCGGCGGGGCGCGGTAGTGGCCCTCGAGGCTATCGACCTCACCGTGGCACCGGGCGAGTTCGTCTCTCTCATCGGGCCGTCCGGCTGCGGGAAGTCGACGTTGCTGCGGATCATCGCCGATCTCCTGACGCCGACGAGCGGCACCGTCGAGGTGGGCGGCAAGACGGCGCAGCGCGCGCGGCTCGACCAGGACTACGGCTTCACCTTCCAGCAGGCCGGGCTGCTCGACTGGCGCACAGTGCGCACCAACGTCGAGCTGCCGCTGGAGCTGCACGGGGTCGACCGCGCGACCCGCAAGGCCCGGGCGCTCGAGCTGCTGGAGCTCGTCGGGCTCTTCGACTTCGCCGGCCACCGTCCACCGCAGCTGTCCGGCGGGATGCAGCAGCGCGTCGCGATCGCCCGGGCGCTCGCCGAGCGTCCGACCCTGCTGCTCATGGACGAGCCGTTCGGAGCGCTCGACGAGATGACCCGCGAGCGGATGCAGGCCGAGCTGGTCCGGATCGCCCGGGAGACGTCGGCGGCCGTCGTCTTCGTCACCCACTCGATCCCCGAGGCCGTCTTCCTCTCGGACCGGGTGGTCGTGATGTCGCCGCGTCCTGGACGCATCGCCGAGATCATCCCGGTCGATCTCGGCGACCGCACCGAGGACACCCGCGAGGCCCCGCACTTCTACGCGACGATCACCCGGGTCCGCGAGGCCCTGCGCGGGCGCACCGTGCCCGACGCCGGCGCCCTCGAGGCGGACATCAGGGCTGATGTCGCCGCGGACTCCAACACCGCCGACACCAACGCCGCTCGGGGCGCGCTGTGACGGCGGCCGGCCGCCGCTTCGGCGCGATCCTGTTGCCACCACTCGTCTTCGGCGTGCTCTTCCTCCTGCTGTGGCAGGTGCTCGTGCGGGTCACCGGGGTCAAGTCCTACGTGCTCCCGGCGCCGAGCGACATCGGGGCCGCCCTGCGGGCCTCGATCGGGGTCATCCTCGACGCGTCGCTGCGCAGCGGCGCCAACGCGCTCGTCGGGCTGCTCGTCGGCGTCGTCCTCGGCGTCCTGCTCGCAGCGCTGGCGACCCGCATGCCCCTGCTCGGTGGTGCGGTCTCACCGCTGGTGGCTGCCCTCGCCGCGATGCCGATCGTCGCCCTCGCGCCACTGCTCAACACGATGTACTCCCCGCTGTCGACCCTCCCGCGCCGGGAGGTCGTCGCCATCAGCGCCTTCGTGCCCGTCTTCGTCAACGTGCTGCGCGGGCTGTCCCGGCTGTCGCCGGTGCATAGGGAGCTCATGCAGAGCTATGCCGCGTCCGGCGGTCAGGTCCTGCGCACGATCCGGGTGCCGGGAGCACTGCCCTACTTCTTCACCGGACTCCGCGTCGCGTCCTCGCTCGCCGTCATCGCCGCGGTCGTCAGCGAGTACTTCGGTGGCCTCGAGGACGGGCTCGGCTCTCGCATCACGTCATCGGTGGGCGCGACCGACTATCCCGCCGCCTGGGCGAGCGTCCTCGGCGCTGTGATGCTCGGCCTCCTCTTCTTCCTCGCCTCGCTCCTGCTCGAACGCGTCGTCGTCGGCAACAGGGCGCTGCCCGTCGCCTGACGTTGGCCGTCACCCCACACAGCAACCCGGCAGCGCCGCCGGACGCACGACCACCACCGCACGCACGATCAACCCTGCAAGAAGGGATCGGATGAACAGCTTCCATTACCGGGTCACCGCCGTCACGGCGGTCGCCCTGGCCGCCGTCGGCCTCGCCGCGTGCAGCAGCAGCTCGGGCGGCTCCAGCGGCGCTGGCAGCGCAGCGGCCGGCTCGACGACCAAGGTCACCCTGCAGCTCCAGTGGGTCACCCAGGCCCAGTTCGGGGGCTACATCGCGGCCCTCGCCAAGGGCTACTACGCCCAGCAGGGTCTCGACGTCAAGATCGTCCCCGCCGGGACGGACACCGTCCCGCAGACCACCGTCGCCGACGGCGGGTCGGCCGACTTCGCCATCGCCTGGGTGCCCAAGGCACTGCAGTCGAGGGAGAAGGGCGCGGGCATCACCGACGTCGGTCAGGTCTTCCAACGCTCGGGCACTCTGCAGGTCTCGTTCAAGGGCAAGGACATCACCTCGGCCGCGGCGCTCAAGGGGAAGACGGTGGGGGACTGGGGCTTCGGCAACGAGTACGAGCTCTTCGCCGCCATGACCAAGGCCGGGATCGACCCTGGCAAAGACGTGAAGATCGTCCAGCAGCAGTTCGACATGAACGCCCTGCTCCAGGGCGACATCGACGCCGCCCAGGCGATGGTCTACAACGAGTACGCCCAGGTGCTCGAGGCGAAGAACCCCGCCACCGGCAACCTCTACCAGCCGAGCGACTTCAACGCGATCAACTGGAACGACGCCGGTACGGCCATGCTCCAGGACGCGATCTGGGCCAACACGACCAAGCTGAAGGACCCGGCCTTCCAGGACACGACGGTGAAGTTCCTCACCGCGAGCTACCAGGGCTGGATCTTCTGCTCCACCAACCCCAGCGAGTGCCGCGACGACGTGGTGAAGGCCGGCTCCAAGCTCGGCGCGAGCCACCAGCTGTGGCAGATGAACGAGGTCAACAAGCTGGTCTGGCCGTCGCCGGACGGCATCGGCACGGTCGACAAGGCCGCCTGGGACCGGACGGTCACGGTCGCGTCATCGACCAAGAACTCCCAGGGGGCGACGGTGCTGACCAAGGCGCCGGACAGCGCGGCCTACACCAACGACTACACGGTCAAGGCGCTGGCCAAGCTCAAGGCGATGGGCCTCGACACCACGGGGGCCGGCTTCAAGCCGACGACCGTGACCCTCAACCCCGGCGGTTCCTGACCTCGCCTCCTGAGGTCGTGGTCTGCATTCACCCACGTTCGCTGAGGTCGTGGTCTGCATGCACCCACGTTCGCTGAGGTCGTGGTCTG
>NZ_JANXRJ010000134.1 GCF_025353065.1 Lapillicoccus sp.
CACGACGCCGATGGTCAGGGCCCCGAGACCCCGCGCGATCTTCGCGACGACCGGAGCGCCTCCGGTGCCGGTGCCGCCGCCCTCGCCCGCGGTGACGAAGACCATGTCGGCCCCCTTGAGGACCTCCTCGATCTCCTCCGCGTGGTCTTCGGCGGCCTTGCGGCCCACCTCGGGGTCGGCGCCGGCGCCGAGACCGCGGGTGAGCTCGCGACCGACGTCGAGCTTGACGTCGGCGTCGCTCATGAGCAGGGCCTGGGCGTCGGTGTTGATCGCGATGAACTCGACGCCCTTGAGCCCGACGTCGATCATCCTGTTGATGGCGTTGACGCCACCGCCGCCGATCCCGACGACCTTGATGACGGCCAGGTAGTTGTGCGGGTCTGCAGCCACGACGGGCCTTTCCTCGGTGGTGGTGTGCACCAAAAGTCTCGATGTTTACTACACGGTTAGTACCAGCTCTCGCCGACCGTGCTGACTGACGGTATGCCGTCGGCGCAGGCGCGGCGTGCACGACTCGCGGCGTGTCCCGCACCTTCGGCACGAGATTGCCCCACGATCGACGACGCATGGTGCTGGAGTGACTGATGGTGTCAGAGGGACGGATTCGCTGCCGCAGCGGGTCAGGGCGTCCGGCATACCCGGGTGGCCAGAGGTGACCTCTCGCGAGCCCTGCGCCGAGAGGTCAGGTCCGGTCGGTCTGAGGCCCTGGGATCGACCACTGGTGACCTCTCGACCGCGGCCCGCCTGAGCTCACGCGAAAGGTGACCTCTGGCGGGGACGGATGCCGCCGTCCGCCTGCGCGCGATGTCAGTTCAGCCTGCGGCGCGAGGTCAGCGGGTGACCGGGGTGTCGGGGGCGCTGACGTCGATGGTCCCGGGCTTCGTGCCGAGCAGGACCCGGAGGATGGCGAGCTTCTTCGGACCGTCCGAGGACCCACCCCAGACCACCGTCACGCCCCCCAGGGTGAGGGTGACGAGGTCGGCGCTGCTGACGGTGATGCCGGACACGGTCCCGCGCAGGTCGGCGGGCAGGATCGTCAGCACACCGATCGCGGCGAGCAGGCCCTGGGGGTCGGGCGAGGCCGAGGTCGCGTTGACGACCGGGATGCCGGGCGGGACAGCGGCGACGGTCTCGTATGCCGTGCCCGTCGCATCCACAACCTGTAGTTGACCTTGAGGGTTTTTCATCGCGAGGACAGGGGCTCTCCGAGTGACCTCGACGGTGATGGTGTTCGGCCAGGTGCGCACGACCGCGACCCGGTCCACGGTGGCGATCGCCTCGACCCGGGCGGCGGCGGCAGCGGTGTCGACCCGCGCCAACGGCGTCCGCATCGGGATCCGGGCGGCGGTGAGAGCCGCGGCGCGCTCCGTCGGGTCGGTCAGGCCGGAGACCGTGACCGAGCGGACGGCAAGCAGCGGGCTGATGGCGACCACCCAGAACAGGGCGAGGACGACCACCAGCGCGATCGCCCCTATCGCTGCCAGCCGCCACGGGCGCCGACGCACCTGGCGGGCCCGCTCCTCGAACCGCTGCCTCGTCCCCGGCATCGGCCTGCTCCGGACGGTCATCGGTGCTCCCTCTCAGTGGTGTGACTGGTGTCGCCGCTGGCGCTGGCGCTGGTGTCGTGCACACGCGTCTCGAGCTCGCGGAGCACCTCCGGGCCGACCATCGTCACGTCACCGGCCCCGACGGTGAGGACGAGGTCTCCCGGACGGGCCAGGGCGACGACGAGCGGGGCGACGTTGATCCAGGACGGCTCGTAGTGGACCTCCGGCGTTGTCCCGCGCGATGACGCGGCCGGCGCATCGGCAGACGCGGCGGCGGCACCGACGGCGTCGGCGACCAGCCGACCGGTGACGCCCGGAAGGGCGTCCTCGCGCGCGGCGTACACGTCCATGACGATGACGACGTCGGCCGGCGCCAGCGCCGCGCCGAGCTCTGCGGCGAAGTCGCGGGTGCGGGAGTAGAGGTGCGGCTGGAAGACGACCACGAGGCGGCCCGTGCCGATGTCGTCGACGAGCCGGCGACCGGTCGCGACGACGGCCGCCAGCTTGCCGGGGTTGTGGGCGTAGTCGTCGACGACCTGCACCCCGGCCACCAGCCCCCGCGGCTCGAACCGCCGCCGCGTCCCCGAGAAGGACGCGAGCCCGTCGAGGACCTGCTCGGCCGGCTGGTCGAGACCCACGACCGCGGCCCCGAAGGCTGCCGCGGCGTTGAGGACGTTGTGCGCGCCGGGGACGGCGAGCACGAGCTCGTGGTCCGCGCCGTCCAGAGCGAGGTGGGCCCGGGAGGTGAGCCCGGCGTGGACCACGTCGGCGACGCGCAGGTCGGCGTCGGGCGACTCGCCGTAGGTGAGCACGCGCACGCCCTGGGCGCGGGCGTGCTCCACCAGCTCACGGGCCCCGGCGTCATCGACGCAGGCCACGAGGAGCCCGCCCGGGAGGATCGTGGCGACGAAGGCGCGGTAGGCCTCCTTGACGGTCTCGAGGTCGCCGTAGAAGTCGAGGTGGTCGGGCTGGACGCTGGTGACGACGGCGACACCGGGCCGGTAGACCAGGAACGACCCGTCGCTCTCGTCCGCCTCGACGACGTACACGTCACCCGTGCCGAGGTGCGCGTTGGTGCCGGCGCGGGCGAGCTCGCCGCCGATGGCGAAGGACGGGTCGAGGCCGCACGCCTGGAGGGCCACGGTGAGCAGCGAGGTGGTCGTCGTCTTGCCGTTGGCCCCGGCGACCGCGACCCGACGCGTCCCCGTCATCGTGGCGGCCAGGGCCTGCGACCGGTGCATCACCCGGAGCCCGGCCGCACGGGCCGCGACGAGCTCGGGGTTCGAGTCCCGGATCGCCGAGGAGATGACGACCGTGTCCACGCCCTGGACGTGAGCCGCGTCGTGGCCGAGCCGGACGACCGCACCCTCGGCCTCGAGGGCCCGCAGCAGGGGCGACTCCTTGGCGTCGCTCCCGCTGACGGCCATCCCACGGGTGAGCATGATCCGGGCAACGCCCGACATACCCGCCCCGCCGATGGCGACGAAGTGGACGCGCCCCAGCTCCGCGGCGTCGGGCACGTCGGCGAGGAAGTCGAAGCGGGTCGGGGGGAGGGTCACGTCGGTGACCCCGCCGCCGCCCCGGCGGTGCTGCCGGAGCCCCGACCGCCCCCGCCAACCCGGCCACGCGGCGTGCTGGCGGCCCGGAAGACCAGGTCGGCGAGCAGCTCGTCGGCGTCGCGCTGGCCGACGGATGCCGAGGCGAGCGCCATCGCGGCCAGGCGCGCGCGGTCGAGCGCTAACGGCACCAGCCGCTCCGCGATCCACTCGGGCGTGAGCGCCGCGTCGTCGAGGACGAGCCCGCCGCCGGCCGCGACGACCTGGGCCGCGTTGAGGCGCTGCTCGCCGTTGCCGATCGGCAGCGGGACGTAGACCGCCGGCAGGCCGACCGCCGTGAGCTCGCAGACGGTGTTGGCCCCCGACCGGCAGACGACGAGGTCGGCCGCGCTGTAGGCGAGCTCCATCCGGTCGGCGTAGGGCACGGTGACGTAGGGCGCGCCGTCCGCCGGCACCTCCGGCGTGAACTCCTTGCCGAGGCCGGTGACGTGCAGCACCTGCAGTCCCGCACCGCTCAGCCGGGCGGCCGACGCGGCGAAGGCGTCGTTGAGCCGCTTCGCCCCGAGGGAGCCGCCGGTGACCAGGAGGGTCGGCCACCGTGGGTCGAGCCCGAACGCCAGCATCGCCTCCTCGCGCCGCGAGGCGCGGTCGAGCCGGGAGATCTCCCGGCGCAGCGGCATCCCCACGACGCTCGCGTGCGTCAGTCGCGTCCCCGGGAAGGTCGTCGCGACCCACGGGGTGAGTCGCGCGCCGAGCCGGTTGGCCAGGCCGGCGGTCGCGTTCTGCTCGTCGACGACGATGGGGAGGCGCCGGCGCCGAGCCGCGAGGTATGCCGGGGTCGAGACGTAGCCGCCGAAGCCCACCACGACCTCGGCGCCGCACTCGTCCATCGCCGTCCCGGCGGCGGCGACCGCTCGCCAGAGCGCGCGCGGCAGGCGGAGCAGGGCCGGGTCGGGACGTCGTGGCATGGGGACCCGGGGCACGAAGCGCAGGTCGTAGCCGCGGGCCGGGACGAGGCGGGACTCCAGCCCGGTCTCGGTGCCGAGGGCCGTGATCCGCACGTCGCCGTTGCGCCGACGCAGCGCATCGGCCAGGGCGAGGAGGGGGGAGACATGACCGGCCGACCCCCCGCCGGCAAGGAGCACCGAGGAGGGTCCGGGCGGTCCCATCACCGGCGCCTGCGGCCGGGCAGCACCGCGAGGGAGCGACGCACCACGCTGTGGCGCGCCGACAGCATCTCGTGGGCGTCGGGTTCGGAGCGCGCGAAGGACAAGAGCATGCCGAGCGCGAGCAGCGTTGTCACCAGGGCCGATCCACCCGCAGAGACGAGCGGGAGCGGGATCCCGATGACGGGCAGCAGCCCGATCACCGACCCGATGTTGATCATCGCCTGGGCGAGCAGCCATGCCATCACGCCGGCACTCGCGATCCGCACGAACTGGTCCTGGGTGCGCACCACGAGGCGGTAACAGGCGAAGGCGAGCAGGGCGAAGAGCATCAGGATGACGAGGGTGCCGGGCAGGCCCAGCTCCTCGCCGATGATCGCGAAGATGAAGTCGTTGTGGGCCTCCGGCAGCCAGCCCCACTTCTCCATGCTGGCGCCAAGGCCGACTCCCCACCACCCGCCGTCGGCGAGCGCGTAGAGGCCGTGGACCGACTGGTAGCAGGCGCCGGTCGTGTCGGCGCCGCAGTCGCGCCACGACCCGATGCGGCTCATCCGGTTGGCGCTGGTGACGACGAGGACGAGGACGCCCGTGCCGATGACCACCAGGGCGCCGACGAAGAACCGGATCGGGACGCCGGCGACGAAGAGGACGGCGGCGACGATGGCCAGCAGGACGAGGGCGGTGCCGAGGTCGTGGCCGAGCAGGTCGAGCCCGATCACCCCGGCGGCGACGGGCACGACGAAGGGGAACAGCACGTGTGTGAGGCTGCCCAGCGACTTGCGCTTGTTCGAGAGGACGAGCGCGGCGACGAGGACGAGCCCGATCTTGGCGAACTCCGCCGGCTGCAGCTGGACCGGGCCCAACCGGACCCAGTTGCGGTTGCCGTTGACCTCGACCCCGATCCCCGGGACCAGGGTCATGGCCTGGAGGAGCATCGCCATGGCGAGGCTCGGGATGGCGAGCCGCCGCCACCACGCGACGGGGATCCGGGAGGCGACGGCCGCCCCGACGAGGCCGAGCACGGCATACACCGCCTGGGCCGTGAAGTCGCTGAACGCCGAGCCCCCGGCCCTCAACGAGGTGACCATCGACGCGGACAGCACCATCACCAGGCCGAAGACCACGAGCACGATCATCGTGCTGAGGATGAGGTAGTAGGACGTCACCGGGGACTCGAGCCGCTCCGACAGCGCGGTCCGGGCAGCCGCCCGCCCCGACGATCCCGCGGCCGCCCTCGGCCGGGCGGTGGTGCTGCTCATCGGTCGGGCTCACCCTCGGCCAGCCGCGCGACCGCGGCCTCGAAGGCGTCACCCCGGGCCGCGTAGTTGGCGAACATGTCCATGGAGGCGGCCGCCGGAGCGAGCAGCACCACGTCTCCGGGTGAGGCGAGCTCGGCCGCCCGTGCGACGACGACGTCCATCACGTCCACTGCGGCCATGTCCCCAGTGTCCGACGGATCGAGGTCGACGACGGGGACATCCGGCGCGTGTCGGGCCAACGCCTCGGCGATCCTCGCCCGGTCCACGCCGATGAGGACCACGCCCTTCAGCCGGTCCTTGACCATCTCGACGAGGTCGTCGATGTCGGCCCCCTTGAGCAGGCCGCCGGCGACCCAGACGACCGACTCGAAGGAGCGCAGCGACGCGGCCGCCGCGTGGGGGTTGGTGGCCTTCGAGTCGTTGACGTAGCGGACCCCCGCGACGGTGGCCACCTCGGCGATGCGGTGGGGGTCGGGGCGGAACGCCCGCAGCCCGTCGCGCACCGACAGCGGACCCACGCCGTAGGCCCGCGCCAGGGCGGCGGCGGCCAGGGCGTTGGCGACGTAGTGCGGAGCGAGGCTGGGTGCGTCTCCCTGCAGGTCGGCGAGGGTGGCCAGCTCGGCGGCGGAGTTCTGCCGCTGCTCGACGAAGGCGCGGTCGGCGAGGACCTCCTCGACGAGGCCGAGCATCGACGGGGCTGGCACCCCCAGGGTGAAGCCGATCGCCCGGCACCCCTCGACGACCTTGGCCTCCTCGACGAGCTGCTCGGTGAGGGGGTCGGCGACGTTGTAGACGCAGGCGATGTGGGTGTTGGCGTAGACCTTGCCCTTGGCCCGGAGGTATTCCTCGAAGGACCCGTGCCAGTCGATGTGGTCCGGCGCGACGTTGAGGCAGGCCGAGGCGACGGCCGAGACCGACCGCTGCCAGTGCAGCTGGAAGCTGGACAGCTCGACCGCGATGACGTCGTAGGGGTCGGGGTGGAGCACCGCCTCGAGGATCGGCGTCCCGACGTTGCCGGCGCTGGTCGCCCGCAGCCCCGCGGCGCGCAGGATCGTCGCCAGCATGTTGACCGTCGTCGTCTTGCCGTTTGTGCCGGTGACGGTGAGCCACGGCGCGGAACCGGTCGCGGCCCGCATCCGCCAGGCGAGCTCCACCTCGCCCCAGACCGGTATGCCGCGGGCCTCGGCCTCGAGCAGCAGCGGCTGGTCGGGCCGCCAGCCCGGGGAGGTGACGACGAGGTCGACGTCCTCCTCGGGCAGCCCCGCCGTGTGCTCGGCGCCCTGGCGGACGGTGACGTCGAGGATGCCGAGGATGTTGGCCCGCTCGTCGTTGGCCGGCTTCGCGCCGGTGGCCGCCCCGTCGACGGCGATGACGTGTGCGCCGCGCTCGGCGAGGGCGTCGGCCGCGGCGAACCCGCTGACGCCGAGGCCCGCGACGAGGACCCGCAGGCCCGACCAGTCGGCGTCCTTGTGGGTCAGCCCCGGCCGCGGTTCGTAGGACGGGTCGTACTCCGTCATGAGGTGCCCACCACCCACTCTGCGTAGAAGATCCCGAGGCCGACTGCGGCGCAGAGCCCGGCGATGATCCAGAACCGGATGACGACCGTGATCTCGTGCCACCCGACGAGCTCGAAGTGGTGGTGGAGCGGTGCCATCCGCAGCACCCGTTTTCGGGTGAGCTTGAACGAGGTGACCTGCGCGATCACCGACAGCGTCTCGAGGACGAAGAGGCCGGCGAGGACGATCACGAGCAGCTCCGTTCGGGTGCAGATGGCGAGGCCCGCCACCATGCCCCCGAGGGCGAGCGAGCCGGTGTCGCCCATGAAGATCTGCGCGGGCGAGGCGTTCCACCAGAGGAATCCGAAGCAGGCGCCCATCCCGGCCGCCGCCACCACCGCGAGGTCGAGGCTGTCGCGGACCTCGTAGCACTTGGGCCCGGGGTTGGTCTGGCAGTTCTGGTTGGCGGTCCAGATCCCGATGAGCACGTAGGCGCCGAGGACCATCGTGGACGCGCCCGCCGCCAGGCCGTCGAGCCCGTCGGTGAGGTTCACCCCGTTGCTCGTCGCGGAGATCATCAGGTTGGCCCAGAGGATGAACAGGATCACCCCGCCGATCGTGCCCGCGAAGGCGAGGTTGACGTGCGTGTCGCGCACGGTGGAGATGAACGGCACCGCGGGGGTGCGCCCGGAGTCGTTGCGGAACTGCAGCGCGAGGAGGGCGAAGACCACCCCGACGAGCCCCTGCCCGGCGAGCTTCTGCTTCGAGCGCAGCCCGAGGCTGCGCTGGCGGGTGATCTTGATGAAGTCGTCGAGGAAGCCGATGACGCCGAGTCCGGTGGCGAGGAAGAGGACGAGCAGCCCGCTGGCGCTGGGCAGGGTGAGGGTGAAGAGGTGCGAGGCGAAGTAGGCGAGCAGGAGGGCGCCCACGATCACCGCCCCACCCATCGTCGGTGTGCCGCGCTTGGTGTGGTGCGAGGTCGGACCGTCGTCGCGGATGAACTGGCCGTAGCTGCGCCGCACCAGGAACGTGATGAAGAGCGGCGTGCCGAGGAGGGCGAGGACGAGGGACAGCCCGCCGGCGATGAGCACCGCCTTCACAACGGCACCTCCAGCCCGACGAGACGATCTCCGAGCCACCGTAGCCCGGCGTCCCGGCTGGACTTGAGCAACACGACGTCGCCGTCGGCGAGTTCTTCCCCCAGCAGCCCGTATGCCGCGTCGACGTCGGGCACCCACGTCACGGCCGCGGGGTCGGCCGCCACGGCGATGTCCCGGGCGCCGTCGCCGACGGCGACGACGCGGTCGACCCGGAGGTCGGCGGTGAGCCGGCCGACGTCGCGGTGCGCCGTCACGGACTCCGCGCCGAGCTCGAGCATCGTGCCGAGCACCGCCCAGGTGCGCCGGGCGGGGGTCGCCGCGTCGGCGATCGACCGCAGGGCCAGCAGGGCGGCGCGCATCGAGTCGGGGTTCGCGTTGTAGGCGTCGTTGACGACGGTGACGCCGTCGTCACGCTCGTGGACCTCCATCCGCCACCTGCTCACGGCGCCGGCTCCGGCGAGCGCCCGGATGGCGTCCTCCGGGGCGAGGCCGCACCCCACCGCGGCTGCGACGACCGCGAGGGCATTGCCCACCTGGTGGGCACCGGAGACGGTCAGGCCCACCGGCAAGGTGCGACCGAAACCGTTGAGGGTGAACGACGCCCGGCCGAGGGAGTCGAGGAGGACGCCGGTGGCCCGCACGTCGGCGGACCGGTCGACGCCGACGGTGACCACCCGGGCCGAGGTCCGCGAGGCCATCGCCGCGACGGCCGGGTCGTCGGCGTTGAGGACGGCGAGGCCGCCGGGAGCGAGCGCCTCGACGAGCTCGCCCTTGGCCAGGGCGATGTTGGCGCGCGAGCCGAACTCCCCCACGTGGGCGGTCCCGACGTTGAGCACGATCGCGACGTCGGGGGGCGCGATGGTCGTGAGGTAGGCGAGGTGGCCGATGCCCCGGGCGCCCATCTCCGTCACGAGGAAGCGGGTGTCCGGGGTGATCCGGCAGACCGTCAGTGGCACCCCGATCTCGCCGTTGAGCGAGTCGACGGGCGCGACGGTCGGACCGGCGGTGGCGAGCACCTGGGCGAGGAGGTCCTTGGTGCTCGTCTTGCCCGACGAGCCCGTGATCGCGACCGTCTGCAACCCGGTGGCCCGGGCGAGCACCCCGCGGGCGATCCGGCCGAACGCCGTCTGGACGTCGTCGACCACGACGCACGGCAGCTCCTCGACGACGTGGCCGGTCAGCGCGGCGACGGCCCCGGCGGCGCGGGCAGCGCCCACGAACCGGTGCCCGTCCGTCGTCTCGCCGACGCGGGCGACGAAGAGCCCGCCCCGGGCGACCTCCCTGGAGCTGGTGACCACCGGGCCGTCCACGACGACCGCTGCGGTCGCGGGGTCGTCGGGGTGCAGGGTGCCCCCGGTGAGTGCCGCGATCTCCTGCAGGGTCAGGGCGATCATCCGGCGCCGTCCGGCGCGTGGGTCTGGTCGTCCGGGGCGTAGGCCCGGCCGTCCAGTGCCGCCCGCAGCGCGTCGCGGTCGTCGAAGGCGTGGATCGTGCCGGCGACGTCCTGCCCGGTCTCGTGGCCCTTCCCGAGGACGAGCACGGTGTTGTCCGCCGACGGCGTCGCCCTCCTGGCGATCTCGACTGCCCGCGCCATGGCGGCGGCACGGCCCTCGACGTTCTCGCACGTCCCCTGGTGGACCGCCCCTGCGGCGCCGGCCCCGACCTCCGCCCGGATGGCCGCGGGATCCTCGCTGCGGGGGTTGTCGTCGGTGATGATGACGTCGTCGGCCCAGCGGGCAGCGGCAGCGCCCATGGCGGGGCGCTTGCCGCGGTCGCGGTCGCCCCCGGCGCCGAGGACGACGACGAGACGTCCCGGGGTCGTGGGGCGCAGCGCGCGCAGGGCGGCGTCGACGGCGTCGGGGGTGTGGGCGTAGTCGACGATGGTGCGCGGGTCGTCGCCCCGCGGTGACGTGGCGGCGACGCGTTCCATGCGACCGGGGACGACCGGCTCCCGGGCCATCGCCCTGCTGACCGCGGCCGGGTCGTGACCGAGGGCAAGCAGGGCGACCGCGGCCATGGCGGTGTTGACGACGTTGAACTCGCCCGGGAGGTGGCACTGCAGCTCGAGCCGGCCGACCGGGCCGTCGAGGGTGAAATGTGGCCAGTCTCCTTGGCGCACGGTCCAGTCCGCGATCGTGTCCGGGCGCGCGGTCAGCGTCTCGACCGGGACGGTGGCCTCGAGGGCGAGGCGGGCTCCCCACGCGTCGTCGACGCAGATCACCCCCCGACGGGCGTGCTCCGGGGTGAAGAGCAAGGCCTTGGCCCCGAAGTAGTCCTCCATCGTGGGGTGGAAGTCGAGGTGGTCCTGGGAGAGGTTGGTGAAGAGCGCCACGTCGAACACGGCTCCGTCGACGCGGTACTGGCGCAGGGCATGGCTCGACACCTCCATCACGGCGGCTGTGCTGCCCTCCTCGAGCATCATCGCGAAGATGGCGTGCAGGTCGGTGGCCTCCGGCGTGGTGCGGGCCGAGGGCAGCCGTCGCGAGCCCAGCCGGGTCTCGACCGTGCCGATCAGGCCGGCGGTCACGCCGAGGTGGCGCAGTCCCGACTCCACGAGGTATGCCGTGGTCGTCTTGCCGTTGGTGCCGGTGATCCCCACGAGGGCCAGGTGGTCGGCCGGGCGACCGTAGACCCGGGCAGCCACCGCTCCGAGGACTTGGCGGGGCGACGCGCAGACCAGCACCGGCACTCCCCTCCCTTCCGCGCCGAGCCCGTCCGCGGCGAGCCCGTCCGCGGCGAGCCCGAGCGCGGCGAGCCCGAGCGCGGCGATGGTCCGGGCGCCATCGGGGTCGGTGAGGAGCGCGACGGCGCCCGCCGCGACCGCCTCCGCCGCAAAGGTGGCGCCGTGCGTCCGATAGCCCGGGAGGGCGGCATACAGGTCGCCGGGCCGGATGGTGCGGGAGTCGAGCGAGACCCCGGTGATGCCGACGGACGACCCCTCCTCGACCTGCGAGGACGGTTCGCCGACCGCTCCCTGCACGCCCTGCACGCCCTTCACGCCATGCACGAGCCCGCGCACCTCTTCGAGGGGCACCGCGACGAGACGGCTCGGGCGGGGCGACGACACGGCTGCGAGGTTACCGCCTCGGGCGGGCGCCTCGAGGCACCCGAGGGGCGAGCCCGACGGGACGGGGCTAGTTCCGCTTCTCACCGTTGAGGACCGCCGGGTCGTTGGGGTCCCAGCCTGCGGTGGAGCTGAGGGGGATGACCGGGGCGATCTGACCGGACGGGGCGATCTGGTTCTTCTGGAGGAGATAGGTCATGACCTTCTGGAAGATGGGTGCGCCGAGCATGCCACCGAAGTGCCCCTGGACCGGCCGTTGGAGCGTGACCGAGATGACGTACTTCGGGGCGTCCGCAGGCGCGTAGCCGATGAAGGAGGCGGTATAGCCGCTGTAGCCCTTGACGGCGTCGTCGTAGCGGTTGGCCGTGCCGGTCTTGCCCGCCACCCGATAGCCGTCGATCTTGGCCTTCGGCGCCGTGCCACTCGGGCCGACGACCTCCTCGAGCATCTGGCTGACCTTCGTCGCGGTGTCCGCGGACACGACGCGCTGACCCTGCGGGGCGGCCGCCGGGGTCACCGTGCCGTCGGCGTCCGTGGTGCTCTCGACGATCGACGGGGGGATGCGGACTCCCCCGTTGGCCAGCGTCTGGTAGACCCCGGTGGCCTGGATCGCGTTGAGGGAGTAGCCCTGCCCGAACAGGATGTTGTAGCGCTGCGACGGGCTCCAGTCGGTCGACTTGGCGAAGATGCCGGCCGACTCGCTGGTGAAGCCGGTGCCCGGCTTGGTGCCGATCCCGAAATTGCGGAAGTAGCTCTCCAGCGTCGGCGGCGGGACCGCCTCGGTGGCGAGCATCGTGCCGATGTTGCTCGACATGGCCAGGGCGCCGGCGACCGTGAGGTTGAGGGTGGGGTGGTCGACGTCGTCCTTGAAGCTCACACCGCCGCGGGGCAGCCGGTTGGGGACGATGAGCGACGTCGTCGGCGAGATCTGGCCCAGCTCGATCGCGGTCGCCATCGACATGACCTTGCCCGTCGAGCCCGGTTCGTAGGTGTCCGCGAACGCGTGGTTCTGGAGCTGGAAGGGGGTGGCGCCGCGGATGTTGGTCGGGTCGAAGGTGGGATAGGACGCGACGGCACGCAGCTTGCCGGTCTTGACCTCCTGGACGACGACGTAGCCCGAGAGGGCCCCGCTCGTGGTCACCGTGTTGGCGATCGCGTTCTGGGCGACCCACTGCAGGTCCGCGTCGATGGTCAAGGTGACGTTCTTGCCCGCGACCGCAGGCACGTTCTGCTGCTCCGCCCACGGGATCATCTGCCCGCTGCGCGCCTGCTCGTAAACCTGCTTGCCCGGGGTGCCGGCGAGGGCCGCCCGCTGGGTCCACTCGATCCCGCCGCCGTCCTGGTTGTCGTTCGCGAGGAAGCCCACCACCGAGGCGGTCGAGAGGCTGGTCGGGTAGACCCGCTTCGTCGTCGTCTCGCTGTAGACGCCGGGGATGCCGAGCGCGGCGATCTGTCGCCAGACCAACGGGGTGACGTCCTTGGCGACGACCCGGTAGCGCGCGGTCCCGGTGAGCTGGGTGACGAGGGCGGCCGGCGTCGTGCCGAGGAGCGGGGCCAGCACCTCCGCCGCACCGACGACACCGACCGTGACGCGCTTCTTGGCGATGACGCGGCTGTAGGACGGCAGCGCCGTCTGGTCGACGGTGACGGTCTTGCGCTCGACGCTCGAGGCGAGGACGACCCCGTTGGTGTCCAGGATCTCGCCGCGCACCGCCGGGGTGACGACGGTCCGCAGCCGGTTGAACTCCGCCGCCGACGCCACGCTCGAGGCGTCGAAGGCCTGCACCCGCAGCAGCTGCCCGGCGAAGATCGTGAAGACGAACATCGCCACGACGAGCAGCAGGCGCGCCCGACGGCGGGGGTTGGCCACCCCGAGGCGCGGACGGCGCGGGCCGCCGGCACCGGGGCGGCCGGGACGCGACGGGTGGGACCGGGCCGCGGGACGAGCCGGACGCGCGGGACGGGTCGTCGCCTCGGTCGTCGGGGTCGTCGGGGTCGTCGGGGTCGTCGGGGTCGTCGGGGTCGTCGGGGTCGGCCTGCCCACCCGGCTCACCGCTTCACCGGGGTCGTCGCAGCTGCCGGGGGTGGGGTCTTGGCCGGGGTGGCCGGGGTCTTGGCCGGGGTCGCCGGGGTCGCCGGGGTCTTGGCCGCGGTCGCGGGCGTCTTGGCCGGGGCTGCCGGGGTCGCCGGGGCCGCCACCGGCGTGGTGACGACGTTCAGGCGCTGGGAGTCCTGGGCCGCCTTTGCTGCCCCGAGGATCGCGCCGTCGCTCAGCCGGATGAAGGCCATGCTCTGCGCCGGGACCATCCCCATCTGCTGCGCCCGGGCCGCGAGGGTGCGTGGGGAGCGCTGGTCGTCGACGGCCGCGGTGGCCTGCTCCGCGGTGTCGGTGAGGACCCCGGACCGGGTCTGGAGGTCGGTCAGCGCGAAGGCCCCCTGCGCGAGCGAGGTGTTGAGCATCAGCAGCGCGACGAGGCCCGCGAGCAGCAGACCGGCGCACATGCCGGCGAAGAGGCCGTTGCCCGAGCGCCCGATGGCGGAGGGAACGACGCGCAGCGGCGCGCTCGCGGGGCGACGGGTGAACGATCGCGGGGCGGCTGGCGCCGAGGCGCGGGCGGCGCCCCGCAGGGCGGTCGGCTGGCTCACTGGACGCCTTTCGGACGACGGGTCGGTGCGGTGGGTCGGGTCGGTCGGGTCGCGCGGCGTCCGCTGGCGGCAAGGCGTTCGGCCGCTCGCAGCCGGGCGGAGGCGGCTCGCGGGTTGTCGGCCGTCTCGGCGGCCGTGGGCTCTTCCGCCCCGCGGGTCAGCAGCCGCAGGTATGCCGCGTGCTCGGGCAGCTCGACGGGCAGGCCGGCAGGCGTGCTCGAGGTGGCGCCCTCGACGAGGGCGCGCTTGGTGATCCGGTCCTCGAGGGAGTGATAGCTGAGGACCGCGATCCGGCCGCCGACGGCGAGCGCGTCGATCGCCTCGGGCAACGCCCGTTCCCAGGCGGACAGCTCGGCGTTGACCTCGATGCGCAGGGCCTGGAAGGTGCGCTTGCCCGGGTGCCCACCGCTCTTCTGGGAGGCGACGGGCACCGCAGCCTTGAGCAGGTCGACGAGCCGGGCCGACGTGGTGAAGGGGGCTGCCGTCCGCTCGCGGACGATGGCGCGCACGATGCGCTTGGCGAAGCGCTCCTCGCCGTAGTCCTTGAGGATCCGCTCGAGGCGATCCGGCTCGTAGGTGTTGACGACCTCGGCGGCGGTGATGCCCTCGCCCTGGTCCATCCGCATGTCCAGCGGTGCGTCGACGCGGTAGGCGAACCCGCGGTCGTCCTCGTCGAGCTGCAGCGAGGAGACCCCCAGGTCGAAGAGCGCGGCATCGATCTGCTGCAGACCGAGAGACTCGACCACCGCGGTGAACTCGTCGTAGACCGCGTGGACCAGGTCGATCCGGTCGGCGTGCCGGGCCAGCCGCTCCGACGCCAGCTCGAGCGCCTCGGGGTCGCGGTCGATGCCGACGAGACGCACCTCGGGGAAGGCCTCGAGAACCGCGAGCGCATGGCCGCCCATGCCGAGGGTGCCGTCGACGTAGACCGCGCCGGGACGGGTCAGGGCCGGACCGAGCAGCTCGATGACGCGGTCCCGCAGGACCGGCAGGTGCCGGCCTTCGGGGTTGCCTCGCGTCGTCATCGTGCGTCTCCGTCTCCGTGGTCGTCGGTGGGCTGGGCGGTGCGGGGTGGTCCTGACGATCTGGTCCCCATCCGCTCGGCCGGCCCGGGACGGGGGAAGTCGTCCCGGGAAGGCGAGCGGCTGGAGGCCGGAGGGTCAGGGCGGATGCGGTCGGGCGGATCAGAAGATCCACGATGGCGTCAGAAGATCCCGGGAATGACCTCCTCGGACTGCTCGGCGAAGGCCGCCTCGGTCTGGCCCAGGTAGGCGTCCCAGGCGGCGGTGTCCCAGACCTCGACGCGGTTGCCTGCGCCGATGACCGTGCACTCGCGCGTCAGCCCGGCATACGTGCGGAGGGTGGTGGGCACGGTGACCCGCCCCTGCTTGTCGGGGACCTCGTCGGAGGCACCCGAGAGGAAGACGCGGACGTAGTCGCGGACCGCTTTGGAGGAGGTGGGGCCCTGCTGCATCTGCGTCGCCACCCGGTTGAACTCCGGGACGTCGTAGACGTAGAGGCAGCGCTCCTGGCCCTTGGTGATCACGAGGCCGTCGGCGAGCCGGTCGCGGAACTTCGCGGGCAGGAAGAGGCGGCCCTTCTCGTCGAGTCGCGGGGTGTGGGTCCCGAGGAACAACGCCGGCCACCTCCCCTCGTCTCGACCCGATGGTGTCCACCTTGCTCCGTGAAGCCCCACTGTACTCCACTTTTCCCCACTTCCATCGCTCCCAGGCTCATCCGTTCGGACGATCTGTGCCATCGCCGCAGGTCACCGGCCGTGGAGCGAAGTGGAGGGCTGTCGGGGTCGCTCCCCCGACCGCGGGCCCAAGGGAAACCGTCGACGCCACGGCTGAACCGCTCCGGGCCGGCGGACGTCACCGGTAGGTGGGCGTGCGCCCGATCCGGGCCACCCCGCGGCGCCGAATCACCCCGGGAAGCCCGACCTCGGGCGCCTCCGCCCTTCGACCCACCTCTCGTGCTGCCTCCGTCGACCCCGTCCCACCCGGGATCGCTATGCGGGTGGAGCGAAGTGGGGGAAGATCAACGCACATCGGTGACGTCGATGGTGGACACCAAGGCCGCAAGGCATTCCATGGCCGGAGGAACAGGCGTGACGAAGCTGACCGAGCACCCCAGCGAGGGTGGCCAGACGAGGTCCGAGAACGGCCGGGTGAGCTCGGTCAACGGGCAGCCCACCCCCGAGGCCGGCCAGCTCAGCTCCCCCGAGGCGCTCGACGAGGTGCGGGCCGTCGCGGCGCGGATCTCCGACTCGATGACGCGGGTCATCGAGGGGAAGCTCGAGGTGGTGCAGATGGCCATCGCGGTCCTGCTCGCCGAGGGCCACCTGCTCATCGAGGACGTCCCCGGCGTCGGCAAGACGATGCTGGCCAAGTCGCTGGCCCGCACGATCGACTGCACGGTCCGGCGCATCCAGTTCACGCCGGACCTGCTTCCGAGCGACATCACCGGCGTCAGCGTCTTCAACCAGGACGTGCGCGACTTCGAGTTCCGGCCCGGAGCCATCTTCGCCAACGTCGTCGTCGGCGACGAGATCAACCGGGCCTCGCCGAAGACCCAGTCCGCACTCCTGGAGAGCATGGAGGAGGGGCAGGTCACCGTCGACGGGCGCACCTACGAGCTGCACCGTCCGTTCATCGTCATGGCGACCCAGAACCCCATCGAGATGGAGGGCACCTACCCCCTGCCCGAGGCACAGCGTGACCGGTTCATGGCCCGGATCTCGATGGGCTACCCGTCGGCCGCCTCCGAGGTCGCGATGCTCGACACCCACGGCGGCGTGCCACCGCTCGCCAGCCTCACCCCGGTCACCGACGCGCCCACCGTCGCCCGCCTCATCGCCGTCGTGCGCGACGTCTGGGCCAGCCCCGCCATCCGGCAGTATGTCGTCGACCTCAGCACCGCCACGAGGGAGAGCAGCGCGCTGCGCCTCGGTGCCTCGCCGCGGGCGACCCTCCACATGCTGCGCGCCGCCCGCGCCGTCGCCGCCCTCGACGGCCGCGACCACGTGCTGCCCGACGACGTCCAGCAGGTCGCGGTCCCCGTCCTGGCCCACCGGCTCATCCTCTCCGGCGAGGCGCAGCTCAGCCGCCGGACGGCCGAGGACGTCCTGCGCGAGATCCTGCGCCGCGTGCCCGTCGCCGCCACGCGCCGCTAGCGGCGGCGCCCGAGCATGCGTCGCTTTCGTGAGGTCCTGACGACCCGGGGTCGCGCCTTCATCGCGGCCGGCACGACCCTGACCCTCTGCGGGTGGGCGCTCGGCTTCTCCGACATCACTCGCGTCGGCGTGCTGCTGCTCACCCTCCCGGTCGCGACCGGTCTGCTGGCGCGGCAGCAGCGGGCGTCCGTGCGCGTGGAGCGGCACCTCGTCCCTGCCCGGGTGAGCGTCGACCAGCCGGCCACAGTCAGCGTACTGCTCGAGAACACCGGGGTCCGGCGAACTCCGTTGCTGCTGGCCGAGGAGCGGCTCGACTACGTCCTCGGCGACAGGCCCCGGTTCCTGCTCGGTCGGATGACGTCCGGGGAGCGGCGTCAGGTCGACTACGTCATTCGCGCCCACCTGCGCGGCCGGCACACCCTGGGGCCGCTGGCCGTGCAGCTGCGTGACCCCTTCGGACTCACCACCCGGTTCGCCGAGGTCGGCACCACCGACGAGATCGTCGTCCTGCCGCGCATCGACCTGCTGAGCGGCGGCCAGCCCCCGGGCACCGGTCTCGGTGCCGAGGGCGAGACCCCGCACATGGTCGCGCTCCACGGGGAGGACGACCAGTCGATCCGGGAGTACCGCGACGGTGACGACCTGCGCCGTATCCACTGGCCCGCGACCGCCCGGACCGGCGACCTCATGGTCCGCCAGGAGGACCGGCCGGCCCGCCGCCGGGCCGTCATCCTCCTCGACCCCCGCAGTGCCGGGCACCGGGGCAGCGGGGCGGGCAGCTCCTTCGAGTGGGCCGTCTCGGGGGTCGCCTCCATCCTCACCCACCTCGCGGCCCAGGGGTATGCCGTGCACCTCGTCAGCCTGGAGTCCGTCCACGACGGGCAGGCCGTCGTGTCGACCGAGCCGGACGAGGCCCTCACCCTGCTCGCCGAGGCGCGGATGGGCGACGACCACGTGCTCGACGACCTGGTCCGCGCCGGCCACCAGGTGGCCTCGTCCGGTGGTCTGGTCATCGCCGTCCTCGCCGACCGCGACGAGGAGGCCCTGCGCCAGGTCGCCTCGCTGCGGCAGCCGGGAGGCACCGGGTTGGCCATCCTGCTCGACACCGCGACCTTCGCGGACGGACGCGACGCGGGCGGTGACGCCGCGGCACACAGCGAGCTCCTGCACCTGGCGGGGTGGAGCGCCGTCCCTGTTTCCGCCGGCGACGCCCCGGCCACGGCCTGGGCAGCGCTCACGACCAAGGGGGTGCTCATCCGATGAGGACGCGCGTGCCCGAGGCCTTCCTCGCCTTCGCGGCCACCGTGGCGGCGGTCCTCGGCCTGACCACGCTGACGACGACGGGCAACTGGCTCGCCACGGCCGTCTGGACGTGCTTGGCGGTCGCCGTCGCCGGCATCGGCCTGCGCCGACTGACCAGCCGCGGGTGGGTGGTCCTGCTCGGGCAGGTCGTCCTCGTCGGGTGGTTCGTCATCGCCCTCTTCGCCCGGTCCTCGCTGACCTTCGGGCTTCCCGGACCGGCGGCGATCGCGCGCCTCGGTGACCTCGTCGCGGACGTCACCGACGTGCTGCACAAGTATGCCGCCCCGATCCCGACGACGCCCGGGGTGGAGTTCCTCCTGGTCTCGGCCGTGACCGTCCTCGCCCTGGTCGTCGACTACCTGGCCGTGACCCGCAATGCGCCGGCCGCCGCCGGCCTGCCCCTGCTGGCCGCCTTCCTCACCGCGGCGGCCAACAGCGGCTCCTCGCTGGCCCCGGGCTACTTCCTCGTCGCCGCCCTCGTGTGGCTGATCCTGATCTCCCGGCAGGCGAGCGGTTCCGTCCGGCGCTGGTCGACGACGATGGCGAGCCCGCGAACTCCCACCACGTCCTCCGACCACGAGTCCGAGGCGATGGGCGGGTTCGGGAGCAGCGCCCGCCAGCTCGGGGTGGTGGCCCTGGTGGCGGCCGTGCTGCTGCCGGCGATCATCCCCCACCTGCCCACGCGCTTCATCCTCGACGGGCTCGGCCGGAACGACAGCGCGGTCGGCAACGGCGGGCGGGTCGGCTTCAGCTCGACCCTCGACCTCACCCGGAGCCTCCAGGACGGGTCCCTCAACCCGGTCTTCAGCTACCGCACCTCGGCTCCCGGCACGCCGCCACCCCTGCGCGTGGTCGTCACCTCGGACTACGTCGGCGGCCAGTGGCGGACCAGCCCGGGCGCCCAGTCGAGCCAGCAGGACCTCACGGCGCCCGGGCTCATCTCTCCCGACGTCGCCGTCCAGGACCGGACCTTCGCCGTCACGCAGAACACCCTGGAGGCACCGCACATCGCGGCGCCACAACCCGTGGTGGGAGCCGACTTCGGCAGCACGCCGTGGGGGGCCGACCCACGCACGGGCGACCTCTACGTGCGGGCCCGCCCCGACAGCTACTCGGTGACCTACCGCGAGGTGAACGTCGCACCCGCGCAGCTGCGAGACGGCATACCGGGCGGCGCGAGCGGCCAGAACGACCCGCAGGTGACCGGCTCCCTGGGTGTCGACCAGGGGTCGGCCCAGGTCGTGAACGACCTCGTCGCGAAGATCACGGCCGGGACGAAGACGAGCTACGACGCGGCCGTGGCGATCCAGAACTGGTTCCGCACCACCGGCGACTTCACCTACTCCCTCACGCTGGCAGCGCCGGCGGTCGACGGCGCCGGTCAGCCGGTCACCAACCCCATCACCAACTTCCTCCTCACCAAGCAGGGCTACTGCGTGCAGTTCGCCTCGGCCATGATCATGATGGCCCGCGCCAAGGGGATTCCGGCGCGGATGGCCATCGGCTTCCTGCCCGGCACCTTCGCGGAAGGCGGTTACACCGTGCGCGCGGCCGACGCGCACGCCTGGCCGGAGCTCTACTTCCCGGGAGCGGGTTGGCTGCGCTTCGAGCCCACCCCTGCCGGCCGGACCGGCTCGGCCCCGGCCTACACGACGCCCACCACCCTCGGCAACACCACCGGTCCCAACAAGGACCCCTCGGCCAGTGTGACGGCGAGCGCCGCTCCCAGCTCCGGCGTGGCCCGCAAGCTCGGCGCGGACACCGCCGCCGGCGGGACGATCTCGACCCCCCTTTCCGACCGGGTGCGGATCTGGTTCACCGACCCCGGCCACCTCGTGCTCCTCGCCCTCCTGCTCGGGCTGCTCGGGTCGCTCGTGCTGCCCGTCACCGCGCGCCTCGTCCACCGGCGACGGCGACTGCGCTCGCTCGATGCCGCGGAGCTCGCCGAGGCACAGTGGGACGAGCTGGTCTCCCGGCTGACCGATCTCGGCTTCCGCCCTCCCGACGGCGGCACGTTGCGCGACTGGCGGGCGCATTACACCCGCGAGGCCTATTTCGACGACGCCGCGAAGGCGTCGATGGGACACGTCGTGGCGACGCTCGAGCGCACCCGATACGCCCGACCGGGACGGGCGCAGGTCGATGTGCGCGAGGACCTGCGGGTCATCACCCGGGCGGCGGCCGAGAGCCGGCCACGCGGCCTGCGCCTGCGGGCGTTCCTCTTCCCCCGGGACGGCCTGGAGTGGTGGTCACGGCTGACCAACGCCGTCACCGGTGTCCCGGGTCGACTGGTCGCGCCGTTCGCCAGGCGACTCGGGCGACTCGGGCGACTCGGGCGACTCGGGCGTAGCCCGCGCCGCCGTGGCTGAGACGGCCGCCCGGACGCTTCACGCGAACGGTCCGCCCGGATGGCTGGGCCGGCCTCTGCTTTCCCCTCCTGCGTCGGGGCTGCGTGGGGACCAGTCGGAGGCCGAGGCGCGTACCCTCAGGACACGGAGCCATCAGGGCTCCCGATGAGGGAGCAGGCCATGGCCGACAAATCACCCCGACAGCATCTCGCGAAGAAAGCGGGGAAGTCCCTCAAGGAGAAGCGTGCTGACAAGCA
This sequence comes from Lapillicoccus sp., assembly GCF_025353065.1. Classification (GTDB taxonomy): domain Bacteria; phylum Actinomycetota; class Actinomycetes; order Actinomycetales; family Dermatophilaceae; genus Lapillicoccus. The sequence continues at coordinate 20,917 of NZ_JANXRJ010000134.1, forward strand.
CGCCAAGGCCGACGACAAGGCGCGGCCGATCATCGTCCCGCCGACCAAGCGCGGCTGACCCCGGGCGGACCTTGAGCACGACGGGACGGAGGGCTGACCACAGCCGGCTGTGGTC
>NZ_JANXRJ010000168.1 GCF_025353065.1 Lapillicoccus sp.
CTGAGGTCGTGGTGTGCACACCACGACCTCAGCGCCAGACCACGACCTCAGCGTGGTGGGGCCGGAGCGGGACGCGTCAGGTGCGCGGCTTCTCGCGCATCTCGAACGTCTGGATCGTGTCGTCGACCTGCAGGTCGTTGAACGACCCGAGGTTGATGCCGCACTCGAAGCCCTCGCGGACCTCCGTGACGTCGTCCTTGAACCGGCGCAGCCCGGCGATCTCGAGGCTCTCGCCCACCACGGTGCCGTTGCGCAGGATCCGCGCCTTGGTGCCCCGCTTGATCAGGCCGGAGCGGACGATCGAGCCGGCGACGTTGCCGAACTTGCTCGAGCGGAAGATCTCGCGGATCTCCGCCTCGCCGAGGGTGACCTCTTCGTGCTCCGGCTTGAGCATGCCGGTGAGGGCGGCCTCGATCTCCTCGATCGCCTGGTAGATGACCGAGTAGTAGCGGATCTCGACGCCCTCGCGCTCGGCGAAGTCGGCGTTCTGACCCTCGGCCCGCACGTTGAAGCCGATGATGATCGCGTTCGACGCCATCGCGAGGTTGATGTTGTTGAGCGTGATCGCCCCGACGCCGCGGTCGATGATCCGCAGCTCGACCTCGTTGCCGACGTCGATCTGCAGGAGCGCGTCCTCGAGCGCCTCGACCGAACCCGACGCGTCACCCTTGAGGATGAGGTTGAGGGTGTCGACCTTGCCGGCTGCGAGCGCCTCGTTGAGGTCCTCGAGACTGATCCGCTTGCGCGCCTTGGCGAGCGACGCAGCCCGGGTGGCCGCCTCGCGGCGCTCGGCGATCTGGCGTGCCGTGCGGTCGTCCGGGGCCACGAGGAACGTGTCACCGGCGCCCGGCACCGACGTCAGACCGAGGACGAGGACCGGACGGGCCGGCAGTGCCTCGGTGACGTTGTTGCCGTGCTCGTCGAGCATGGCGCGGACCCGGCCGTAACCGGAGCCGGCGACGATCGAGTCACCGATGTGCAGCGTTCCCGACTGGACGAGCACCGTCGCGATGGGGCCGCGGCCCTTGTCGAGGTGGGTCTCGATCGCGACACCACGGGCGTCCTTGTTGGGGTTGGCCCGCAGGTCGAGAGCGGCGTCGGCGGTGAGGAGCACGGCCTCGAGGAGCCCGTCGATGTTGTCACCGTTGCGCGCCGACACGTTGACGAACATCGTGTCACCGCCGTACTCCTCGGCCACGAGGTTGTATTCGGTGAGCTGCTGACGGACCTTCTCGGGGTTGGCCCCCTCCTTGTCGATCTTGTTGACCGCGACCACGATCGGCACGTTGGCCGCCTGGGCGTGGTTCAACGCCTCGATGGTCTGGGGCATGACGCCGTCGTCGGCGGCGACGACGAGGATGGCGATGTCGGTGACCTTGGCACCACGGGCACGCATGGCGGTGAACGCCTCGTGGCCCGGGGTGTCGATGAAGGTGATCGGGCGTTCGATGCCCTCGAACACGGTGGTGACCTGGTAGGCACCGATGTGCTGCGTGATGCCACCGGCCTCACCTTCGGCGACCTTGGCCGACCGGATGGCGTCGAGCAGCTTGGTCTTGCCGTGATCGACGTGACCCATGACCGTGACGACCGGCGGACGGATCTCCAGGTCGTCGTCGCCCTCGGCCTCGAGCTCGGCGTCGAGGTCGATGTGGAACTGCTCGAGGAGCTCGCGCTCCTCGTCCTCCGGGGAGACGACCTCGACGGCATACCCGAGCTCGTTGCCGAGGAGACGGAAGGTGTCCTCGTCGAGCGACTGGGTCGCCGTGGCCATCTCACCGAGGTGGAAGAGCACGGTCACGAGGGCCGCCGGGCTGGCGTTGATCTTGTCGGCGAACTCCGTGATGGAGGCGCCGCGGCGCATCCGGACGACGGTCTTGCCGTCGCCGCGGGGCACCTGCACGCCACCGAGGGACGGCGCCTGCATCTGCTCGAACTCCTGGCGCTTCGCGCGCTTGGACTTGCGACCACGGACCGGGCGACCACCACCGCGACCGAAGGCACCGGCGGTCGCGCCGCGACCACCGCCCCCGGGACGGCCGGCGAAGCCACCGCCGCCACCGGGGCGACCGGCGAAGCCGCCGGGTGCGCCGCCGGGACCACCGGAGCCACCGGGACCGCCGGGACGACCGCCCGGGCCACCGGGACGGACGCCAGGGCCACCGGGACGGGCGCCGGGGCGACCGACCGCAGAGCGGTCCGGCATCATGCCGGGGCTGGGACGGGTGCCACCCGGACGCGGGCCGGCGGGGCCGGCGGAGCCGGGAGCGGGACGAGGACCGGCCGCACCCGGAGCGCCCTGACGGGACTGCGGGCGGGGCATGCCCTGGCTGGGGGCGAACGGGTTGTTGCCGGGACGGGGAGCGCCCTCGCGCGGCGGACGCTCGCGGCCCATGCCCTGGCTCGGGGCGAACGGGTTGTTGCCGGGGCGCGGGGCTCCGGGGCGCGGAGCCGGCCGCGGTGCGGACGGCCCGGGGGTTCCGGTCCGGGCGGCAGGAGCCTGAACGGCAGTCGGGGCCGGGGCGTTCGGCGTCGCGACCGCAGCAACGGCCGGAACCTCGACCGGAGCGGCGGGAGCGTCAGGGGCGTCAGGGGCCGGAGCGGGCGCGCGGAACGGGGAGGGGGCCGCGGGCGCGGTCTCCCTCACGGGGGCCGGGGCCACAGGGGCCGCAGGCGACACGGGGGAGGGCGCGGGTGCGGACGGCGCGGCGGCGACAGGTGCCGGAGCGGGCGGAGCAGCAGGCGCCTGGGGACCGGGCTTGCCCGCCGGGACACTCTGCTTGGCTGCGGGGGAGGAAGACTTCGGCCGCAGCTCGGCGGGGAAGGTCTCCTTGATGGTGCGGACGACCGGGGGTTCGATGGTCGACGACGCCGACCGGACGAACTCGCCCTTCTCCTTCAGATAAGTGAGGAGGGTCTTGCTCTCGACACCGAGCTCTTTGGCGAGCTCGTAGACACGGACCTTGGCCACGTTTCTCCTTCTTGGCGGCCCGGACCCGAGAAAGAGCTCTGCAGGTGCGGACCTAGTTGGGGGACTTGCTCATCGCTGAGTACTCATCGGGTGCTCATCAGCGCTTGACCCGCTTTCGGTTGGTCGCGTACGTCGGACAGTTCTCTGGACGGTCATGCGTTGTCGTGCGGGTGGAGATCGAGGTGGGCCGCCACGGGTGCCACGTCCGGCCCGGAGGCCAGCCGCAGAGCCCGGACGAACGCCTTGCGGCGCACGGCCTGCTCGAAGCAGTCGGACGTCGGGTGCACCCACGCACCACGCCCGGACATCCGGTGAGCCGGATCGGGGGCGAGGCCGACAGGGCCACCGTCCTCCCCCACGACTGCAACCACTCGCAGGAGTGCCGACCAGCTATCCGTGCTGCGGCAGCCGATACACGTCCGGATCGGCCCACTCCGGGTCGGAACCCCGGATCGAGACGACGCCACACCCGCGTCAACATGCCGAACGCGGAGTCCAGTCCGGTCGGTCACTGTTCAGTCTACCCCGTCCGGGTCACCCTGATCACCCGCGCCGGACGCTCAGTCCTCGCGGACGGCGCTGCGTTCAGTCCTCGTGGACGGCGCCGGCCGCGACGTCCCGAGCCGGGCTGGTCGGGGACCCCTCGCCACCGGCCGGGATGTCGGGCCGGATGTCGATCCGCCAGCCCGTCAGCTTGGCGGCGAGGCGGACGTTCTGGCCCTCCTTGCCGATGGCCAGCGACAGCTGGTAGTCCGGGACCGTCACCCGGGCCGCCCGCATCACCGGGTCGACGACCTCGACCGACAGGACGCGAGCCGGCGACAGCGCCGCCGCGACGAAGCGTGCGGGGTCGGGCGACCAGTCGACGATGTCGATCTTCTCGCCGTGGAGCTCGGTCATGACGGCGCGGACGCGCGCGCCCATCGGCCCGATGCAGGCCCCCTTGGCGTTGACGCCCGGGACCTTGGCGATGACGGCGACCTTGGTCCGGTGGCCGGCCTCGCGCTGCAGCGCCATGATCTCGACCGTGCCGTCGGCGACCTCGGGCACCTCGAGCTTGAAGAGGTTGCGCACGAGGTTGGGGTGCGAGCGCGAGAGCGAGATCTGGGGGCCCTTCGGACCCCGCTTGACGCTGACGACGTAGCACCGCAGGCGCTCTCCGTGGCGGTAGCGCTCACCCGGCACCTGCTCCGCGAGGGGGAGGATGCCCTCGACCGTGCCGAAGTCGACGAGCACGTGCCGGGGGTCGGAGCTCTGCTGGATGACACCCGAGACGACATCGCCCTCACGGCCCTTGAAGTCGCCGAGGACCGCCTCGTCGTCGAGGTCACGCAGCCGCTGGACGATGACCTGGCGGGCCGTGGCCGCGGCGACGCGCCCGAATCCGCCTGGGGTGTCGTCGAACTCCGGTCCGGCCTCGGCCCGCTGGGGCCGCTCGCCCTCTTCTGCGGGAAGCAGGTCGCCCTCCTCGCGGGCCCACACGACGACGTGGCCGGTTTTGCGGTCGAGCTCCACCCGGGCGAGACGGAAGGTCCCGTCGGTGCGGTGGTAGGCGACGAGCAGCGCCTGCTCGATCGCTGGGATCAGGATGTCGAGACTGATGTCCCGGTCACGCTCCAGCGCCCGTAGGGCCGCAAGGTCAATGTCCATCGTCGGTCTCCTCGTCGTCGGCAGCGGCCTCGTCGGCCTCGTCGTCCTCGTCGTCCTCGTCGTCCTCGTCGGCCTCCCCGTCGCCGCCGTCACCAGCCGGCTCGGGATCCCTGCGGGAGAACTCCACCTGCACCCGGGCCGAGGTGATGTCCTCGATCAGCAGCTTGTGGACAACGGCGGCGGTCTTCTTCGTCGCGTCCTGCTCCACCGTGACGAGGTCTCCGCTCACCCCGGTGATGCGCGCCGTTAAGGTGTCACCGGACTCGAGCACGAAGGCCACGAGTCGGCCGACGTTGCGCCGGTACTGCCGAGAGCCGCGCAGGGCGCGGTCCAGCCCGGGGGACGACACCTCGAGGGTGTAGGGCGCCTCGCCCATGAGGTCGCCCTCGTCGAGGAGGTCGGCCACGACCCGGGTCGCCTCGGCCACCTCGTCGAGGGTGAGCCCGGCGACCGCGCTCGTCGCGTCGTCGGCGCCGAGCCCGCCCAGGTCGCGGTCGACGACCACCCGCACGACCCGGCGCCGACCGGCGGGGGTCACCGTGAGGTCGTCCAGCACGAGGGACAGGTCAGCGAGGGGCTGCTCCAGCCGGGACGCGATCAGGTCGTCCGCCATGGTTCCTCCCTCTTGTCGAATGGGTGCTGCACTCCGTGCGGAGGACGGCCGACGCCGCATACCGGGCGTGGCACGTCCTCCCCACTCTATCCACGACACGACCGCCTCACCGACCTCTGCGGTCCGGTCCGAGCACTCGTCGGACGGGCACTGGTGGCAGCCGGGGCCGTCGTCGTCGCTTGCCCCGGCCTTCGTCCCGTCCGAGGTGCTCGCCGCCGCGGTCGGCCAAACCGGGGTGCGTGACATGATCGGCCGCATGCCGTCCGACGCACCACCCGGGCGTGGCCGACCCTCCCGACGGACGATCCTGGGAGCCGCGGCACGGGTCTCCGGAGCGGCCGGGATCGGTCTGCTGTCCGGCTGTGGCATCCGGTTCGGGGGCCCGGATCCCGACCCGCGGACCGCGCGCCCGCGGCAGCGTGTGCCCGACGAGCAGGTCCTCCTCACCGCCTTCCACGACGCGTCCCGCCTGGCCAGGGGCGCGGCGGCTCTGGCCCCGGCGACCGACCTCACCCGCCGCCTGGATGCCCTGCACCGCACCCAGTCGCTCGTCCTGAGGGATGCGCTGCGCCGGGCCGGGGTGCCGGACCAGGTGGTCACCGCAACGGTCCCGACGCCAGGCGCCACCCCGACGCCCGGCGCCACCCCGACACCCGGCGGCACCCCAGCGCCCGGCTCGACGCCGTCGTCGAGCGCCAGCGGCCCCTCCCGGTCCTCACCACCGACGACCCCTGCCCAGCTCGCCGCGGCCGAGGCATCAGCCCTCACGAGCCCGGCGCTCGACGTGCTCGCGCGGACCACCACCCCGCACCGGCCCACGCTCACGGCTGTCGCGGCCTGCCGGGCCGCCGCGACGACCGCTCTGGGGTCGACGGTCACCTGGCCGGCGTCCGACGCGCTGCCGGCCGCCGAGACCCTGACGCTGCTCGACGCCACACGCGCCGTCGCCTACGGGTTCGAGATCGTCGCCGCCCACCTCCAGGGCGCCGCCCGCGCCGGGGCGCTCACCACGCTCCAGCAGGTGCGGCAGCGGGAGTCCGCGCTCGTCACCACGGCGGCCGCGGCCGCCCCTCCGGAGCCCCTGGGCTACGACCTGCCTTTCCCCGTGACGACCGCCGACGAGGCGCGACGACTCGCGATCGTCGTCCTCACCGGACTCGTCGCGCGGGGGCTGGACCCCCTCACGACGCTGCCGATCGGGTCGAGGGCCATCGGCGCGGTGGTGCGCCTGCAGGCCGAGGCCATCACTCTCGGGACCCCCTGGGGCGTCGCGGTCACACCATTCCCCGGGATGACCTACCCGTGAGCGACCCCCTCGTCCCGGCCGAGTTCGCCGCTCACGTCGCGTCGCTCACCCCCACCGACCTCGAGGTCGGTCAGCCGTATGCCGTCTCCGGAGCCGAGTGGCTGCGACGCCTCCCACAGCTCCTCGACAACCTGCTCGGCGAGTGGGGGCTGACGCCCTCCGGCCCGAGCCGGTCGGGGAACTGTGCGGTCGTCGTCCCGGTCCGGACCGATGCCGGTCCCGCCGCCCTCAAGGTCTCGTGGCCGCACGCCGAGGCCGCCACCGAGCACCTCGCCCTGCGTCAGTGGGACGGCCGGGGGGCCGTGCGCCTGCTGCGTGCCGACCCCCGCCGCTTCGCTCTCCTGCTCGAGCGGCTCGACCCCACCGACCTCATGGACGTCGAGATCGACGAGGCGTGCCGGGTGATCGGCGGCCTGCTGGCCCAGCTGTCCTCGCCGGCGATTCCCCGGACCCCCACCCTCGGCGCGTATGCCGCGCGCCTCCTCACCTCCCTCGACGCCGCCGCCCCGGACGCGCTCCCCCGGCGGTTCGTCGACCAGGCCAGGCACCTGGCCCGGGACCTGGCGGGCGATCTCGCGAGCGAGCCGTCGGGCAGGCCGGGGACGACCGCACGGCTGCTCCACACGGACCTCCACTACGCCAACGTCCTGCGTGCCGACCGACAGGGCTGGTTGGCCATCGACCCCAAGCCGATGGCGGGCGATCCGGCGTTCGAGGTCGCGCCGGCGCTCTGGAACCGGTTCAGCGAGCTCGGCACGGGGTCGTCGATCCGGTGGGGGCTGCGCCGCCGGCTCGAGGTCATCTGCGAGGCGGCCGGCATCGACGAGGACCGGGCGAGGGCCTGGACGATCGTGCGCGAGGTCGACAACGCGTTCGCCGAGCCGCCGGGGTCGGACGGGGTCCGGGTCGCGGTGGCGATCATCAAGGCGATGAACGACTGACGAACGGGCGACTCAGTGGATCGGGCGACTCAGTGGATCGGGCGCGCCCACTCCGGGCGGTCGTGCCACCACTGGGCGGCCATGACCCACTCGGCAGCACCGGCGCAACCGGCCTCCGCATGCTGTCGCGCCGACAGGATGATTTCACCCAGGAGGTCGGTGCGCGAAGCCATCCCGAGGAGGTAGCAGTGTCCGCGCGCCGTGCTGCGCGGGTCGGCCCCCGGTGTCGGGATCCGCAGCCGCGCGCTGGCGAACACCCGGGAGCAGATCTCGTCGCGGTCGACCACGGACCGCCGATCGGGCTGCTGGCGCCACATCGCCGCTGCACCCGGTCGGCAGTTGCCGATCGCGATGGCCGCCTGCATGGCCGGCACGACCTCACCCGCGGGGTCGACGACGAGGTCGAGCAGGGTCGGGATGTCGCCGGGCTGCAGGAGCCAGGACAGGACGGAGAGGGCGTCGTCGGCGAGCACCCTCTGGCCCTGCGCGAGCGCGCGACGCAGCTCCGCGGCATACGCGTCGCCGACGGCGGGGCCCTGGGGCGAGAGCATGAGCACCGCGAGCGCGTTGCCACGGGCGTCGTCGTGGGTGACCGAGGTCGTGCGGGAGATCAGTCGTCGCAGCTGAGGGGCCCACCTCGCGCCGACCCCGATCGTGTCCTGCAGCCGGCCTTCGATGCGGGCGGCCAGGCGGGCGGCCTCCGTGTCCAGGCGGGCGCTCCCACCGAGGACGATCGTGGCGATCCGTGAACGCGAGTCGGCGTGCAGTGCGGAGACGATGCGATGGCGTGTGGGCGGGTCGACGGCGCGCAGGAGGTCGGCGGCGGCGCGGTGGATCCGCACCGGCTGGTCCTGGCGGAGCAGGTCGAGGGCGTGGGTGCCCGCCCGCATCCGGTCCTCGAGCGTGACCCGCCCGGAGTCGACCATCGTGGTGAGGGTGTAGAGGACGGTCCACAACGCGGCCTCGGCCGGGGAGCTGTCGAGCGCACCGAGCAGCAGCGGCACGCCCAGGGGATGGTGGGTGTGCTGCAGGAGGTCGACGGCCTCGGAGAAGATCTGTGTGGTCGGATCGGCCAGGACCGTAGCCGCCAGCTCGACGACGACCTTGCCGCTGCGCGGGTGCCCCGCCAACCGGATGAGCGCCTCGTGCCGCTGGGCGAACTCGAGGCCGACGTGGACCGCGGTCTCCTGCGAGCAGCGCATCATCAGGTCGCCCCAGTCCGAGCTGCGGAGCAGGGTGTCGGGGTGGGCCCCCAGCATCGCCGACAGGTTGTCCCAGTCGACGCCCGACATCGGCGCCGTGGACAACGCCCGCTCGATCAGGGCGTCGGTGTCCTCGAGCCAGGAATCCGTGAGCGCAGGGGCCAGGACGGGGACGGCCGACACCTTGTGCCGTTCGCGGCCGAGGAAGTCGATGGCTCGGAGCAGCTGCCCGTTGGGGAGGCCCAGGACGTTCTCGTAGCGCCGGACGAGACGGTAGGACGCCCCCGTCTCCCCCGACTCCCAGCGTCCCACCTGCGCTCGGTGCACCGTGGTCCTCCCGGCCCGCGCGAAGCCGGCGGCCGTCCGCAGCACCGGGTCGGCGGCATGCTCCCGGGCGTTGGCCAGGACCCACCCGATGTCCTGGACCAGGCCGGGGTCGCTCAGGGCGGGATTGCTCATGACGGCACGGACCGGGGCCGCAGCGGGTCCAACAGGTCTCCCGGACCGATCCCGAGATGGCGCTCGAGGTCGGCCGCGGAGTGCGCGCCGAGGAAGCCGGCGAAGGTCCGCGACACCTCCGACATGTATTCCTCGGCGGTCGCCGGGGCGATGAACAGCCGTGCCCCGATCGACTTGTAGCTCTCGCCGCGGGCCCGACCCCGCAGCACCTCGACCTTGCGCGGGGACAGCGGTCTGAGCTCGCCACGTCGCGCGAGCAGCTCGGCGAGCCCGGCTAGTGCCGTGGTCAGCACGAGCCGGCCGGCGGCGACCGCCCGGACCGCCTGCTCCGTCGCCGACATCGTGTCCGACTTGTGGGCGATCCCGTGCGCTCCGGCAGCGAAGCAGCCCGCGAGGACCTCCCGGCGCCGCTCGTTGGTGTAGATGAGCACCTTCGAGCCGGTGGCGGCGACCGCGGCGACGCCGCGCGCGCCCTGCAGGCCGGCCTCGCCCGTCTCGAGCAGCAGCAGGTCCAGCAGGACGACGTCGACGGGCACCGGGTCCGCGAGATAGGTCTCGACCCGGGGGTGGACGGCGACGACGTCGACCCCGGGCAGCAGGTGCTGGACGGCCTCGCGGATCGGCGTGTCGTCGTCGATGCAGACCACGCGGGGTCGTGCTCCAGGACATTCGTCGGGGCCGGAGACGGGCACGGGGGTCATCCCCCGATCGTGGCGGCACCCTCGAGACGGGCACCACCCAGGAGATCAGGGGGTTGCGATGAGCCGTCCGACGCATCCCCCACGGACACCGTCGTCACCTGCGACGACCACGAGAGGGTGACCACCGTCCCCTCGTCCGGCCCCGACACCACCGAGACGCCCAGGCCGGCGTCTTCGGCGGCGGCTCGCACCTGCCGCGAGAGCCCGAAGCCCTGCGAGGTCGAAGCCGGGTCGAAGCCCCGCCCGTCGTCACGGACCGTGACCTCCCAGGACCTGCCGTCGTCGGTGGCGTCCGCGTGGACGACGCAGCTGTCGGCCTGGGCGTGCTGCCGGACGTTGTGCAGCAACGTGACCACGGCGCCCCCGACCACCCGCACAAGGTCGGGGTCGAGGTCGATGTCACGGGCCAGGTCGAGGTTGAGGGTGATCGGCAGGTCGACGAAGGCGCTGGCTGCGTCCGCGACGACGTCTGCGAGACAACGGGACTCACCATCCGTCACCTCGCGGCCCGCGACGCCGGCCATGAAGGCGGTGACGGCGTTGGCCCCGGCCGTCGCCTGCCGCCGGAGCACGGCGTCGTCCGCCGCGCCCCGACCCAGCCGGGTCAGCAGCGAGGCCGTGTCGTGGAGGACCATCCGGGCCCGGTTGCGTTCCGCCTCGGCCGCGGCCTGCTCCGCCAGCCCTCGTTGGAGGTCGGCCTCCGCGCCGAGGCGCCGCAGGTAGTCCGAGATCACGGCCCCGACGAGCGCGAACGCTCCGTAGCCGAAGACGTTGGTCAGCGCCGACCAGAGCTGTCCGCTCAGCATGTTCCCCTGCAAGCCGCCGACGAGGTATGCCGCGGAGAGACCGACCACGGCGCCCCACATCCAGCGTCGGGACAGGGCCATGCCGGCCAGCAGCGCGCAGGAGAGGGTCACGGCATACCCCCACGCCTCCCAGCTCCCGATCCGGTGCTCCTCGCGTGCGATGAGGGGCTGGAGCAGCAGCAGGACGGCCCCGAAGACGATGTCGGCCGTGACGAGCCGGCGACGGCGTACCGTGCCGGCGCGCAGGCAGAGCGCGACGAAGAGCACGGTCTCGACGACGAAGACCACCAGAAGGACGACGTCGAGCGCCGGGTGGGGCGACACGCTGGCGAGGGTCGCGACCGCGAGGGTGGTCTGCACGACGTTGACGATCCGCAACCCCGTGAAGCTGCGCAGCATCCCGAGCTCGACACCGTCGGCGGTCGTCGTCAGTGCGCCCCCGAGCCGACGCCACGGCAGGAGCGGTGCGTCCCGTCGGCCCCGACCGACAGGAGGGGCGGTCACCGGAGAGGACGAGCCCCGTGCACCGCGATCAACCGCCATCGGCCCTCCACCACCTCGGTCCTGTCCCGCCACAGCGGCCTTGACGGGGGAGTCTGCACCGGCGGATCGCCGTCAGGGGCCGATTGGCGCGCTGTTGCACCGGAAGGATCGGCAGGCAACATCCAGGCCGCAGTCCGGGGCCCCTCCGGAACCACGCGCGGCGCCACCGTGCACCTCGCCTAGCGTGGGGCCGTGACCAACCGCCTCGCCACCGCTACCTCGCCCTACCTCCAGCAGCACCGCGACAACCCCGTCGACTGGTGGGAGTGGCAGCCCGAGGCCTTCGCGCTGGCCCGCGAGCGCGACGTCCCGGTCCTCCTCTCGATCGGCTACTCGGCCTGCCACTGGTGCCACGTCATGGCGCACGAGTCGTTCGAGGACCCGGGGGTCGCGGCCACGATCAACGCCGGCTTCGTCGCCGTCAAGGTCGACCGCGAGGAACGGCCGGACATCGACGCGATCTACATGGCCGCGACGACGGCGACGACCGGTCACGGCGGGTGGCCGATGACCGTCTTCATCACCCCCGAGGGCGAGCCCTTCTACTGCGGGACCTACTTCCCGCGGGCCCAGCTCCTCCAGCTGCTGGCCGCCATCACCGGGGCGTGGCGGGACAACCGGGCCGAGATCCTCTCCAGCAGTGCCAGGATCGCCGAGGCGATCCGCGAGGCGATGGTCCCGCGGGCCGGTGAGGCGATCACCACGCAGACCCTCGCCGGAGCTGTCGCGACCTTCGCCGGTCAGCTCGACACCGTGCACGCGGGCTTCGGCCGCGCGCCGAAGTTCCCGCCGTCGATGGTCCTCGAGTTCCTGCTGCGCCACCACGGTCGCACCGGCGACGAGACCGCGCTGCACCTCGCGTCCGTCACCTGCGAGGCGATGGCCCGGGGCGGCATCTACGACCAGCTCGACGGCGGCTTCGCCCGGTATGCCGTGGACGCCGCGTGGGTGGTCCCCCACTTCGAGAAGATGCTCTACGACAACGCCCAGCTGGCCCGCGTCTACGCCCACTGGTGGCGCTCCTCCGCCGACCCACTCGCTCGCCGGATCGCTGTGGAGACAGCGGAGTTCATCGTCCGTGACCTCGGCACGGAGGAGGGCGGCTTCGCCTCGGCGCTCGACGCCGACACCGACGGTGTCGAGGGGCTGACCTACAGCTGGACCCCGGCGCAGCTCGCCGACGTCCTCGGTCCCGAGGACGCGGTGGTCGCTGCGCGGCTCTTCGAGGTCACCGACGCCGGGACCTTCGAGCACGGGGCCTCCACCCTCCAGCTGCTCGTCGACCCGAGCGGACCCGACGAGCAGGAGGCCTGGGCCGACCTGCGCCGGCGCCTCTCCGCGGCCAGGGCCACCCGGCCCCAGCCCGGTCGTGACGACAAGGTGGTCACCTCGTGGAACGGGCTCGCGATCGCTGCGCTGGCCGAGGTCGGGACGCTGCTGGACGAGCCGCAATTCGTCGAGGCGGCCCGGCGGTGCGCCGAGTTCGTGCTTGCGACGCATCTCGTGGACGGCCGGCTCCGCAGGTCCTCGCGCGACGGTCTGGTCGGGTCAGCGATGGCCGTGGCCGACGACCACGGCAACCTCGCCGAGGGCCTGCTCGTGCTCCACCAGGCGACCGGCGACGCGCGCTGGCTGGCGGCCGCCCGGTCGCTCCTCGACACCGCCATCGCCCGATTCGGCCACCGGGGGGCGGCCGGGGAAGCTGGCGCCTTCCACGACACGGCGGACGACGCCGAGGCCCTCTTCGCCCGCCCGCACGGGTCCGGGGACAACGCGGAGCCTTCTGGTCAGTCGGCGATCGCTGGCGCGCTCCTGATGCTGGGTGCGCTCACCGGAGACCCGCACTACCTCGCGGTGGCCGACACGGCGATCGACACCGCGGGGGGCCTGGCGGCTCGCGAACCGCGATTCGCCGGCTGGTCCCTGGCCGTGGCCGAGGCGCGGGCAGCCGGCCCCCTGCAGGTGGCCGTGGTCGGCGACGGCGCTGACGCAACAGCCCTGCTACGACAGACGCGTCGCTCCGTCTCCCCCGGCCTCGTCGTGGTCGCGGGCGCGCCGGACGCACCCGGCATACCCCTGCTCGCGCAGCGACCGCTCGTTGCGGGAGGGGCCGCGGCCTATGTCTGCCGGGGTTTCGTCTGCGACCTGCCGGTGACGACGACCCTCGACCTCGAGACGGCGCTGCGGCCGGCCTGAGCGAGGCCGGTCAGCGGATTGGCGGGCGCGTCCCCGCGGTTCCGGCGGGAGCGACGACCAGCTGGGGAGGTCATCGGCCCACGGTCACCACGGGGGCGCCACGGGGATGACGTTGGTCGCCGCGGCTGAGAGCCCACTGTGGGCCCGCGGTGCGTGTCGGATGAGCCCGATGGACGGCTCGCAACGCGGCGTAGCTAGCCTGCGGGGATGACGAGCACCGACCTCCCCAGCGCTGCTACGACCTGGCGGACCTTCGCCGTCGACGTGGGCGGACGCCCCCTCGAGGCCGCGGTCGCCGGGGCCGACGACCTCCCCGTCGTCGTGCTCCACCACGGCACCCCGCAGAGCTTCCTGCCGATGACCTCCGTCATCGCGATGGCGCAACGGGTGGGGGTCCGCCTCGTCACCTTCTCACGGCCGGGCTACCGCTCCTCCGGCCGGTTGCCCGGTCGCACCGTAGCCGATGTCGTGGCCGACGTCGCGGCCGTGCTCGACCACCTCGGGGTCGAGCAGGCCGTCACCGCAGGCGTATCCGGCGGCGGACCGCACGCCCTGGCCTGCGCGGCGCTGCTCCCGGACCGGGTGCGGGCGGCGGCCTCCGTGTGCGGGGTCGCCCCCCACGACGTGCCCGGGCTGGACTTCCTCGCCGGCATGGGCGCCGACAACATCGCCGAGTTCGGAGCCGCGGTGGAGGGCGAGGGCCCGTTGCGCGCCTTCCTCGAAGCAGAGCTGCCGGCGCTCGCAGACCTCGACGCGACCACCCTGGTGGCGGCGTGGGACACCCTCCTGCCTGCCGTGGACCGCGCCTCCCTCACCGGCGAGGTGGGCACCGAGACCGCCGCCGCGACCCACGACGCGCTCGACGGCTCGGTGGACGGGTGGCTCGACGACGACCTCGCCTTCGTGCGGCCGTGGGGCTTCGACCTCGCCAGCATCCCGGTGCCGGTGTCGATCTGGCAGGGCGGGCAGGACCAGATGGTGCCCTTCGCCCACGGGCGCGCCCTGAGCGACCTGATGCCCGGCGCGCACACCCACCTGCTCCCCGACGAGGGGCACCTGTCGATCGTCGTGGGATCGTTCGAGGCGGTGCTGCGCGAGCTGGTCGGGATCGGGTCGCCGGCCGTTCGGGGTTGAGCCGGCCGACCTACATCCGTCGACGCAGCCTGAGGTCGAGCGGACGTCCGTCGGGGTCGTAGACGAGGCGATAGAGCGGCGTCGCCCACGCCCGCGTGAACATGCTCTGGTCGGGGCTCGCGAGCGGACGCAGCTGGCCCGGCGGGCGAGGCCTCCGGCGGCCGGCGCGGTGCCACGTCTCCAGGTCGCATGCGCATCGCGCGAACGCGGCGACGTGGTCGGCGAGGGCGACGTGGGAATCCGGGTCGAGGCCGAGGTGCTCAGCCGCCAGCTGCTCGCGCAACCCTCTGGCGTAGTCGGCGTCGACCACGGTCGCGGACACCTCGGAGTCGTGGGTCCAGGACCGTCGGTTGAAGTTGTCGGAGCCGACGGAGGCCCATTCGTCATCGACGATGCAGACCTTGGCGTGGACGTAGACCGGTGTCCCCTGGGCGTTCTCGATGGCGTAGAGCGAGACGCGTCCCGGGCCGGCGGCCTCGAGGTCGTCCAGGAGGCGTTGTCGACCGATGAGGTTGGGAGGCTTGGAGAGCCGCCCGTCCTGGTCAGGCACCGGGGGCAGCACGGCGACGAGGTGCAGCGCGGGCTCGCGGCGCAGGGCCTCGGCGAAGACGGACGACACCTCGGCCGACCAGAGGTACTGGTCCTCGACGTAGATCAGGTGGCGCGCCCGTTGCAGCGCCTTCGTGTAGCCGCGCGCGACGCTGCGCTCACCCCGGGGCGCGAAGGGGTAACCGCCGAAGCGGCGGCCGTAGGTGCGGAGCAGCTGGATGGGGTGCGGCCCCGTCGGCGCGGGGTCGGGCCGCTGCAGGGGAAGCGGCGAGCAGTCGGTGTCGCCTCCGCGCACACGATCGCCGAGGCGCCGCAGCGGAGAACGGCTCAGCGGCTGCGGGTCGTCCCACCGCTCGCGGAAGACGGTCTCGACGTCGCCGACCGCAGGCCCGGTGATGGCCAGCTGGATGTCGTGCCAGGGAGGCCTCGACCCGAAGACCGCGGCCATCGGCTGGCGCTGCGGATCGCCGTGGTGCTGCGCGTCGTCGCGCCTGCTGTGACAGAGGTCGATGCCCCCGAGGAAGGCGATGTCGTCCTCGGGGCGGGAGGCATGGCGCAGCACCACGAACTTCTGGTGGTGGGACCCGCCCGTGCGGACGCGCATGTCGAGCACGACCTCCCCGCCGGCCTCGTTGATCTCGTCGCCGAGGTGACGGTTCTCCTTCCCGGAGAAAGCCAGCCGGTCCCAGTGGGAGCGCCAGACGAGGCCGCGGACGTCGACCCCACGTCGCGCGGCGGCGGCCAGGAGGGTCCCGACCTCGCTGCCGGGGTCGCCGAGGAGCCGCTCGTCAGGGTCACCGCGCCAGTCCACGAAGAGGAGGAGGTCACCGTCGCCCATCGCCGAGACGCGCGCGTGCAGCTCGGCGAAGTAGGTGCCGCCGTGGACCAGCGGGCGCACGAGGTTGCCGTCGGTCCACGCCTGCCCCCGCGGGTGGCGGGCGTCCAGACGGGTCGAGCGGTTGCCCCGCTCGGCCGCCGAGATGAACCAGTCGCTCGGATCCATCCGACGATCCTAGCCAGCCAGGAGACAGGTAGCCCTCAGGACCAGATCCCCAGCAGCTGCAACGAGATCCGGATAATGAAGGCACCCACGACGACGACGAAGACCGTGCGGACGAAGCCGCTCCCGAGTCGGACGGCCGTCCGTGCACCGAGGTAGCCGCCGACGAGGTTCATCAGGGCCATCACGATGCCGACCTTCACCACGATGTGGCCGCCGGGGGCGAACACGGTCAGGGCTCCCAGGTTGGTCGCGACGTTCGCGATCTTGGCCTTCGCGCTCGCCTCGAGAAAGGCATAGCCCATCAGCCCCACGAGGGCGAAGACGAGGAACGACCCCGTGCCGGGCCCCAGCGCCCCGTCGTAGATACCGATGACGAAGCCGGTCAGGACGGCCGCGAGCGTATGCCGAGGACCCTCCCAGCGCAGCGACGTCGCCTCGCCGAGTCGCGGCTTGAACAAGGTGTAGGCACCGACGATCACGAGGCAGGACAGGATGATCGGGTTGAACGCCGCTTTAGGGATGTGCAGGCCGAGGAGGGCTCCGATGATCGCCCCGACATAGGCGACCGCGGCCATCGGGATGGCCGTGCGCAGGTCGGGCCGGACCCGGCGGTAGTAGGTGATCGAGCTCGTCGCCGTGCCGAAGACGCCGGCGAACTTGTTGGTCGCGAGCAGCTGGGCCGGGCTCGCGCCGGGCAGGCCGAGCAGCAGCGCAGGCAGCTGGACGAGTCCCCCGCCGCCGACGACCGCGTCGACCCAGCCGGCGAGCAGGCCGGCTAGACCCATCAGGATCAGGGTCAGGACCGAAGGGTCCTGGAGGGCGGTCACGGGCCGGTCAACGGGAGGTCGACGCCTCGTCGCCGGGCTGTCCCTCGCCCAGCCACCCGTCGACGATTGCCAGGACGTCGATGAGCTCGTGCGCGACGGCGTCCGGGGTGACCTCGACGGAGACCTGCTGGTCCTCGGGGATGTCACTGTGGGGCACCCAGATGGCGCGCATCCCGACGGACTGCGGCCCGTGGACGTCCTCGTAGGAGCGGTCACCGACGTAGACGCACGCCGCCGGCTCCACCCCCACCTGCTGCGCGGCATGGAGGAAGATCTCGGGCGACGGCTTCACCCAGGGGGTCTCGCTCGAGTAGACGTCGGCGTCGACGAGGTGGAGCACGCCGTCACGAGCGAAGACGTCCCGGTGGTAGTCCCTGGTCCAGATCGTGTTGGACAGGACGCCGACCCGAATTCCCCTGTCCCGGAGCCCTTCCCAGAGGGGCTTGATGTGCGGGTCGGTCCAGGTGTGAGGCTCCCAGAACGCCCGGTATGCCGCGAGCGCGGCTGTCGTCCGCGGGTCCCCGACCGCGATGCCGGCCTCCGCGATGATCTCCTCGATGCGGGCCGACGAGTTGTCGGACCGGCCGCGCTTCCAGCCGGCGTCCTCCGCGGCCAAGGCCGCCTCGGCCAAGGCGAGCGCGAGGCCGGAGTCGTCCACGTGATAAGCCCGGGCGAAGGCATGCCACTGCTCGGCCAGGTCGACGGTGTGCCACGGCGTGATCGTGCCGCCCCAGTCGAAGATGACCGCACGGACGTCGCGGCTGCCTCCGCTGCCGCCCGCCTCACTCGCCGTCACGCCGAGGTCCCGCGCACCTCGGCGAGGATCTCCGCCACGGCGGATTCGACCGGCACGCTGCGGCCCTCGCCCGAACGGCGGTCCTTGATCTCGACGACCCCCTCGGCCAGGCCCCTCCCGACGACGACGATCGTCGGCACGCCGATCAGTTCGGAGTCCTTGAACTTCACGCCCGGGCTCACCTTGCGGCGGTCGTCGACGAGGACCACGAGCCCGGCTGCCTCCAGGCCACGGGTGATGTCCTCGGCGGCGAGGTAGACCTCCTCGTCCTTGCCGGTCGCGACGACGTGGACGTCGGCCGGGGAGATCTGGCGCGGCCAGATGAGTCCGCGCTCGTCGTGGTTGCCCTCGGCGACGCAGGCGACGGCGCGCGAGACACCGACGCCGTAGGAGCCCATCGTCACGGTCACGAGCTTGCCGTTCTCGTCGAGGACCTTAAGACCGAGCGCCTCGGCATACTTGCGTCCGAGCTGGAAGATGTGGCCCATCTCGATGCCGCGGGCCGCCTCGAGCGCGTGTCCACAGTTGGGGCAGGCGTCGCCGACGCGCACCTCGGCGGCCTCGATGGTGCCGTCCACCGTGAAGTCGCGGCCCATCACGAGGCTGAGGACGTGCTGTCCCTGGACGTCGGCGCCGGTCACCCACGCGGTGCCGTCGACGACGCGGGGGTCGACGAGATAGCGCACCTTCGCGTCCTTCTCGGCGCCGAGCACGCCCGGACCGATGTAGCCCTTGACGAGCTGGGGCACCGACGGGAAGTCGTCGAAGACCTCGAAGGTCGACGGCTCGAGCTGGGCCTCCAGGCGCTTCTCGTCCACGTCGCGGTCCCCGGGGAGACCGATGGCGACGACCTCGGTGCTCGCGTCGGGATGGGTGACCTTGACGATGACGTTCTTCAGCGTGTCACCGGCCGCCCAGGCGCGGTCGTCGCGCGGGAAGCGAGCGTTGAGGACGTCGACCAGCTTGGCGATCGTCGGGGTGTCCGGGGTGTCTTCGGCACGTGCCGCAGGCGTAGTGGTGAAGTCGAGCGCCGGCGGGGCGGGGACCCGGACGGCCTCGACGTTCGCGGCATACCCGCACTGGGGGCAGTGCACGTAGGTGTCCTCGCCGTTCTCGGCGGTGGCGAGGAACTCCTCGCTCTTGCTGCCGCCCATGGCGCCCGCCATCGCCGCGACGATGACGTAGTGGAAGCCGAGCCGGTCGAAGATCCGGATGTAGGTCTCACGGTGCTGGTCATAGGCCTTGTCGAGCCCGGCGTCGTCGACGGCGAAGGAGTAGGAGTCCTTCATCACGAACTCGCGCCCGCGCAGCACCCCGGCGCGCGGCCTCGCCTCGTCGCGGTACTTCGTCTGGATCTGGTAGAGCGTGACGGGCAGGTCCTTGTAGGACGAGTACATGTCCTTGACCGCGAGGGTGAACAGCTCCTCGTGCGTCGGCCCCAGGAGGTAGTCGGCGCCCTTGCGGTCCTGCAGCCGGAAGATGTTGGGGCCGTACTCCGTCCAGCGGCCGGTCGTCTCGAAGGGCTCGCGCGGCAGCAGCGCGGGGAACAACAGCTCCTGCGCACCCATCGCGTCCATCTCCTGCCGGACGATCTCCTCGACGCGCCGCAGCACCTTCAGGCCGAGCGGCAGCCAGGTGTAGATCCCGGGGCTCACCCGCCGCACGTAGCCGGCCCGCACGAGCAGCCGGTGGCTCGGCACCTCGGCGTCGGCCGGGTCCTCGCGAAGGGTTCGCAGGAACAGGCTCGACATGCGCATGGCCACGGTGGGGCTCCTCGGGAGGTGGGTTGAGGTCGGCTGGTGGGGCGTCCCGAGGATATCCGTGCGCCGGTATGCCGCTCACCTCGGTTTCGCGGGCCCCGCGGCGCTCGTTCACGATCGGGTGGAGATGACCTCGTCAGGGCGTGGTCATCTCCACCCGATCACCCACGACGGAGGCTGGCCTGTGGAGCTGCAGGGCCTCGCCTCTCACTCCAGCGCGAGTGAGCAGATCCGCGACGGGCGCCGGGTCCGGGACGGTCTGGGTGAGGGCTGACGACGCTGCCGGCCTCCTGGAGCGACGTCGTCGTGACGCCGTGCACCCTCGCCGTCGAGGTCGGCTCTCTCCTGAGCGGCCGCGGCTGGAGTGGTGTACCGCGCCGATGCCGCCGTCTTGACTGCGCCGTCCGCTGACGGAGAGCGCGGCGACGCGCGACCGCAGCGGAATCGGTCCGTGATTGGGTGGAGATGACCACGCCCTGACAAGGTCATCTCCACCCGATCACCCCCCGAGGATGGCGGGGGCAGGCGGCGGGTGCTCAGACGCGGCCGGCGGCCTTGAGGGCGGTCCGGATGAGCGGGATCTGCAGGGGCAGGCGGGCGAGCATCACGCCGCGCTCCACCTGCTTGCGCGTGTCGGCCGGGTCGCGCTGGGCGCGGACGTGGGCGGTGGCGAGCATCTGGCCGTTCGCGGGCCAGACGGCGAGCAGGAGGGCGGCACTGGCCCAGCCGGCATACCGGCGGGTGCTGGGCACGAATATGCCCACAGCACAGGCGATCTCGACGAGGCCGGAGACGTAGACGAGCTGCCTCGGCGCGGGGAGCTGCCGCGGGATCGTCGGCTCGAAGACCTGCGGACGCGCGAGGTGGATGACGCCCGAGACGAGGAACGCGCTCGCCAGCCCGATGACGTCCTTGGTGAGTGCGGGGACCGTGGCCATGGCCCCATGAGACCACGCCCCGTGCCCACCGAGCGTGCAGACCGTCACGACGCGGTATGCCGCGCCCTGTCGCCGCTGCGTCCCTCACCGATGCGGGCGGCCCGACGCGCCGAGCCGCGCACGATCAGCCGCGTCGGCAGGACCAGCGTGCGCGGCTCGGCGTCGTCGCCGTCGAGGCGGGCGAAGATCTGCTGCACGGCGCGCTCGCCGAGGGCCGCCGGGTCCTGGTGCACCACGGTGATCGGGGGGTCGAGGAACTCGGCGAGCTCGAAGTCGTCGTAGCCGACCACGACCAGGTCGAGCCCGAGGGTCCGCACCGCCACGATGACCGCGAGGGTGACCCGGTTGTTGCTCGTGAGGACCGCGGTGACGGGGGCCGTTCCGCTGCACCACTCCTGGAGGATGTCGCTGACCTCACCGGCGGCATACGGACCGAGCGCGGTGCGGGGTCGGCCGGGCAGCCCGAGCGAGTCGTAGGACTGCACGAAGGCCGTATGACGGCGTTGGGCGGTCCAGATCGCCGCGTCGTCGCCGAGGAAGCCGAGGTGCTGGTGGCGGTGGGCAGCGAGGTGCTCGACCGCGCTGCGGGTGCCGCCGTCGTTGTCGCTGAGCACGGTGTCGGCATGCAGTCCTGGCAGCGGCCGGTCCACGCAGACGACAGGCAGCTGCAGGGCTGCCCTGCGGATCGCCTCGCTCGGGATGCTCGAAGCGGGGACGACGACGAGCCCTTCGACGCGGCGGGCGACGAGGGCGTCCACGAGCTCGGCCTCGCGCTCGGGCAGGCCCTCCGCGGAGACCGAGAGGAGGAAGTGCTGCCGACTGCGGGCCTCGCGCTCCATCGAGGCGGCGAGCTGGGAGTACCACGGGTTGCCGAGGTCCTCGACGATCAGCCCGATGCTCGTGGACCGGCCCTTGCGGAGCATGCTCGCGCCCTCGTGGCGGTGGAAGCCGAGGGTCTCGATGATGGCGCGGACCTTCGCGGCCGTCTGGGGGCGGACACCCTCTTCGTCGTTGACGACCCGGGAGACGGTCTTGATCGACACCTCCGCCTGCCGGGCGACATCGGCCATCGTCGGTCGGGAGGGGCGCGTGAAGGGTCGTCCCGGGGGGGGTCCCCCTGACAACGTTGACATGGGACGCAACTATCGGGGTCGCGGTGGGTGGCGTCAAGCGAGCCCACGCCGAATCGGCAGTCCCGGGCGGCCGATTGGTGCCTCGTCCGTTCGTCCAACGATTTGATAACTTGACACATCAACCACTTGGGGAGGGTCTAGAGTTGAGGCGTTGTCTGACAACGATGTCAATCGTTATCGCCTTGTGACGGCCTCGGCCGACCAATCCCTGCCGAGTTCCGGGCAGGGTGCGCCACACTCGGCGACTGGACGCGCAATGACGCCGCCACAGAAAGGATGCTGATCGATGAGCATCACCCCCGGTCCCTCGGGACCACCGGCCGCCCCGGCCGCCCCTCCCGGATCCGTCATCCTCGAGATGCGCGAGATCACCAAGGAGTTCCCCGGCGTCAAGGCGCTGTCAGACGTCTCGATGACGGTGCGGCGCGGCGAGGTCCACGCCATCTGCGGCGAGAACGGCGCCGGCAAGTCGACCCTGATGAAGGTGCTCTCGGGCGTCTACCAGGCCGACGGCGGCCAGATCGTCTTCGAGGGCCAGGTGGTCCACTTCAACAACATCCGCGACAGCGAGCACGCGGGCGTCGTCATCATCCACCAGGAGCTCGCGCTCATCCCCGGGCTGTCGATCGCCGAGAACATCTTCCTCGGCAACGAACAGACCCGGCGCGGCGCCATCGACTGGCTGGCCACCCGCCAGAAGGCGACCGAGCTGCTCGCCCGGGTCGGCCTGGCCGAGAAGCCCGACACCAAGATCAGGGACATCGGCGTCGGCAAGCAGCAGCTCGTGGAGATCGCCAAGGCGCTCTCCAAGAACGTCAAGCTGCTCATCCTCGACGAGCCGACGGCGGCCCTCAACGACTCCGACTCGCAGCACCTGCTCGACCTCATCTCCGGCCTGCGCGCCAAGGGCGTCACCTGCATCATGATCAGCCACAAGCTCAACGAGATCGAATACATCGCCGACGCGATCACGATCATCCGCGACGGCAAGGCGATCGAGACGCTGCGGGTCAAGGAGGACGGCGTCGACGAGGGCCGGATCATCCGGGGCATGGTCGGCCGTGACCTCGAGTCTCGCTTCCCCGACTACACGCCCCACATCGGTGAGAAGTTCTTCGAGGTGCACGGCTGGACCGTCCGGCACCCGTCCGTGAGCGACCGGATGGTGTGCAAGGGCGAGGAGTTCTTCGTCCGCAAGGGCGAGATCGTCGGCTTCGCCGGGCTGATGGGCGCGGGGCGCACCGAGCTGATGCGCAGCATCTTCGGGCGGTCCTACGGCATCTACGTCTCGGGGACGATCGTCAAGGACGGCAAGGAGCTCACCCTGCGGAGCGTCGACGCCGCGATCAAGGCCCGCATCGCCTACGTCACCGAGGACCGCAAGACGCTCGGTCTCAACCTGCTCGACGACATCAAGACGACCACCGTGGCCGCCAACCTGCGACGGATCACTCACAACTTCGTCGTCAGCGAGCCCGAGGAGTACCGCTTTGCTGAGGAGTACCGCAAGGAGCTGCGCACGAAGACCCCTTCGGTCGACGAGGGCGTGAGCAAGCTCTCGGGCGGCAACCAGCAGAAGGTCGTGCTGTCGAAGTGGCTCTTCACCGATCCCGACCTGCTCATCCTCGACGAGCCCACCCGCGGCATCGACGTCGGGGCCAAGTTCGAGATCTACGGCATCATCCAGCGACTGGCCGCCGAGGGGAAGGGCGTCATCGTCGTCTCCTCCGAGCTCCCCGAGCTGCTGGGCATCTCCGACCGCATCTACACGATCTGCGAGGGCGCCATCACCGGGGTGCTCGACAAGGGCCACGCCGACCAGGAGTCGCTGATGCGACTGATGACGAAGAACTCGCACGGGGGCGCCGGCGGCGAGATCTCGGTCGCCGAGGTCGAGCACGGAGAGATCGCCTCATGAGCACCCGACGAAGACCCCTCCTGCTGTGCCACCCGACCCACCCCGACACCGAGGAACGAACCGCATGAACAAGGTCAAGCAGATCTTCGGGGGCGACACCCGGCAGCTCGGGATGATCATCGCGCTGGTCGCCCTCCTCCTCTTCTTCCAGATCTGGAGCGGCGGACTCATCATCACGCCGAACAACTTCAACAACATCATCCAGGGCAACGCCTACATCCTCGTCCTCGCGGTCGGGATGGTCCTGGTGATCATCGCGGGCCATATCGACCTGTCCGTCGGGTCGGTCGCGGCCTTCGTCGGCATCGTCGTCGCCACGGCGATCCAGAACTGGGGACTGCCCTGGTACCTCGCGCTGGTGCTCGGCCTCGTCGTCGGCGCCGTGGCCGGAGCCTGGCAGGGCTTCTGGGTCTCGATCGTCGGGATCCCCGCCTTCATCGTGACCCTGGCCGGCATGCTCTTCTTCCGCGGTGCCAACCAGTTCGTGGGCAAGTCCAACTCGGTCACCGTGCCGAGCGACTTCATCCAGATCGGTGCCGGGACGCTGCCCGAGGTAGGCCCGAGCACCGGCTACAACAACCTCACCATCCTGCTGGGCGTCGTCGCCTGCGTCGGCATCATCATCGGCTCGATCCGGGGCCGTGCCAAGCTCGTCCGCATCGGCGCCACCGTCGAGGACGCGTGGATCACGTGGACCCGGCTGACCCTCATCTGCGCCGTCATCTTCGGCGTGATGCTGCTCTTCGCCTCGGGGACCAAGGGTTTCCCCTACTCCGGCCTGATCCTCGTGGCGCTCGTCCTGATCTACGGCTTCATCTCCAACCGGACGATCACCGGACGGCACATCTACGCGGTCGGCGGCAACAAGAACGCGGCCGAGCTCTCCGGGGTGAAGAGCCGGCGGATCAACTTCCTCGTCATGATGAACATGTCCGTCCTCGCGGCGCTCGCCGGCATGATGTTCGTCGCCCGGTCGACCGCCTCAGGACCCTTCGACGGCACGGGCTGGGAGCTCGATGCCATCGCCGCCGTGTTCATCGGCGGCGCCGCGGTCACCGGTGGAGTGGGAACGGTCGTCGGTTCGGTCGTCGGTGGGCTCGTCATCGCGGTCCTCAACAACGGTCTCCAGATCGAGAGCATCGGCGCCGACGCGACGCAGATGATCAAGGGCCTGGTGCTGCTTGCTGCCGTCGCCTTCGACGTCTACAACAAGCGCCAGGGCAAGCCCTCGATCACCGGGCTGCTGCTGCGCGGGGCCCGCGGTGGCCGCGGCGGCGGG
This sequence comes from Lapillicoccus sp., assembly GCF_025353065.1. GTDB lineage: Bacteria > Actinomycetota > Actinomycetes > Actinomycetales > Dermatophilaceae > Lapillicoccus. Next base: position 24,726 of record NZ_JANXRJ010000168.1, read on the forward strand.
ACCGACGACCCCCAGGATCCCACCTCCGTGCCGCCGTCCGCCAAGACCGAGACGGCACGCACGTCGGAGACCATCGGTCAGTCCGGCTGACCTCACCAGAGCCACGTCCCGGGCGCCGCTCGGGACGCGTTGGACGCACTCGTCGATGAGTGCAAGAACATGAAAAGAGTACAGATGCGTACCTTCGCCAAGGTGCTGGCCGTCTCCGCGGCGGCCGCCCTCGCCCTGTCCGCGTGCGGCCGGTCGTCAACCACGACCCCCGGCGCCGCCTCGACCGGGAGCGCCGCAAAGAGCGGCTTCGCCGCCAACGCCGTCATCGGTGTCGCCCTGCCCCAGAAGACCTCGGAGAACTGGGTCCTCGCCGAGGGCCTGTTCAACAAGGGACTCGCCGCGGCCGGCTTCAGCGCCGACGTCCAGTTCGCCAACGGCGGTGTCGGGGAGCAACAGAACCAGATCTCCAGCATGGTCACCAAGGGCGCCAAGGTCATCGTCGTCGGCGCGATCGACGGCAAGCAGCTCGGCACCCAGCTCCAGGCGGCCAAGGACTCCGGCGCCACGGTCATCGCCTATGACCGCCTCGTCCTCAACACGGCCAACGTCGACTACTACGCGGCCTTCGACAACTTCAAGGTCGGTGTGCTCCAGGGCACGGCGCTCCTCGACGGCATGAAGGCCAAGAAGCCCAACGGCCCCTACAACATCGAGCTCTTCGCCGGGTCGCCCGACGACGCCAACGCCCAGGTCTTCTTCAACGGCGCGATGTCGGTCCTCCAGCCGAAGATCACCGACGGCACCCTCAAGGTCACCTCCGGCCAGACCGCGTTCAACCAGGTCGTCACCCAGGGCTGGAAGCCGGAGAACGCCCAGAAGCGGATGGACACGCTCATCGCCGCCCACTACGGCAGCACCACCCTCGACGGTGTCCTCTCCCCCAACGACACCCTGGCCCGCGCCATCATCACCTCGGTGAAGCAGGCCGGCAAGGCGATCCCGATCGTCACCGGTCAGGACTCCGAGGTCGAGTCGGTCAAGTCGATCATGAAGGGCGAGCAGTACTCCACGATCAACAAGGACACGACGAAGCTCGTGGCCGAGACGATCAAGATGATCGAGGCGCTGCAGAAGGGTGACAAGCCGACCGTCACCGACGCCACGTCCTACAACAACGGCACCAAGGTCGTCCCGGCCGACCTGCTCCCCCCGGTGATCGTCACCAAGGACAACGCGGCCGCGGCCTACCAGGGCACGAGCCTCGAGCAGTACACCAAGTAGGTCGAGCAGCACAGCACACAGGTCGCCGGTCACCGGCGGCAGCGCGCGGCCCGTCTCCCCTCGGGGAGGCGGGCCGTCGGCGTGCGGGGACGAGGCGGCATACGGACGAAAGGCGTTGGCGGGTATGCCGCGCCGTTGCTCCGGCCGGTCGGTGCCCGGCTAGAGCAGGACGGTGGTGAAGGTGCCGACCTCGGCAAAACCGATGGCGCGGTAGGTCGCTCGTGCAGCGGCGTTGAAGTCGTTGACGTAGAGCGTGGCGAGGGGGGCGACGTCGGCGAGGATGAGGGCCGTGGCCGCGGCCATGAGGGGTGCCGCGAGGCCCTGTCCGCGCAGCCGGGGGGCGAGCCAGACACCCTGGATCTGGGCGGCGCCGACCGCCACCGAGCCGACGTCGGCCTTGAAGAGGACCTCGCCCTGCTCGACCCAGACGTAGGTGTGGCCGTCCTGGATCAGCTGGGCGATGAGCGAGCGGTAGCCGCGGGAGGAGCCGTGGTAAGGCGGGTAGCCGATCTCGTCGGTGAACATCGCCGCCGCGGCGGGCAGCACCACGTCGACCTCGTCGTCGCGGGCGACACGGACGCGCGGGTCGATGACGAGTCCGAGGTCGGACGGCGGCGTCGACGTCTCCATCAGCGGCTGTCGCCAGCGGATCGACCGGGGCCGACCCCAGTGCGGGGCGAGGAGCTCCCACAGGGACTCGACCTGGTCCGTCGGACCGAAGATCGAGGCGCAGCCACGGTGCCACCGTCGCAGCCGCACGGAGATCGCCTCGAGCGCCTCGGGGTCGCACTCGACGGGGACGACGTTGGCCGAGACCCAGCACATGCCCCGCAGTTCGCCGTCGACGCGGTAGCCGAGCAGCGAGCCGGGCATCGCCCGCAGGACGCCCTCCTCGATGCGGGAGGCGACGAAGACGTTGGTGGTGGGATCGCGCGCGCAGAGCTCCAGCGCCTCGTCACGATCGGTGTTCGAGAGGGCGCGCACGGGTGAGCTCGTGCGGAGCATGGGCCAATACTTCCGGTAGTCGCGGGCCGTGTCGACTACCGCGGCATGACGAGTCTTCACGTCGTGGCGTGGCTGGGTGGCCGGCTCCCTGTTCGGGCCGGCCTCCGTCCCGTCGTCAGCCGACGGTGACCGTGGGCTTCGCTCCGTCGACATCGCCGTCCTCGGCCCGTTCCATGCCCTCGGCGATGCGCATGGCCTCCTCGATGAGGGTCTCGACGATCTGGCTCTCGGGGACGGTCTTGATGATCTTGCCCTTGACGAAGATCTGACCCTTGCCGTTGCCGCTCGCGACCCCCAGGTCGGCCTCGCGGGCCTCCCCGGGACCGTTGACGACGCAGCCCATGACGGCGACGCGGAGCGGGACCTCGAGGCCCTCGAGGCCCGCGGCCACCTGGTCGGCGAGGGTGTAGACGTCGACCTGCGCACGACCGCAGGAGGGACAGGAGACGATCTCGAGCTTGCGCGGGCGCAGGTTGAGCGACTGGAGGATCTGGTTGCCGACCTTGACCTCCTCGACCGGCGGGGCCGACAGGGAGACCCGGATAGTGTCGCCGATGCCCTGGGAGAGCAACGCGCCGAACGCGACGGAGGACTTGATCGTGCCCTGGAACGCCGGGCCGGCCTCGGTGACGCCGAGGTGGAGCGGCCAGTCGCCGCGCTCGGAGAGCTGCTGGTAAGCCTTGACCATGACGACGGGGTCGTTGTGCTTGACGGAGATCTTGAAGTCGTGGAAGTCGTGCTCCTCGAAGAGGCCCGCCTCCCAGACGGCCGACTCGACGAGCGCCTCCGCCGTGGCCTTGCCATACTTCTCCAGCAGGCGCGGGTCGAGCGAGCCGGCGTTGACGCCGATCCGGATCGAGACGCCGGCGTCCTTGGCCGCCTGGGCGATCTGCTTGACCTGGTCGTCGAACTTGCGGATGTTGCCGGGGTTGACGCGGACCGCGGCGCAGCCGGCGTCGATCGCGGCGAAGACGTACTTGGGCTGGAAGTGGATGTCGGCGATCACCGGGATCTGGCTCTTCCGGGCGATCGCCGGGAGCGCGTCGGCGTCGTCCTGCGTCGGGCAGGCCACCCGGACGATGTCGCACCCGGTCGCCGTGAGCTCGGCGATCTGCTGGAGCGTCGCGTTGATGTCGGTGGTCTGCGTCGTGCACATCGACTGGACCGAGATGGGGGCGTCGCCACCGACCTCGACCTTGCCGACCTTGATCTTGCGGGTCTTCCGGCGGGGAGCCAGGACGGGGGCCGGAGCCGCCGGCATACCGAGCGAGATGGTCATGCCTCAAGTATCGCTCCTGGCGCGAGGTGCCGCTGCCGTGGGCCGGGGGGTATGCCGTGGGTCACGTCGGGCGTCCAGACGTCGTCAGCTGCCCAGTTCTGAACGCTGCCCGCGCCCGGCCGGCGTTCGGAAGGCTTCAGCTGCCCAGTTCTGAACGCTGCCGCATCAGTTGACCTCGTCGCCCGGGAAGAAGCGGCGCCACTCCTCCCGGAAGACGACGGGATGAGCACCGCGCTGGACCCGCGCCTGGTCGATCCGACGCAGGGTGAGCAGCGGGCGCTTGTTCAGCCCGTCGCTGATGATCTGGACGATCCGCCAGTCGCGTCGCTCGCGAACCTCCTCCTCCCGCTCGATGTCCGAGGCCCAGACGTCCTCGGCATCGCGGCGATGGCGACCCTGGTACTCGATGGCGAGCCTCAGGGCCTCGTGGGCGAGCTCGAATCGGCGCTCGACGTCCCCGGTCGTGGGATGACGGATCTTGTCGTTGACCGTGAGCTCAGGCAGACCTGCCAGAACGACGAGCATCCGCAGCCGTGACTCCGGCGGGGAGTCGACTCCCTCCCGGACGAGCAAGGCAGCCCGCCGGAGGACCGTGGCGTGGTCACCCGTCCAGTTGTTCGCCTCGAACCGGAGCCGTTCGGGCGTCGTGACGGACCGGCGGACGAACCGGTCTCCCAGCACGACGAGCTCGACGAGGTCGAGGTAGCTCCCGAGATCGCAGAAGGTCCGATCAGGATCAGTGATCCGGATCCCCTGGTGCAGTAACGATTTGGGTGGATGCAGGAACCGGTGTGACTGGATCCCGACTTTTTGACAGTTGAGCTTGGCCGGGAGGATGAGGTGGATCTTGGAGCTGCCCGGGACGGCGCCGCCCCAGAGCAGGGCCGCCGTGTGGTGGCTGATGATGGCGACGGGTGGAGCGAGCCTCAGCGCCGCAGTCGCCCGGATCTTGACCGTCCGGGTGACGTTGCGCGAGATGTAGATCCCTTGGACGAGGCGAACGAACTCCGCTGAGGTCAGGCGCCGCCTCGAGATCTTGGCTGCCGCTGCCTCGGCGCTGGTGAATGGCGTCCGGAGGTCGAGCGGCTCGAGGTCGAGCGATGCGGCGTTCGTTGTCATGGGGACCAGCCTGACCCGACGAAGGCGCGGCCAGAAGAGTTATCCACAGACGCGGTGGTACACGGGGACGCGAGGCCAAGGTGCAGAAGTGGTCAGCTGCCCCGTTCTGAACGCCCACCACCCCGAAAGGCGTCCCGTCAGAACAGCTTGACCGGGTTCGCGAGGTCGGCGTAGATCAGCAGCGCCGACATGCTGATCAGGATGACGGCCATCGTGTAGGCGATCGGCAGGGCCTTGGCCACGTCCACATAGCCCGGGTCGCGACGGCCGGTCACCCGCGCGAACGACCGCTTCACGCCCTCCCACAGCGCGCCCGCGACGTGGCCGCCGTCGAGCGGCAGCAGCGGGATGAGGTTGAACACGAAGAGGGCGAGATTGAGCGACAGGATCATGTTGAGCAGGAAGACGATCTTCGTGCTCAACCCGTCCGGACCGAGGTCGGCCGCCGCGACCTCGCCGCCGATCCGGCCGACGCCGACGACCGAGATCGGCCCGTTGGCGTCGCGCGCGGCACCGCTGAAGGCCGCGTGCCAGACGCCGACCATCTTCTGCGGGATGTTGAGGAAGACGCCGGCCGTCTTGCCGAGCGCGTCGCCGATGTAGCCCGGCGCGGCGGTGACCGACTGCCGCTCCACCGCGATGGGCGACTGCGACGTCACGCCGAGGAAGCCGGCCTCGACCGTCACGGGGTTGCCTGCCGCATCCTTGAGCAGCGCGCCGTCGGGACCGATCTGTCCCACCTGGTTCTTCACCGGGATGACCGAGGTCGTCCTCGTGACCCCGTCCCGCACGTAGACGATGGTCGTCGCCTCGCCGGCTCGCGGGCGGATGAGGTCGCCCAGCGCGGTCCCCGGCGTGATCCGGACACCGTTGATCGAGGTGATGAGGTCCTTGGGCAGCAGGCCTGCCTCGAATGCCGGCGACCTGGGGTCGGTCGCCTTGCACGCGGTCTGGGCGGAGGCGGAGGCGGGCACGACGCACTGGCTCACGGACGAGACGAGGGCGCCGTCCTTGGCTACCTGGACGCCGTAGATCGTGATGATCCCGGTCATCAGGACCGCCGCGATGAGGAAGTTCATCACCGGGCCGCCGAGCATGACGACGACCTTCTTCGGCACCGCGAGCTTGTAGAAGACCCGGTCACGGTCCTGCGGCCCGACCTCTTCCATCGACTGCTGCCGCGCCTGGTCCATCAGCTGCGAGAACCGTCCGGTCGAGGACGCCCGGAGCATCGAGGGGTCCTCCCCCGGCTTCGGGGGGAACATCCCGATCATCCGGATGTAGCCGCCGAGCGGGATGGCCTTGATGCCGTACTCGGTCTCGCCCCGCTTGCGCGACCAGATCGTCGGGCCGAAGCCGACCATGTACTGGGTCACCTTGACGCCGAACCTCTTGGCCGGCACGAGATGGCCGATCTCGTGCAGGCCGATCGAGATGCCCACCCCGATGACGATGATGAGCACACCGATGATGAAGGCGACGACGGTCAACTGCTGTCCTTCCGCTCCTGCTGGACGAGGCCGTGTCCCGCGAGCCCCGCCCCATCATCCCCCAGTCCCAGCACTTCCCGCGCACGCGCCCGCGCCCAGCCGTCGGCCGCGAGGACACCGTCGACATCGAGCGCGACGGGATCCGCACCCGCCGAAACAGTCCCAGCCGTCGACTTGAGGTGCTCCTCCACGACCCTGGCGACGGTGTCGACGATCTCGGTGAACCGGATCCGGCCGTCGAAGAACGCCTGCACACACACCTCGTTGGCCGCGTTGTATGCCGCAGGAGCAGTGCCGCCCGCCACCCCCGCGCGCTTCGCGAGGGCTACGGCGGGGAACGCCTCGTCGTCGAGCGGGAGGAACTCCCAGGTCGCCGCGCGGGTCCAGTCGCAGGCCGGACCGGCGTCGGGCACCCGGTCGGGCCAGGCCAGGCCCATCGCGATGGGGATGAGCATGCTCGGCGGCGACACCTGCGCGATGGTCGACCCGTCGACGAACTCGACCATCGAGTGGATCATCTGCTGCGGGTGGACGACCACGTCGATCCGGTCGAAGGGGATGTCGAAGAGCAGGTGCGCCTCGATCACCTCGAGGCCCTTGTTGACGAGGGTCGCCGAGTTCGTCGTGACCACGGGTCCCATCGCGAAGTTCGGGTGGGCGAGGGCCTGCTCCCGGGTGACGTCGTGCAGCTCCTCGCGGCGCCGACCGAGGAACGGCCCGCCACTCGCCGTGACGACCAACCGCCGCACCTCGGCGACCGACCCCCCGCGCAGGCACTGGGCGATGGCGCTG
>NZ_JANXRJ010000174.1 GCF_025353065.1 Lapillicoccus sp.
AAGGAGATCTGGTCATAGGTCTCGTCCTCCTCGAGGCGACCCTCGAACGGCTCCAGGTGCGGCATACGGGCGAGTGTGTCAGCCCGGACCGACACCCCCCACCCCTCCGTTCCGAACACACGTTTTGTGAAGTCTCCGGGGTCGGAGAGTGCGAGAACTTGACAAAACGTGTGCTTGGAACGGAACCCCCCGGGCCGCAGGCAGCGGTATGCCGGGCCGGCCCCTGGTCGGGGCGGCCCGGCATACCGGGTGGTGCTGGTAGTGCTGGTCGGGTCAGACCTGGGGACCGTCGGTCCGCAGCTTGTCGACCTCGGCCATCGCCTCGCGCAGGCCCTGCAGCCACTCGTCGGCGTGCTGGCCGACGAGGGTGACGGCCCAGGCGAGCGCCTCGGAGCGGGAGCGAGCGACGCCGGCGTCGACGAGGGTGTCGAGCACCTGCCGCTGGGGCTGGCGCAGCCGGGTCATCACCGGGATGGCCTGGTGCGTGAAGATGGCCGACTCCTCGCCGATCGTCGCGCCCCAGCCGACCTTGCGGCCGTAGCGCCCCTCCGCCTCGAGGGCGATGGCCACCCGCTCGTCGCGGCTGGTCTCGCGGAACCGGCTGATCCGGCCCTGCGCGGCTGCCGCCGAGGTCTCGTCACCCTCCTGGTGGTCCACCGGCGGGAGCTCACCGATGACGATGACCTCCTCGCGGTCGACGTTCACCGTGGGGGTGCCGACGAACCAGTCGGAGGGAAGACGTCCGGCGAACCAGCCCGCGACGTCGTCCGCCGCCGGGAGATCGGCCTGCTGCCAGCCGCCGGGACGCCCGAACGGGCCTCCTCGGCGTCGGCCGCCCGGTCCACCGGGACCGCCCGGGCCGAACGGGCCGAAGCCCGGACCCCAACCGGGACCGAAGCCGCCGGGTCCACCGGGGCCGCGTCGGCCACCACCGCGCGGACCGCGACGGCCCCCGCGGGGACCGCGACCCTCGTCGGCGTTGTCGTCCGCTTCTTCGGCGAAGTGCTCGGCGAAGCCGCGGTCGTCCTGAGGGCCACCGTGACGGTGGCCGCCGTGCTCGTTCTCATGTTCGTGCCGCATGGTCTGGCCTCTCTGGTAATGGTGATTACATGATTACAGAGCATCCAACGGGGGGCAAGAGGAAAAGATTCCCGACCTCGAACAGCCTCGGCCCGCCGGCTGGGTCCAGCCCGTGGACCCGGGTCGGAGAGCCTGTGCCGTGGTTGGTTTCATTGCTCCCATGAGCGACGCGCTGACGATCCCGGCCGACCTCCTGCCGAAGGACGGCCGCTTCGGCTCCGGCCCGAGCAAGATCCGCCCCGAGCAGGTCGACTACCTCAGCTCGCTGAGCCGCACGGTCCTCGGCACCTCGCACCGCCAGGCACCGGTGCGCGGCCTCGTCGGCGAGGTGCGCGACGGGCTCGCCGCGCTCTTCTCGCTGCCGGACGGCTACGAGATCGTCCTCGGCAACGGCGGGTCGACCGCGTTCTGGGACATCGCCGCGTTCGGGCTCGTCCGCGAGCACGCGCAGCACCTGGCCTTCGGCGAGTTCTCGGCGAAGTTCGGCGCGGTGACCCACAACGCGCCGTTCCTCGGCGACTCCACGATCATCACGGCCGACCCGGGCTCCCTCGCCACCTCCCGCGCCGAGGCCGGCATCGACGTCTACGCGTGGCCGCACAACGAGACCTCCACCGGGGTCATGGCCCCCATCCGCCGGGTGGAGGGCGCCGACGAGGGCGCCCTCGTGCTCATCGACGCGACGTCAGGCGCCGGCGGCCTGCCGGTCGACGTCGCCGAGACCGACGTCTACTACTTCGGCCCGCAGAAGTGCTTCGCCTCCGACGGCGGTCTCTGGCTGGCGGCCTTCTCCCCCGCGGCGCTCGCCCGGGTCGAGGAGATCGAGGCGTCCGGCCGCTGGGTGCCCGACTTCTTCAGCCTCCCCACGGCCGTGAGCAACAGCCGGCTCAACCAGACCTACAACACCCCGGCCCTCAGCACGCTCGCCCTGCTCAACGCCCAGATCGGCTGGATCAACGACCGGGGCGGCCTCGACTGGGCCGTCGGGCGGACCCTCGACAGCTCGAGCCGGCTCTACTCCTGGGCGGAGGCCACGGCATACACCACGCCGTTCGTGACCGATCCCGCCGCCCGCAGCCAGGTCGTCGGCACCATCGACTTCAACGACTCGGTCGACGCGGCTGCGGTCGCAAAGACGTTGCGCGCCAACGGGATCGTCGACGTCGAGCCCTACCGCAAGCTCGGCCGCAACCAGCTGCGCGTCGCGATGTTCCCCGCCGTCGACCCCGACGACGTCTCGGCCCTCACGGCCTGCATCGAGCACGTGGTCACAGCCACGTCCTGACGTATGCCGTGGGCCTGGACGCCGCTGGGTGGCAACCCCTCAGGGCAGCCGGTCAGTCCCGGCCCCCACCCTCGTCCACGAAGGTGCATCCATCTCCGCGGCGAGCTCGCGCGACGCCGCGACGTCCTGCGGATCGTCGCGCAACGACTCGGCCTCGGCTCGAAGAAGAGCCCTGCGGCGGGCCAGACCGTAACGTCGACGCACGGCCCCAGCAGTCGAATGCGTGGCACCCAATCCCGAAGCAGTAGGGTCCTGCGATGCCCGATGTAGCCTCTCTGGCGGCCGGTACTCCCGTCCTGGATCGACCGACCGTGGTTGCGGTGGACGGCCCGGACGGTAGCGGGAAGACGACATTCGCCGAGTCTCTCGCGACTGCCTACACCGCACTTCGGAGGGCAGTCCACGTCGTCCACATGGATGACTTCCTCAACCCCCGGTCCGTCCGGTATGCCAGGGGCAGGACCTCGCCAGAGGGGTTCTTCCACGACACCTACGACCTCGCCGGGTTCACCACCCGGGTGCTGGATCCGTTGAAACCGGGCGCCGCCCGGTCAATATCCCTGCGCGCCTTCGATCATCTCGCCGACGCGCCAATCCACGAGGAGCCTGTCGCGATCGCGCCAACGGCAGTCGTGGTCATCGAGGGCATGTTCCTCCACCGAGACGAACTCTGGGCCCACTGGGACATGTCCGTCTTCTTGAATGTGCCGTTCGCGGTCACAGTCCCGCGCATGGTTCAGCGAGACGGTGCTCCCCCGGACCCGAAACACCCTTTGTGGTTCAGGTACTTGCAGGGCCAACGCCTTTACCTCTCAGCGTGCAAGCCCACCGAACGAGCCACATACGTCATCGACAACTATTGAGATCAGCGGACTGCGTCTGCGACATGTCGGAGCTAGACCCGTTTCGAGAACACCCTCGACTCGGCAGCGGTCGCAAAAACGCTGCGCACCAACGGGATCGTCGGCGTCGCGCCTTACCGCGGCTCGGCCGCAACCAGCTATGTGGCGATGTTCCCCGCCGAGGACGCCTGAGTCCGCACCGCCTGCCTCGAGCATGTCGTCTTTGCCACGTCCTGACGTGTGCCGCCGGCTTGGACACCAGTACGGGGCGACTCCTCCGAGCAGCTGATCAGTCCAAGCCCAACACCGTCATCAGCGCTGCGTCGACGGCCCGTAACTCGGCCGCGTCGAGCCGTCCAGCGAACTCCCCCAGCCGGGTCTCCGGATCGACGACGGTGAGCTGCTCGAGCATGACGCGGGTCCGAACGCCGTCAACCTCGATCTCGGGCCGAAAGGTTGCCTCGCGCCTCCCCGTGGATGTGGGTGCGACGAGCCACGTTGACAGCGGGAGGTCGTCGGACTGCACCACTACGGCGAACCGGCTTCCCGCCTGCTCGTGCCCGCGGACGTTCTTAGGTGCTCGGAGCCGGTACAGGTCACCACGCACGAATGGCATCCATCTCCGCTGCCAGCTCACGCGACGCGGCGGCGTCCTCAGGATCATCACGCAGCGACTCGGCTTCGGCTCGAAGAAGAGCCCGGCGGCGGGATCGGTCGGCCTCGAGGATCGCGGTCCTGGCCGCCTCCGAACGCGACACACCACCGAAGGTCAAACCCTCGAGGGCGCGCTCCACCTCAGGGTCAGTGCGAATTGTCAGTGAACTCATATGACGTATCGTAACGCCTCGTCCAGTGCGTGGAACCGGGCGCCTCAGATCCTGACCCCACCTCCCCCAGCTGTTCGTTTCCGACCCCTACGCCCCAGCAGGTCCATGACTCGGACGACACCAAACCTTGCGTCGGCACCGGAGCGCGAGGATACTCATCGGGCGCGACCGCGACGACGTCAGAGCCCGAGGGGCGGGCCGCGGCTGGCTGGGTCAAACACAGGAGGTCGAGAGGCGTTGATGAGGGGAGCGGGAGCAGTGGTGCCCCAAGAGCGTGGCCGGATGCTCGGAGACGAGGGTCTGTGCTGACCGGCGAGAGGGTGGCGCTGCGGGCCCGGCTCGACAGCGACGTGCCGCTGCTCCAGGCCGGGTTGTACGACGACGTCGCCACCCGGGTGCAGGCGGACAGCCGGGCCTGGCGCCCGATTTCACCGGGATCAGCTGCCTCCCCCTATGCGCCGACGCTTCCGTCGTCGGAGGTGGCGATCTTCACAGTCATCCTGTTCGTCGGCAACCGGCCTGCCGACGACGAACGGCTCCGCAGCGGCACGTCAGGCGACGAGGTCATCGGCGACGCCCTCCTGTGGGACATCGACCTGCACAACCGCAGCGCCCATCTCGGGATCTCCCTGATGTCGGACCACCGTGGCCACGGGTACGGCTCTGACGTCGTGCACGTGCTGTGCCGCTACGGATTCGACCTGCTCGGTCTGCACCGCTTGCAGATCGACACCCTCGTCACCAACACCGCCATGCGCGCGGCCGCCGTCCGCGCCGGGTTCATCCACGAAGGCACCCGCCAGGACGCCGCCTGGGTCCAGGGCCGGTTCGTCGACGAGCTCGTCTACGGGTTGACGACCAGCCGATAGGCGGGCCGTCGCTCCTCTCTGGACCACTGGACCTCAGGTCCCGGAGCGACACCCGCGTCAGCGGGGGGCAATGATGTCCGTCGTGGAGGTCCCTGACGCTTTTCGGCGCTCACCGAGGTGGGAGCACGACCCGGCCGGACAGCGCTGGCTCGATGACCTGCCGGGGCTCGTCGCCGTGACCTCCATCGCCTGGGGGCTGACCGTCGACGGCACGGTCAATCACGGGTCCAACGCCCTCGTGGTCCCCGTGCGCTCCGCACTCGGACCGGCGGCCTTGCGCCTCACGCCGGGCGACGCCGGGTCGGCGGCCGATGTACGCGCACTGGAGTTCTGGAGCGACGGACCCGTGGTCCGCGTCATCCGCTCCTCGCCCGACGGGGCGGTCATGCTGCTCGACGGTCTCGATGCCTCCAGCCCCCTGTCGACTCGGGCTCCCTCCGAGATCGCGGAGGTGCTCGGCGGGCTGGTTGCGGCGATGGCGACCACCGCCCCTCCCGGCGACGTCCCGTCGACGACCGATGTGGCCCTGGCGATGGCCACGCAGGGCCGTGAGCGATGGCGCGGAGCCGGTCGGCCACTGCCGGAATCCGTTGTCGAACACGCGTGCTCGCTCGCAGTTGACCTCGCCGACGATGACCCCGGGCTCGCGGTGAACGCCGACGTGCACGCCAACCAGGTGCTCCAAGGCGCCGGCCGGTCGTGGGTCGTCATCGACCCGACGTTGTGGCGGGGCGATCCGGCATACGACCTCGCGCGTGGGGTGTGGACCCTCGTCGACCGGTTGCCCGATGCCGCGTCGATCCGCACGTATGCGGCAGCCCTCGTGCGAGCTAGCGGGTTCGACGCGGACCGCGCGTGGGCGTGGATGCTGGTGCGGACGGTCGACTACTGGCTGTGGGGAGTCGAGGCCGGGCTGACGGAGGACCCGCTCAGGTGCGAGCGGGTGATCGATACGCTCGAGGAAAGCTGACCCACAAGCACTCCGCGACGGGTGGGGTCGGCGAAAAGCACTCCAGCAGTGCGGAACTCAGTGCCTGCCGTTGACGATCGCGGCGATCACGGCGACGACGACGAGCAGCACGAGGACGGCGACGGTGAGGCGCTGCCGGAAACGGACGTTCATGTGAGCGGCATCCGTCAGCGCGCGGCTTCGGGGGCCGGCACGGACGGCTGCCCGGACCGGCTCGACACCGTCGAGGTGACCTGAAACCGCGGTCGACGGGCGGACTGGTAGCTCACCCGCACGTTGTCGCGCCGGGTCAGCAGCACCGCGGTGACCACCAGGGCGAGAGTGACGGCGATCGTGCCGACACCGATGGTCCAGCGCGGGCCGGCGTGGTCGCCGAGCCACCCGATGAACGGCGACCCGATCGGGGTGCCGCCCATCAGGATCGCCATGTAGAGCGCCATCACCCGGCCGCGCATCTGGGCGTCGACGGAGAGCTGGACCATGGCGTTGGCGGTCGTCATCGTCGTCAGGGCGCAGAGACCGACGGGGATCAGGGAGATGGCGAAGAGGTCGTAGGTCGGGGCGATCGCCGCGAGGAAGGTCGAGACGACGAACCCGGAGAGCGCGACGAGGAGCACCCGGAGCCGCGGGTTCTTGCGCCGGGCCGACAGCAGGGCGGCGGCGAGCGAGCCGATCGCGAGGATCGAGCCCAGCAGGCCGTATTCCGTCGCGCCCTTGTCGAAGACCTTGGTCGCCATCAGCGCCGTGGTGATCTGGAAGTTCATGCCGAACGTGCCGAGCATGAAGACCAGGAACATCACGAGCATGAGGTCGGGGCGGCTCCGGACGTAGGCGAACCCCTGACGGATCTGGCCCTTGCCGCGGACCCGTTCCGTGGGCATCAGCTCGGTCGAGCGCATCGTGGCGAGCGAGAGGATGACGAAGAAGAAGGACAGCCCGTTGACCAGCAGCGCGACACCGGTGCCGACCCAGGCGATGACGAGGCCGGCGATGCCGGGGCCGATGAGGCGGCCCATGTTGAAGGACGCGCTGTTGAGTCCGACGGCGTTGGAGAGGTATTCGCGCGGCACCATCTCCGACACGAAGGTCTGACGTGCCGGGTTGTCGATGGCGGTCGCGACGCCCTGGAAGAAGGCCACGGCATACACCTGCCAGAGCTGGACGTTGCCGGTGAGCGTGAGCGCCGCCAGCGCGAGCGCCGACAGCGCCAGGCCGGACTGGGACACGAAGAGGATGCGCCGTTTGGGGAACCGGTCGGCGATCATCCCGGTGAAGGGGGCGAGGATGAGGAAGGGCAGGAACTGCAGCCCGGTCACCGTGCCGAGCGCGGTCGCGGAGTGATTGGTGAGGATGGTGAGGACGAGCCAGTCCTGACCGACCCGGCCCATCCACGTGCCGATGTTGGAGACGATCGAACCGCTCGCGTAGATGCGGTAGTTGCGGATCTTGAGAGAGGCGAAGGTGGGGCTCACTGGGCCGCCACCCGGGTCAGGATCTCGGAGGCCCGGACGAGGACCTCCTGCTCTTCGGGGGTCAGCCGCTGGACCCGGCTGGCCATCCAGGCATCCCGCTTGCGCCGCGTCGTGCGCAGCATCCGGGTGCCGTCGCTGGTGATCGAGAGGATCACCTGGCGGCCGTCGCTGGGATCGTCCTGCCGGGCGACGAGACCCTGCTCGACGAGCGCCCCGACCGTGCGGGTCATCGTGGGCTTGGCGACCCGCTCGATCTCGGCGAGCTCACCCGGCGTCTTGGGGGCGTCCTCGAGACGACTGAGCACCGAGAACTGGTGCGGCGCGATGTCGTGGCTGGACTCGAAGCGCACCCGGCGGCTGATCCGCATACAGGCGAGACGGAGGTCGTTGGAGACCCGCGCGATGTGCGTGGGCGTGGAGGTCGGCGTCTGGGTCATCGATCGTTAGCCTAACTCATTACCTTGGCTAACGATTCGGAGTGGCCACGAGGGCGAGCCGATACGGTTGTCGCACCTAGGACACGTGCAGCAGCGCCTTGATCGGGTCGATCGCGAAGTAGGCGATGAAGAGCACGGCGACGACCCACATCAGGGCGTGGATCTGGGCGGCCTTCCCGCGGATCACCTTGATGAAGACGAAGGTCACGAAGCCCGCGCCGATGCCGGCGGTGATCGAGTAGGAGAACGGCATGAGCACGATCGTGAGGAAGGCCGGGATGGCGATCTCGAGGTCGTCCCAGTCGATGCCCTTGACCTGCTGCATCATCAGGAAGCCGACGACGACGAGGGCCGGGGTCGCGGCCTCGTAGGGCACGATCGCGACGACCGGCGAGAACAACGTCGCCAGCAGGAAGAGCACGCCGGTGACGACGGAGGCCAGCCCGGTCCGTGCTCCTTCGCCGACGCCAGAGGCCGACTCGATGTATGCCGTGTTGCTGCTCACGCTGCCCGCGCCGCCGGCGATCGCGGCGACGGAGTCCACCAGGAGGATCCGCTCGTAGCCGGGCGGGTTGCCGTTCTCGTCGAGCAGCCCGGCCTCGGCGCCGATGGCGACCATCGTGCCCATCGTGTCGAAGAAGTCGGCGAGCATGAGGGTGAAGACGATCAGCAGCGCGGCGATGACGCCGATCTTGCCGAACGAGCCGAAGAGGTTGGCGTGGCCGAGCAGCCCGAAGTCGGGGGCGGCGACGACCTGCTTGGGCAGGGTCGGCACGTTGAGACCCCACCCCGTCGGGTTCACGACCTTGCCGGTGGCGTCGGTCTGGGAGCCGACCTTGAAGATCGCCTCGACGACGATCGCGAGCACGGTGCCGCCGACGATGCCCCAGAGGATGGCGCCCTTCACCTTGAGGACGATCATCGCGATGATCGAGGCCAGCCCGAGGACGAAGACGAGCAGCGGCCAGCCGGTGAGGAACCCACCGACCCCGAGCTCGAGCGGCGTGGCCGGGGCCTTGCGGACGAACCCTGCGTCGACGAGCCCGACGATCGTGATGAAGAGGCCGATCCCGACCGAGATCGCGGTCTTGAGCTGGGTCGGCACGGCCCGCAGCACTGCGGTCCGGAAACCCGTGAGGACGAGCGCCGTGATGATGATGCCCTCGAGGACGACGAGGCCCATGGCGTCGGCCCAGGTCATCTGCGGGAGCTTCGCGATCCCGAAGGCGACGAAGGCGTTGAGCCCGAGGCCGGTGGCGAGCGCGAGCGGGAAGTTGGCGACGAGGCCCATGACGATGGTCATCACGCCGGCGACGAGCGCTGTCGCGGCCGCCACCTTGAGCTTGGCCGAGTCGATGTCGCCGCCGCCGAGGAAGGCTCCGGTGGCGTCCTTCTGGGTGCCGATGATGAGCGGGTTGAGCACGACGATGTAGGCCATCGTGAAGAACGTGACGACCCCGCCCCGGACCTCGCGGCCCAGGGTCGAGCCGCGGTCGGTGATCCGGAAGTACCGGTCGAGGGTGCCTCCACCGCTCGGGCGGGGTGTCGGGGCGGGGGCGGTCTTCGACATGGCGCAGAGGCTAGCGCCGACACGGCATGGGCCCGGGCCTGACCCGCCGACGAACTAGGGTGGGCTCGTGAGCGAGGAGACCCGCGGGGACGACGGCACAGCGGTTCCGGTCGTCGAGGAGCTACGCCCGCTGGCCCTCCCGATGCGGCGCATCGTCGAGGTCGGCCTCGGCCTCTGGGCCCTCGGACTCGTCCTCACCCTGGCCGTGCCCGCCCTGCACTCCGGCGAACGCTCGTGGTGGCCGTGGTGCTGCGTCACCGGGCTGGTGCTCGGGGGGATCGGCCTGGTCTACCTTCGCCGGGGTCGGGGCAACGCGGCCGAGGCCTGACCGCCCATCCCGTATGCCGCCGCCCGTCGCCCCGCCCTCGGGTGGAGACGGCTCAGGTTGGGGACGGCTCAGTTGGGGATGGCTCAGGTTGGGGACGGCTCAGGTTGGGGACGGCTCAGACCAGGACGTCGACCGCGAACTCGTCGACGATCGGCGTGCCGATCGGCTCGGGCTCCGGGGCCTCCGCGTCGGTCTCGCTGTGCGCGCCGCAGCCGTGGTCGAGGCTGACGACGGACCCGTCCGAAGGTGACCACTCGCTGGCGCAGACCCCGAAGACGGTGCGCAGGGCACCCGCCATCGGCACGAAGAAGCCGCACGTCGAGCACGTCGCGGTCGCCTTCTCGGCCACCTCCGCGGTCGGCCCGTGCGAGCCGTCGTACCACCGCTGGGCGGCGACGTCGCGACCCTCTGCGGACAGGACCCGCGGACGACCGAGGCCGAGCTCGAAGACGGCCATCTGGTCGACGTCCTCGTCGCCCGTCGCCTCGAACCCGGGCTCGAGGTAGTCGTCCTGCTCCTTGTAGGGGAGCACGTCACCGGCGCCGAGGTCGCCGGGAGCCAGCCGCTCGGCATACGGGAGCCACTGCGGCGACAGGATCGCCCCGACGCCGGGCACGAGGCTGGTCTCACAGACCGTGGCGTCCTTCTGGCGCGAGGCCCGGGCGACGGAGACGGCCCACCGCCAGCCCTGGTAGGCGAACGAGGTGCACGCGAAGTAGTGCGTCGCGAGGCGTTCCTCGTCCATGACCATCTCGAGGTGGTCGCCCACCGTGCCCGGCTCGGCGATACCGACCAGAGCCTCCCGGGCGAGATCGCTCGCGGCCAGCAGGGAGGGGTCGGTCTTGGTCTTGGTCTCGGGCACGGTCAGGCCTCCAGGTCGCCGGCGACGGCGCGCAGCACCTGGGCGATCTTGCCCGCGCCCGCCTTGTCGGGATAACGCCCGTGCCGCAGTCCCTCGGAGACGTTGTCGAGGAGCTTGATGACGTCCTCGATGATGACGACCATGTCCTCGGCGGGCTTGCGGGCGGCGATGCGCTTGGTCTTCTCGATCGAGGGGGCGGGGTCGAGGACGCGGATGGTCAGCGCCTGGGCACCGCGCCGTCCCTCGACGACGCCGAACTCGACGCGTGTCCCGCCCTTGAGCGTCGTCACGCCCTCCGGGAGCGCGTTGGCGTGCAGGAACACGTCGGCGCCCTCGTCATCGGCGAGGAAGCCGAAACCCTTCTCCGCGTCGTACCACTTGACCTTGCCAGTCGGCACAGTCCACCTCGTTGCTGATCGTCCGGGCCGCGGGCGCGGCTCGATGGCGCATGTCTGCGCTTGCGTCAGGAGTTTATCGGGAACGGCCAAGCCGATTTACCGTCGCCCATCGACAGGCAGATCCGTGGGCCGGAGACGGTTCATCCGACGGCGATGCCCCAGGTGCCGGTGTGCCGCTCGCCCGGCTCGAGCACGAGGAGGTCGTCGCCGGAGCGGAAGGCGCCGGGAGGGCAGGTCATCGGCTCGACCGCGAGCCCGTTGGTGCCCTCCGTCGCCGAGGTGGCGCGGCCGGTGAAGACCTGCAGCCAGGGGTAGGTCGCGTCGCCCCAGAGCGCGAGCCGGCCGTGCGGGACGCCCTCGATCGCGACCTCCCAGCGACCGTCGCCGTCGCGGACGAGGTCGGTGTAGGCGGTGTCGAGCGCCGTGCCACCGATCACCCGCCCCGCCCGGAAGTCGTATGCCGTCCCCTCCACCGGGTGGGTCCCCACCGGCAGCAGGCGGTCAGGATCGACCTCGAGATAGGTCGAGCCGGGGACGGTGAGGGTCACGCCGTCGAGGGAGGTGTCCGCGAGCGAGAGATAGGGGTGGGCGCCATAGCCGAAAGGCGCGCGGGTCGTGGACCGGTTGGTGGCTGTTGTCGTGACAACCAGCCCCGTGTCGGTCAGGGCGTAGCTCGTCTCGAGGTCCACCACCCACGACCACCCCGGCTGCGGGTGGAGGCGCAGGGCGACCGTCAGCGAGTCGTCGGTGTGCTCGGTCAGCCGCCAGGGCACCCACCGCACCAGACCGTGGCTGGCGTTGTGGAGTGCCGGCTCGGTCAGGGCGAGCAGGAGGTCCGCGCCGTCGAACGCGTAACGGCCGTCCTCGATCCGGTTCGGCCACGGGATGAGCTGCTGACCGCGTCCCGCGATCACCTGTGCATCAGCGGCGAACCCCGCGACCACGTCGATGCCGCCGCGGGTCCAGACCCGTAGTCCCCCGCCCACCTCGGTGACCGTGAGCTCGTCGCCCCCCCGTCGCAGGGTCCACTGGACACCGGTGGGACAGGCGGCGTCGCCGGCCTGCTCGGCGGTGGTGGGCGTCGCTGGCATCACGGCACACAACCTAGTCTCGCAACCGGCCGAGCCCGTGGGCGACCGCGGCCGGAGGGCGGGGAAGGGTCCCGGCGGCAGCGGGCGTGCCGGCCGCGGCTTACCGTGGACCTGTGCCCACCCGACCTGCCGCGCCGACTGCCGCGCCGACTGCGGAGCCATCGACCGTCCGCAGCCTGGCGGACGACATCCGGGCGCGGAGCGACGAGGAGCTGAGCACGCTCATCCTCGGGCGGCCCGACCTCGCCCGGCCGGCGCCGGCCGATCTGACCGCCCTGGCCGCCCGGGTCAGCACCAAGGCGAGCGTCCAGCGGTGCCTCGAGTCCCTCGACCGCGCCGAGCTCCAGGTGCTGGAGGCGGTCGTCGTGGCCGACGACGGGACCAACCCGGTGGAGGTGGCCCGGCTGCTCGGGACGGACACCGACGTCCGACCCTTCCTCGACCGCCTGCACGCACTCGCCCTGCTCTGGCGCGGTCCCGACGGTCTCCACGTCGTCCGGACGGTGCCCGAGGTGCTCGGGCCGTCGCCGGTCGGCCTCGGCCCCTCGGCCGCCGAGCTGCCCGGCACGCCCGCCGGTCAGCTCGTGGACCCGGCGGAGATCGTCCGCCTGGTCGCCGAGGCGCCGGCCGGCGGACGCAGCATCCTCGACCGGCTCACCTGGGGACCGCCGGTGGGGGTCCTCAACGCCGACGGCTCCGGCGCAGGGGCGGCCCGGTGGCTGCTCGACCACGGCCTCCTCGCCCGGGTGGCGCCGGAGCACCGGGCCCTGCGCATCGCCAGCGTCGACTCCGGTGACACGCGCGTCGTGCTCCCCCGGGACGTCGCGATCGTGCTGCGCGGTGGCCACATCCACCCGGAGACCCGGCTCGAGGCACCCGTCCCGGTGTCGGTCGAGATCGGTGTGCCGACCGTCGACGCGACGGCTGGTGGCGAGGTCACCGAGGTGCTCACCCTCCTGGAGGAGATCGCGACCCGCTGGGGTCCGGAGCCACCACGCGTGCTGCGCACCGGGGGTCTGGCCGTCCGCGACCTCAAGGTCCTCGGCGACGCCCTCGAGCTGACGGCCGAGCGAGCCGCGTGGCTGGTCGAGATCGCTTATGCCGCGGGCCTCCTCGCCGACGACGGCGAGCTGGTGCCGGTCTGGGCGCCGACCGCGTCCTTCGACGAGTGGCAGTCCCGCGACGCGGGGACGCGGTGGGCGCGACTGGCGAACGCCTGGCTCACGTCGACGCGCGCCCCCCACCTCGTCGGCGTGAAGTCCGTCGGCTCGTCCAGCGCCGCCAACGCCCTCGGGCCCGACGTGCACTGGCCCCCCATCCGAGCCATCCGGGCCGAGGTGCTGGCCGAGCTGACCACGCTGCCCCCCGGCATCGCCTCGACCCCGGCGTCCGTCATCGAGCGCCTCGGCTGGCGGCGCCCGCTGCGCAACCCCCGGGTCCTGCAGACCGCCGCCGTCGCCGTCCTGCGCGAGGCCGAGTGGCTCGGGGTCACCGGGCGCAGCGGGTTGTCGACCGCCGGGCGCGCACTGGCCCTCGGGGGCACGGCGGAGCAGATCGGCGCGGCGATGGCCGGCACCCTGCCGAGTGCCGTCGACCACGTCCTGCTGCAGGCCGATCTCACCGCCATCGCTCCCGGGCCCCTCGAGGGCATGCTCGCCCGGCTGATGCGGCTCAGCGCCGACGTCGAATCACGCGGTGGCGCAACGGTTTACCGGTTCAGCCCCATGTCGGTCCGGCAGGCACTCGATACCGGGCTCACCGCCGACGAGCTGCTCGAGTCACTGCGCCTGGCCAGTCGCACGGGCGTTCCTCAACCCCTCGACTACCTCGTGCGCGACGTCGCCCGTCGGCACGGGCAGACCCGCGTAGGTGGGGCCACGGCATACATCCGCAGCGACGACGAGACGGTGCTCGAGGCGATGCTGGCCGAGCGGGTGCTCGCACCCCTGCAGCTGCGCCGGATCGCGCCGACCGTCCTGGTCTCGCCAGCCCATCCCGGCACGCTCCTCGACCTCCTGCGGGAGAGCGGTCACGCGCCCGTGCAGGAGGGGCAGGACGGCGCGGTCGTGGTCGCCGCACGCACCGCCCGTCGGGCCGCGGGCCGGAAGGACTCCGTTCGCCCGGTCGTCAGCCCGATCGATGGCAACTACGCCACAGCGCTCGTCGAGGGGCTACGCATGGCCGAGGAGGCCGCCGAGCACCAGCGCGCGACCCAGGACCCGCGTCAGCCGCGACTGATGGCGACCGACCCGACGGTGACCATCTCGGCGCTGCGCGACGCGGCCGCCGACCGGCGCGGTGTCTGGATCGGGTATGCCGATGGCACCGGTCGCACCACGACGCACCTCTTGTACCCCACCCGGGTCGAGGGCGGGCGCGCCTTCGGGACGCTGGCCGACAGCACCGACGAACGGGTGTTCTCGATCCACCGGGTCACCGGCGTCGCGCCCGCCTGAGGCTGCTGCGGGCCATCCCTTTGTCGGGTCACCCGATAAAGG
>NZ_JANXRJ010000185.1 GCF_025353065.1 Lapillicoccus sp.
CCTCGATCACCCGCGACGTCTCCGGCGAGGGCGTCCAGCAGGCACTGCTGAAGATCCTCGAGGGCACGACGGCCTCGGTGCCGCCGCAGGGTGGCCGCAAGCACCCGCACCAGGAGTTCATCCAGATCGACACGACCAACGTGCTGTTCATCGTCGGGGGCGCGTTCGCCGGCCTCGAGAAGCTCGTCGAGTCGCGCAACGGCAAGAAGGGCCTCGGCTTCGGCAGCGAGCTGCACACGCCGAAGGACCTCGCCGAGTCGATCCACGAGGTGATGCCGGAGGACCTGATGAAGTTCGGGCTGATCCCCGAGTTCATCGGCCGTCTGCCCGTCATCACGACGGTCAGCCCCCTCGACCGCGAGGCGCTCGTCCAGATCCTCACCGAGCCCCGCAACGCGCTGCTCAAGCAGTACCAGAAGATGTTCGACATCGACGGCGTCGAGCTCGAGTTCACGACCGAGGCGGTCGAGGCGGTCGCCGAGCAGGCGCTGTTGCGCGGCATCGGGGCGCGCGGGCTGCGGGCGATCATCGAAGAGGTCCTGCTCCCGGTGATGTTCGACGTGCCGAGCGAGGAGGACGTCGCCAAGGTCGTCATCACCCGCGAGGTCGTCCTCGACAACGTCAACCCCACCATCGTGCGCCGGGATGCGCCACCGCGGGCCAAGCGCGCGCAGCGCAAGGAAAGTGCCTGAGGCTGGTCGGTTGACGGACGCCGGGAGGCGGTTTACTCTCTAGATGGAACGAAACAGTTTCGTTCCATCTGAATCTTGAGGACACCGCCCGTGAGCACCGCCGAGGCACCCGCACCGACCCGCCCCCGGGTCGAGGGCGATCGCGAGGTCGAGATCTTCGACGCCGTGGTGCGGCTGGTCGCCGAGACCGGCTACGACAAGCTCACCTACGACGCCGTCGCCGGCGAGGTGCACGCCAGCAAGGCCACCCTCTACCGCAAGTGGCCCACCAAGGCCCTGCTCGTCGTGGAAGCCGTCGTGAGCCGGATGTGCGGCAGCGACGACATCGACATCGATACCGGCAGCCTGCGGGGCGATCTGCTCGTCGGGGCCTGCGAGGACGGTGGGCTGACCTCCACCATGCCGGGCCTGGTGTCGGCCCTGATGCCGGCGCTGCAGCGTGACCCCGACTTCTTCGAGGTCTTCCGGGAGCGGTTCATCGAGCCCAAGCTGCAGCGCTCCCTGGCCGTCTTCGCCCGATCCGTCGAGCGCGGCGAGATCGCCCCCGACGCCGACCTCGTCCGGCTCTCGACCGTGCTGCCCGCCATGTGCATGCACGACTTCCTCCTCCTCGGCCGGGCGGTCGGACGCGACGAGGTCATCACGATGATCGACACGGTCGTCCTCCCGGCCTGTGCCGCCACCTTCGTCCACCGGGACGCGCCCGCGTCCTGACCCCACTCGGGCTGCCGCACCGACGCGGCATACCCCCGGCTCGCCGTCGCTGCTGACGGTCCACCGCACCTTCCCCCCGCCGGGCGCACCGTCGCGCCACTCTCCATCAGGCCGGTCTCCATCACGCCGGTCTCCATCAGGGCCTCGCCAGCACCTCTCTCCGCCCACGAAAGGCTTCGCCATGTCCACCGTCGCTGATCCCACCCGCACCCCCGAACCGCAGGACGCGGTCGCCACGGCACCTGCCGACGCTCCCCGTCGAGGGTTCGGGCTCGCCCTCGCCATCATCGGCGGAGCCCAGCTGATGATCGTGCTCGACGGCACCATCGTCAACATCGCGCTGCCCCACATCCAGACCGACCTCGGCTTCAGCCAGGCCAGCCTGTCGTGGGTCGTCAACGCCTACGCCCTGTCCATCGGCAGCCTGCTGCTCCTCGGTGGCCGACTCGGCGACCTGCTCGGACGTCGCAAGATGCTCGTCGTCGGTGTGCTCCTCTTCGCCTCGGCCTCGCTCGTCGGCGGCCTCGCGCTCAACCCGGCGATGCTGATCGTCTCCCGCATCGTCCAGGGCCTCGGGGCGGCGATCGCCTCACCCGCGGCCCTCGCCCTGATCACGACGACCTTCCCGGCGGGCAAGGAGCGCAACCGCGCGATGGGCGTATATGCCGCGATGTCCGGCGCCGGCGCGGCCGTCGGTCTCATCCTCGGTGGCGTGCTCACCGAGTACAACTGGCGCTGGACCTTCTTCATCAACGTCCCGATCGGCCTCCTCGTCGCCTTCCTCGCCCCCCGCGTCCTCGTCGAGTCCGAGGCCGGCCAGGGACGTCTCGACCTGGGCGGCGCACTGACCGGCACCGCCGGTCTCGTCGGCATCGTCTACGGCCTGACCCACGCGGCCGAGCCGACCGGCGGCTGGGGCTCGAGCCTGACCATCGCCTGCCTCGTCGCCGGCGTCGCCTTCCTCGCGGCCTTCGTCGTCATCGAACGACGGAACCCCTTCGCGTTGCTGCCGATCCGCATCCTCACCGACCGCACCCGTGGCACCAGCCTCTTCGTGATGCTCCTCGTCGGCGCCGGTATGTTCGCGATGTTCTACTTCCTCGGCCTCTACATCCAGCAGGTCCTCGGCTACAGCCCGATCAAGGCCGGGTTCGCCTTCCTGCCCTTCTCCGCCGGGATCGTCGCCGGCGCTGGGATCGCCTCGGCGCTCGCGAGCCGCATCGACGTCCGCTGGATCTCCGGCCCGGGGGCGCTGCTCGCCACCCTCGGGATGTGGGGGTTCACCAACCTCACGGTGGACAGCGGCTACGCCTCGCACCTGCTTCCGTGGATTGTCGTGCTGGCCGTGGGCATGGGTCTCACCTTCGTCCCGTTGACCCTCACGGCCACCGCGGGGGTCCGCGAGGAGGACTCGGGAGCGGCGTCGGCAGCGCTCAACACCGCGCAGCAGATCGGTGGGGCCATCGGCCTCGCTGCGCTCTCGACCGTCTTCACCCACGCCTTCGCCGGCCGGGCCGCCCAGCTGTCAGGGGCGATCCAGGCGCAGGTGCAGAGCGGCGCGATCACGTCCGCGCAGGCCAAGCAGCTGGGTGACGCGATCCCCCACATCGCGCAGACCTATGCCTCGACCCGTGGCTTCTACGTCGGGGCCGGCATGATCCTCGTCGGGGCGATCCTGGTGTTCACCTTGCTCACCGTGAAGCACGGCGAGCTGGCTGCCCGCGAGGACGTCTCGGGCCCGCACTTCGGCTGAGGCGGTTGCCGCTGCGTCTCAACCCCTTCCGTCCGCG
>NZ_JANXRJ010000250.1 GCF_025353065.1 Lapillicoccus sp.
GGCGCACCCTTGTTCGCCTTGACTTTCTCGTACGCTCTCCAGACCTCCCACTTCGAAATATCGAACGACTTCCCTGGCAACTTCAGCTCGCTCAACTCAGCTCCTCCCAGCAGCCCACAGGCTCCCGGTTGACCAGACGAACACGCCACAGACGACCCAGCCCCTTCGCTCCACCCCCGTTACAGGAGCCTCATCGCTACTACAGGCCAGTCCGCCAGCGCCCCACGAGACCTCCCACTCGAAGCCTTCACCGAACGGACCGCTCCGCCCAGCGACTTCCAGCACGAGACCTCACGGCCGCGCCTTCCCAAGTTCCGTGCAAGACCCGCAGACCAGGCTCACGCCGCCTCCATGCCGGACACCACCTGGCCAGTCATCGGGCACCCGCCAGGTCCTGCTCCCGCAGCCCGAGACATGGCCACGGTTTCGATGCCACTTCACTTTTGTAACGACACGTCTACAGCGGTTCGGGGTTACTCGTCTTCCTGGTCCCCACCTGACGCCCAACGACGCCTTTCCCACATCGCTCACCACGACGGTCTTCAGCCAACGCAGCATGTGGTGGTTTGGAGCCTCCCCCCGAAGGGCGACTCCGAAGGGCCAAACCTTCATCTCTCGCACAGCACCGACTCCCAAAGAACGCACCTACCAACTCATCGCGATCTCCGTTCGTCGTTCATGGCACACGTCCCGGAAAGGTCGGCTGGTAGGGCTGTGACCTGCGTCTTTGCGGGGGTGTGACCGGCGTGGCGTGTGGGACGGGTGTGGCCCGAGGGGCTGAGATGGAAGTTCTTCAGGCCACCGTCTCAGCAAGGACCACACCCGCCGATGCCATCTTCGCCGATCACCCCTGCCGCCACGCAACCCGGCGGGTTGTCGGGGGACACCCGCGCCGGACACCTCCTACGGCTGCTGGCGACCGTGCCCGACCCGCGTGATCCCCGCGGGGTGCGCTACCCGTTGGTCGGGATCCTCGCGGTGGCCGTGACGGCGGTGATGGCCGGGGCGCGCTCGTTCGCCGCGATCGGTGAATGGGCCGACGACCTGAGCATGGAGCACCGGACCAGGATCGGGATGGGTGGCGTGGCCAGCCCGGACGAGTCGACCCTGCGCAAGCTCTTCGCCCGCCTCGATCCTGACCAGCTCGACCGGGTCCTCGGGGCCTGGCTGTGGACCCGCACCGACGACGTCCACGGGCAGCGGGTCATCGCCCTCGACGGCAAGACCGTGCGCGGCGCCCGCACCCCCACGACGTGCGCACCGCACCTGGTCGCCGCGCTCGACCACGTCACGGGAACCGTGGTCGGGCAAGTCGCCGTCGCCGCCAAGAGCAACGAGATCCCCGCCGTACGAGACCTCCTCGCGTGTTTCGACCTGACCGGCGTCGTCGTGACCGTCGACGCCATGCACACCCAAACCGACACCGCTCACGCGATCACCACCGGCGGCGGCGCGTACGTCTTCACCGTCAAGGCCAACACCCCCACCCTGCACCGCCAGCTCAAGGCCCTGCCGTGGAAAGAGGTCCCCGCACACACGGCCACCGTCACCACCCACGGCCGACGGGCGACCCGCACCATCAGATCCCTGACCGCCCCGACCTGGATCGGCTTCGCGGGCGCAGCTCAGGTCGCCCAGATCCGTCGAACCGTCACTCGAGCCGGGAAGAAGACCGTCGAGGTCGTGTACCTGATCACCTCAGCACCTCACACCAGCGCACCACCGGCCGTCCTCGCCGCCTGGGTCCAAGGCCACTGGAGCATCGAGAACCGGCTGCACTGGGTCCGGGACGTCTCCTTCGACGAGGACCGATCCCAGGTCCGCACCGGCCACACCCCACGGGTCATGGCCACCTTGCGCAACACCTCGATCAGCGTCCTGCGCCTGGCCGGCTGGGACAACATCGCTCAAGCCCTACGCCACCTGGCCCGCAGCCCCGAGCGAGCCCTCACATGCCTGTTGACCTGTTAAGACACGACCTTTCCGGAGCCCTGGCCACGGACCCACCGAAGCATCAACGGACGCCTCGAGCACCTCCGTGGCTCCGCCCTCGGCTTCCGCAACCTCACCAACTACATCGCCCGCTCCCTCCTCGAGAGCGGCGGCTTCAGACCCCACCTACACCCTCGTCTGTGAAGAGCCGGTTAACTTCGAAGAGCCGCCAACAGACGCCACCGGCACAGCGAACGATCCATTGTTGGGTCGACGGTCCGCCCGAGGCGCCTGGCCCTCAC
>NZ_JANXRJ010000266.1 GCF_025353065.1 Lapillicoccus sp.
GGGGGTCTGATGGGCTGGTCCGGGCGGGTAGGACTGATGCCGCTCACCGTCGGATGCCGCAGGAGCTGCTGGAGTTGATCGAGGGCTTGGCGTTGCGGCGTCCGCCGCCGAGGATCGCGGAGGTGCAGCGGGCGGCGGCCGTGGTGGCGGGGGAGCGGGGATGGAAACCTCCGTCGTACACCGTCGTGCGAGAGATCGTCGGCGGGCTGGACCGCGGGCTGTTGGCGCTTGCCCATCACGATCCGTCGGTGTACCGGGATGGGTTCGAGCTGGTGCACCGTCGGGAGTCGGCGCATCCGAACGATCTGTGGCAGGCCGACCACACTGAGCTAGACGTGATGATCACCGACGAGGCGGGCCGGGCGGTGCGGCCGTGGCTGACGGTCATCCTTGATGACCATTCCAGGGCGGTGATGGGGTACACCGTCTTTGTGGGGGATCCGTCGTCCTTGCAGACGGCGTTGGCGTTGCGTCAGGCGATCTGGCGCAAGAGCGACCCGGGGTGGCCGGTGTGCGGTCTGCCGGCGGTGCTCTACAGCGATCACGGAGCCGATTTCACCAGCGACCACATGGCGCAGGTCTGCGCCGACACCCATGTGCAGTTGATCCACAGCACACCGGGGGTGCCTCGCGGGCGGGGGAAGATCGAGCGATTCTTCGGCACCATCACGACCGAGCTGCTCCCGACGCTGCCCGGGTACATCCCGCCGGGCAACAACGGTCGGGCGGTGACCGCACCGGGGTTGTCGCTGTCTGATCTGGACAGCGCCCTTGGCCGGTTCATCACGGTGGACTACCACCATCGGGTGCATCAGGAGACCGGTCAGCCGCCGATCCAGCGGTGGTTGCGATCGGGCTGGCTGCCACGGATGCCCGAGTCGTTGGAGCTGCTGGACCTGCTGTTGTTGACCGTGGCGACACCGAGGAAGGTGCACCGGGACGGCATCCGCTGTCATGGGCTGCGATATCTGGATCTGACGTTGGCCGCCTACGTCGGGGAGCAGGTGACCATCCGCTATGACCCGCGGGACCTGGCCGAGATCAGGGTCTTTCACGAGGGGAAGTTCTTGTGCCAGGCGGTGTCCGCGGAACTTGCCGCCTCGAGCATCTCCTTGAAGGACCTGCAGGCGGCACGGAACCGGCGTCGGCGGGAACTGCGTTCCGAGCTCAACTCCCGCCGCAGCCTCGTCGACGCCTTGGCGCACCCGGTCCCGGAAGCCGTGCCGGCAGATGCCGTCACACCGGCGGCGGCCCGCATTGTCGCGCCGGAGCCGAAACGGCCGGCGACCAAGCTCAAGCTGTATCGGGAGAACTGATGGTGAAGGGAGACTTCGATGTCGACCGCTACTGACGAGACCAGCGGTCCCACTCAGCGACCTGAGACGCCGTTCATGATCACCAAGCAACACCGCCGGTTCGTGGAATTCGCTGACACGGTCCGCCGCAACCGGTACATCGGTGCCTGCTACGGGGCGCCGGGGATCGGCAAGACGCTGTCGGCCAAGACGTATGCCAGCTCGGACGACTGGGAATGGTGGAACGCTGCCCGCCACACCCGTGGCGCTCCGGTGCCCGAGTCGTTACTGGTGTCGCGGACCGTGTTGTTCACCCCGCATGTCATCACCACGCCCCGGCAGCTCGAGCGGGAGATCATCCTGCGCTGCTCCCGGCTGAGTCACGACATCCAACGCCACCTACGCCCCGACTGGGATCCCGAGTTCAGCTGGGACATGCGGGACTCGCCGCATACCGAGCTCCTGATCGTCGACGAGGCGGAACGGCTCAAGACCCAAGGTCTGGAGCAGTTGCGAGACTTCTTCGACCGCACCCAGATCGGGGTGATCCTGATCGGAATGCCCGGCTTCGAAAAGCAGCTCGCCCGCTACCCGCAGCTCTACAGCCGGATCGGATTCGCGCACCAGTATCGTCCGCTCGACGCCAGCGACCTTATGCCTGTGCTGGCCTCGTACTGGCGTGCCATGGGTCTGGAGTTCGACCCGGTCACCCCTAACACCAACGTCGCCATCACGACCATCGTCCGCATCACCACCGGCAACTTCCGACTCATCGAACGACTGATGGGCCAAGTCTCGCGGATCCTGGACATCAACCACCTGAGCGAGGTCACCGCCGAAGTCATCGAAGCCGCTCGGGAAACCCTCGTCATCGGCACCTGACTACGCCAAATAGTTCCGTGAAACTACGCCAGATAATTCTGCGCTTTACACCTCACCGACGCCCGCGTCGCCCAGCCTTGCGGCTATTTAGCCCTCATTTAGCCCAGGGTGCTGGGTCCGATTAAACGGTGTAACTGTCATATCGGGGGTAAAAAG